>JAEDKW010000075.1 GCA_016295615.1 Oscillospiraceae bacterium | reverse complement strand
GGGGTTTTTCGGAAAAACAGGAAAAACAGTTGCTTTTTTCCGCGAAGCGTACTACAATGCCGTTTTTGGGCGGTCCCTCCGCCAAAGCTTTGGAAGAAGGTAATTTTTGTTATGTACACGCTTTTGAATCTCGCCTTTGCATTGCTTGCCGGTCTTCTGATGACGCGGCTGTTCTCCCGCTGGCATTTGCCCGATGTGACGGCGTTTCTGGTCGCGGGCGTTTTGATCGGTCCGTTCGTGCTGGGACGGATCGGCGTTTCCGGTCTCGGCTTCGGCAGTTATGAGGAAGTGGAACAGCTGGGGATCGTGTCCAATGTTGCCATGGGCTTTATCGCCTTTTCCATCGGAAACGAGTTTCGTCTCTCGCAGCTGAAAAAGACCGGGAGTCAGGCGCTTGTCATCGGCGTGATACAGGCGCTCGTTGCGACGGTTTTGGTCGATGCCGCGCTCATCGGCTTCCACCTGCTGCGCCCCGACATTCTCTCCGTGCCGGCGGCGATCACGCTCGGCGCGATCGCCTCTGCGACTGCGCCGGCGGCAACGCTGATGGTCGTGCGCCAGTACAAGGCGAAGGGCGAGCTGACCGACCTGCTGCTGCCGATCGTTGCGTTGGACGATGCCGTGGGTCTGATCGTGTTCGCCGTTTCGTTCGGCATTGCCAAGGCGCTGACCTCCGGCGTTGTGAGTCTTGTGTCGATCCTGGTCAATCCGCTCATTGAAATTGCCGGCTCGCTGCTCCTCGGCGCGTTTGCGGGCTTTGTGCTCACGAAGCTGGAAGCAAAGTTCCACTCCAACACGAACCGTATGTCGCTGACCATCGGCTTTGTTTTCCTGACGGTCGCGCTCTCCCTGCTCAGCGTGGAGATCGGCGAGGTGAAGCTCGGCTTCTCCTCGCTGCTCGTGTGCATGATGCTCGGCACGCTGTTTTGCAACATCTGCCCGCTGTCCGACGATTTGATGAAGCGCGCGGACGTGTGGTCGCAGCCGCTGCTTGCCGTGTTCTTTGTCATCAGCGGCGCGGAGCTGCGTCTGGAGGTATTTGCACAGGGCATGCTGGTGCTTGTCGGCGTCGTTTATATTCTCTTCCGCTCCGCCGGCAAATATCTCGGCGCGTTCTTTTCCGCCAGGGCGGTCGGGTGCAGCGAAAAGGTCGTCAGGTACCTCGGCGTTACGCTTCTGCCGCAGGCCGGCGTGGCGCTCGGCATGTGCGTGACCGCGCAGTCGATCGGCGCGGACGGCGGACTGATCCGCAACATCATCCTGTTTTCCGTGCTGATCTACGAGCTGGTCGGTCCGCTGATGACGAAGGAAGCGCTCAAGGCCGCCGGCGAGATCACCGAAAAGCCCAAAGAGGTGCTCGAACGCCGCGCAAGAAAGCTCGAAGCTGCCGAGCCGAAGGAGTTTCTCGAGCGCTACCTCGCCCAGAAAAAGAGCCGCGGCGACGTCAAATTCAAATACAGAGAATAAAAGCAAGGGGAGCGCGCCGAAAAAATGGCGCGCTCCCCTTGTCGTTGTCTGTGCCGTCTGCGTCTGCGCAATGAAACTTTTTGCCGAATCTTTCGTCAGATTGAGTGTGGATCGCTTGCATCCTGTCAATTTTTTTTGTAAAATAAAAAATAAAGAAAGAAAATGCGAGGAGGATACGATATGGAAGGTCGCCGTGTACAAAAGAGTGCGCCCAGGCACAACCCGCTGTTTCTCATTTTTATCGGACTGTGCGCCGCCGTGCTGGCGCTTGCGGTTTTGAGCGTGATTTTGAGCGTCAGGCTCAGTACGGTCAACAAGGAGCTGAAGCTGGCGCAGAGCAGACTGGAGCAGTATGACTCCGGCGCTGTCCTTCAAGGCGGCGCGCAGGAGGGACAGGAAGAGGATGACCGCATTCCGGGCGATGATATTGAGGCAACGGATCCGAGCGGCTCCGCGCCCGTTGTCGGATCTGACACAAATACGGATAACGAAACCGAGGTGAAGGTCGGCTGGCTGGATCTGACCGGACACAAGGAGGTCCAGGTCGCGCCGGAGTCCGTTTTCGACAAGTATTATACGTACTACACGACCAACGGCGTCAATCTGCGCAGCGGTCCGGGCACGGACTATGACCGCATCACCCTGCTCGACCTCGGCACGGAGGTCAAGGGCGCTGCCAAGGAGGGCGGCTGGACATTTGTCGGTGTGAACGGCAAGTTTGGCTGGGTCAGCTCCGACTACCTCTCCACGACCAAGCCGGAGCCCGTGCAGAAAACGGAGACGCCGCAGCCCCCGGCGTCCTCCGAACCGGCGGAGACTCCGTCGAATGAAGCGGAGAACACGCCGTTTGTACCGGCGGAGGAACAGGAAATTCCCGGCTGGCTTCTGCCGTGAGAGGGAGCGCGTTTGCGCTGTGCGGTGCAACAAACAAAAAAACAGCAAAAACGCCTGCATTCGCAGGCGTTTTTTGCGCTCATTTCAAACAATCGTGTGTTCAGCGGAGGCGGCAGCTTTCGCAGTCCATGGAGCAGGCGTGCCCGTGCCCGCAGGCGTTGCAGGTGTTGCTTTCGTCGAACGCGATGGCGCCGCTCAAAAAACGCAGTGCCGCATCATCGGGCGAAGCGGAGACGGCGGAAAAGAGCATGATGCCGGCTGCGGCGACCGCCTCGCGCTCCGGCTGCGCAATGCCGCCGCAGACGAGCGCGTCGATCCCGTAGCGCTCCAAAAGGGCGAGCGCGGCGTCCGTGCCGCTGCCGTCCATGGGAACAAGAAACTGCCGCACGATCCTGCCGTGGTCATCCTCATAAAAGTGAAAGGCGCTGCAGGCGCCGAGCGAAGCGCTGACAGAATCCTGATCGACGGGAATCGCAATACGCATGATACGACCTCCTTTTCCTTCCTTGTGACTGTACGGATATTCTATCACAGGATACACAAAATGAAAAGCCCGAATGCCGGATTTTTGCCGCTGTACGGCTTGACGAAACGGCGAGGGTGGTATATTCTTATATGACAAATTCCCGATTTTTTGCAGAAAACGGGAAAAACCTTGTTTTCCTGCATGCGGTATTGTATAATTACAAAAAATATTGCGTACTCCGGGGAAATGACCGCTTCCTCCTGTTTAAAAACCAAAGAATGAGGTATTTCATATGAACATGATCCAGAGCGCAAAAGACCAGATCGTTGAGCTGACACAAAAGGCGTATGCCGCAGCCGTGCAGGAAAAGCTCCTGCCCGAAGGCGTGGCGACGGTCCCCGCCGTTGAGATCCCCAAGGATGCCGCCAACGGCGATTATACCACGACGTTCTGCCTGGCTGCTTCCAAGGCGCTGCACAAGAATCCGCGCGAGGTGGCGAATATTCTGACCTCCCACATGCAGCTTGACGGAACCTATTTCACCTCGGTTGAGATCGCCGGTCCCGGCTTTCTGAACTTCCGCCTCGGCGGGAAGTGGTATGCCGACGTCATTGCCGCCGTTGAGAGCGAGGGCAGGAATTTCGGCCGCGGTGAGGGTCTCAAGGGCAAGAAATACATGGTCGAGTTCGTCTCCGCCAACCCCACCGGTCCCATGCACATGGGCAATGCGCGCGGCGGCGTTCTGGGCGATACGCTCGCGGAAGTGCTCGACTGGTCCGGCGCGGATGTGTGGCGTGAGTTCTATGTCAACGACTTCGGCAATCAGATCGACAAGTTTGCCAAGAGCATCGAGGCGCGCTATATCCAGCTGATCAAGGGCGAGGACGCCGTCGAGTTCCCTGAGGACGGCTACCACGGCGACGATATCCGCGAGCTTGCCGAGGCGTACCGCGCGGAAAACGGCGACGGTCTGCTTGACGCCGATGAGCAGACACGCCGTGACACGCTGGCGAACTTCGGTCTTGCGTACAATATTCCCAAGATGAAGGCGGACCTCAAGCGCTACGGCATTGAGTTTGACGAGTGGTTCTTCGAGTCCTCGCTGCATAACAGCGGTCTTGTCGCCAAGGCGATGGACGAGCTGACGAAGCTCGGCTGGACCTATGAAAAGGAGGGCGCGCTTTGGCTGCGTACCGCCGATATTACGCGCGAGCAGCTCAGAAAGTCCGGCAAGAAGGACGAGGAGATCGACAAGCTCGATCTCAAGGATGACGTGCTGCGCCGCGCCAACGGCTTCTACACCTACTTTGCCGGCGACATTGCCTATCATTATAATAAGTTTGCGATCCGCGGCTTTGACAAGGTCATCAATATTTGGGGCGCCGACCACCACGGTCATGTTGCCCGCCTCAAGGGCGCGATGGACGCGCTCGGGCTCAACGGTACGGAGCGGCTTGACATCGTGCTGATGCAGCTTGTCAAGCTTGTGCGTGACGGCGAAGTCGTGCGTATGTCCAAGCGTACCGGCAAAACGATCTCCCTTTCCGACCTGCTCGACGAGATCCCCGTCGACGCCTGCCGCTATTTCTTCAATGCCAAGCCCGAAACGCAGATGGAGTTCGACCTCGGTCTTGCCGTCCGGGAGGACAGCGAGAATCCGGTTTACTATATCCAGTATGCCCATGCCCGTATCTGCAGCCTGCTCAAGGCGCTCGCGGAGGAGGGCTACACCGCGCCCAGGGCAGCGGACGTTGATATCGCACTGGCGCAGAGCGAACAGGAGAAGGCGCTTATCAAGGAAATCTCCCTCTTCAGCGAGGAGATCCGCATGGCGGGGCGCGACTACGACCCGAGCTATATCAACCGCTATCTCGTCCGACTTGCCGCCGCATTCCACCGCTTCTACAACGCCTGCCGCATCAAGGGCGAGGCGGACGACATCATTGCCGTGCGTCTCAAGCTCGCCGAAGCGACCAAGCAGGTGCTGAGTAACGGTCTGGGTATTCTCGGTCTTGGCGCGCCGGAGAAGATGTAAGCAGCATAAAAAGCGAAAGCCGTTCCGGCTTTCGCTTTTTTTCAGCACGGTACTCAGCACGGCACATAGAGCGCACGCCGGATGCATAGATTTTCATGAGCCTCTGCACACGGCTCCTGCCGCCGTGCGAAATATGTACGGCAGCAAAAACGGATTTCCGCAGGAAAAAGGTCAGCCGGGAGATTTGTATGCGATAGGAAAGGACGAGCGGCGTTAAAAAACGGACAGGTCAACGACTGGCACATGCCGGCGTCTGAAAGGAGGGAGGTGCCTTGATTCAGCAGAGTGTCTGACAAGAAAAAAAGAAAAAAACTGTAAAAAATGCACAAAAAAGAGCGGGAAATTTCGTTTTTATTGTTGCTGGCATACAAATTGAAAGGCTAACTGGTACTTGCTATGACATGTAAATCGTGTAAAGTAAATGTATATTCAGCGATATATCCAAAAAAGAGCGACAAAAACAGACTTTTTTGGACATCGCAAATCATTTAGGAGGAGAGA
>JAEDKW010000074.1 GCA_016295615.1 Oscillospiraceae bacterium | reverse complement strand
AAAAAAGCAGCGATAAAACCGCTGCGCTTTGGCATAGTAGGAAACCATGTGTTCATGCCGCAAGGCCGAAAGTGCCGGCGAGACGGGAAGTTGCTCGCCGGACGAAAAACCGGAAGGGTTTGCAGTGTGGTTTCCGCATTCCGCTGCCACAAAGGAAGAGAAACAAACCTCTCTCTGCGTGGCTCAACACCGCCTGAGAGAGGGATTCCTGTCCCCTTTTTCGGCTGTGTGATCTCCTGCGCCGCGCCGCAGAAAACAACAGAAAGAGGGTTTTGTTATGACACAGGAAACGATGACGCTGGGCTATATCTCCATCGCGGTCAGTGCGCTTGCGCTGCTGCTCATGGTGGTGATCCCGGCGAGCAAAGAACGGCTTACGGTGCGAAAGCTCGTAATGATCGCCATGCTCACGGCGGTCTATGTCGTTTTGTGCCTGGTGGGCACGATCCGCCTCTGGTGGATGAACATTTCGGTGGCGTCGCTGCCGCTGATCATCTCCGCAATGCTTTTCGGTCCGCTCGGCGGACTGCTCGTCGGTCTTCTGGGAAGCTTTCTGGAACAGCTTCTCACCTACGGCCTGATGGCGACGACCGTGCTGTGGCTGGTTCCGAACACGGTGCGCGGGCTGCTGCTGGGGCTTTACATGAAGAAAAAGGGCTATCACCTCAGCCGCGTGCAGCTCGTCGGCGCGATCACCGCCGCGGCGCTGGTCGTCACGGCGCTCAACACCGTGGTGATGTATCTTGACAGTGTGATCCAGGGCTATTATTCCTACGCCTATGTGTTCGGCGGACTGACCCTGCGCGTGATCTCGGGCATTGCCACCGCGGTCATCATGTCCTTTGTCGCGCCGCCGGTCGTGAAGCTTTTGGAGCGCACGATGGCACAGGTTAAAAAATAACGCGCACAAGTAAAAAACGCAGCGGGAACTTGTTTTGTCCGAAAAAGTGTGATACGATAAAAAGAAAAATCCATCGGACTTGATGAAATTCACGGTATGGCATCTTGCAAACCCGGGAAAAGCAGATGCAGCGAAGCGAACGGACAACAAACTGCGACGAAATAGGAGGCAGGACCTATGTACGAAAGCAAAATGAAATCGGAGGAAACCGACCATCTGTTCCAGGCAGTTCTTTCCCTGCGGGACGTCGAGGAATGCTACCGCTTTTTTGACGATTTGTGTACCATCGGCGAGATCCGGGCGATGTCGCAGCGGCTGGAAGTGGCAAAAATGCTGCGCGAAGGGAAGACCTTTTCCCAGATCTCGGCGGCTACGGGCGTTTCTTCGGCAACGATCACGCGCGTGAACAAGTGCCTCTCCTACGGCTCCAACGGATATAAGACCGTGCTGGAGCGCTGCGAAAAAGAGTAAAAAGCGATCAAAGAGACAGCTTTTGGCGAAATGCCGAAGCTGTCTTTTGCCGCGCCCAGGCGCGGAAACGGAGTAAGCAGGTCATTTCGGAGAAATGACCTGCTTGCTTTATTCGCTTTGCTCGTGTTTTTCTTTAGTCTCTGTCCGGTGAAACTGTTTTGCCGGCGGCTGATTTCGTCCAAACAGAGGGGACAACCGATCAGATGTCGAGAATGGGCGCGTTGGCATTCTGCCGGGCAACAAACGCCCTGACCAGCTCGATCGCCTCTGCGGGAGAGACCTTGACCTGCTCGCCGGACTTCATGTTCTTCACGCTCACGACGCCGTCTTTGATCTCGTCGTCGCCGAGGAAGAGAACGAACGGAACGCCGAGCCTGTCCGCGTAATTCATCCTGGCCTTGAACTTCTTCGGCTCGGTGTAAAGCTGGGTGCGCAGACCGGCAGCGCGGAGCTGCGTGGCAAGCGCGACTGCGGCGGAAATATCCTCGGTCATCGGGAGGATCAGCGCGTCCGCCGGAGCGGTGGGCACGTCGGGGTTGAGCATGCCCTGCTCGCCGAGAACATAGAACAGGCGGGTAAGACCGATGGAGATGCCGACGCCCGGGAGCTGCTTGGAGGTGTAGTACTCGGCAAGGTTATCGTAGCGTCCGCCGGAGCAGACAGAACCGATCTCGGGGTGGTCGAGCAGCGTCGTCTCGTACACGGTGCCGGTGTAGTAATCGAGACCGCGGGCAATGGTGAGGTCAACGGCAAAATTCTCCTCGGGTACGCCGAAGCCGCCCAAATACCTGACCACGGTGCTCAGCTCGTTCAAGCCCTCGTCAAACAGCTCGTTTTTGCCGCGGTACTGCTCCAGTGCGGCAAGGACCTCCGCGTTCGTGCCGCGAATGGCGATGAACCGGAGCACCTCGCCGGCGGCTTCGTCGCTGATGGCATAGTCATCGACCAGGATCGCGCGGACCATATCCGCGCCGATCTTTTCGATCTTGTCCACGGTACGCATGATGTCGCCGGATTTTTCGCTCAGCCCCAGAATGGCATAGAAGCCGTTGAGGATCTTGCGGTTGTTGATGCGGATCTGGAATCGCTTGAGACCCAGACGGGAGAAAAGCGTATAGATGATGGCGGGGATCTCGGCGTCGTTGGCAATATCGAGGGACTCGTCGCCGATCACGTCGATATCTGCCTGATAGAATTCACGGAAGCGGCCGCGCTGCGCGCGCTCGCCGCGGTAGACCTTGCCGACCTGGAAACGGCGGAAGGGGAAGGAAAGTTCGGAATAATGCAGCGCAACGTACTTGGCAAGAGGCACAGTAAGGTCGAAGCGCAGACTCAGGTCAGAGTCGCCCTTCGTAAAGCGGTAGATCTGCTTTTCCGTTTCGCCGCCGCCCTTGGCAAGCAGGATCTCAGACGCCTCGATGATCGGGGTGTCAAGCGCGGTGAAGCCGTAGAGCGCATAGACGGAGCGAACGGTCTCCATAATGCGGTCCATCTGCATCTGCTGCTGCGGCAGCAGCTCCATGAAGCCGGATAACGTACGGGGTTTGATTCTTTCCATAGGGAACCTTCCTTTCCAAATAAGTACGGTTGCGTGCTGCGCGGAAAAAGATACCCCTATTTTACCGCTTTGTCCCGAAAAGTCAAGGCGCGCGGCATAAAACGGAGGGGCGCTTGCGCATCAGCGCTCGTAGCCGCGCAGGAACTGCTTTGTGCGCTCCTGCTGCGGGCTGCCGAACACATTCTCGGGCGCGCCCTGCTCGACGATCACGCCGCCGTCCATGAAGATGACGCGGTCGGAAACGGCGCGGGCAAAGGGCATCTCGTGGGTGACGATGACCATGGTCATGTCCTCCTCGGCAAGCTGCTTGATGACCTTGAGCACCTCGCCGGTCAGCTCGGGGTCGAGCGCGGAGGTCGGCTCGTCAAAAAAGAGGATCTCGGGCTTCATCGCAAGGGCGCGCGCGATGGCGACACGCTGCTGCTGTCCGCCGGAAAGCTGGCAGGGGTAGGCGTCCGCTTTATCGGCAAGACCCATCTTGCGCAGAAGCTCTGCCGCCGTCTCCCGGACCTCCTCCCTGTCGCGCTTTTGCACGTGGATGGGGGCATCCGTCACGTTTTTGAGCACGGTGCGGTGCGGGAAGAGGTTGAACTGCTGAAACACCAGCCCGTAGTACTGCTTGATCCGGCGCAGCTCCGCGGGGGAGACGTAATTCGCATTGCCGTACTCATCCGTCGTGACGGCGGGGGTGCCCATATAACGGATGCTGCCGGAGTCGACGGTCTCAAGGAATGTCGCACAGCGCAGCAGCGTTGATTTGCCGCTGCCGGAGGGACCGATGACGGACACGACCTCGCCGGCGTCCACGCTCATGCTGATATCGCGCAGGACGTTCAGCCTGCCGAAGGATTTGCGGATGTTGTTCATTTCGAGTATCACGGCGCAGCCTCCTTACTGATAGTAGTCAAGCGCCTTTTCGGCTTTGCCCATTCCAAAGTCGACAACGGCGTTGAACACAAAGTAGAACACGCCTGCCACCACGAACGGCAGAAAGCTCGTCTGGGAGTTGGCGATCTGTTTGCCGATGGTAAACATCTCCTGATAGGAGACCGTAAACGCCATGGAGGTGTCCTTGACGAGCGTGATGACTTCGTTCGTGACGCTCGGCAGAATGCGTTTGACGACCTGCGGCAGAATGATCTTGAAAAAGGTCTGCATCTTCGTGTAGCCCAAAACCTCGGCAGCCTCATACTGCCCGACGGGCATCGACTCGATGCCGCCGCGGTAGATCTCCGCGAAATAGGCGGCATAGTTGATGGAAAACGCGATCACGACCGGGATCAGCTTGTTGCGAGCGACAGATATGCTGATAAAGTCCAGCGACTTGGTGATGTAGTACGGTCCGTAGGTGACCGCCAGCAGCTGCAGCATCAGGGGTGTGCCGCGCAAAACGGCAATGAAGAAGCGCATGGCATTGGAGATCAGCTTATTTTTGCTCCTGCGCAGAAACGCAACGACCATGCCCAGCGGCAGGGAAAACAGCAGGGTCAGAAAAAAGATGGCGCAGGTCTTGCCGAACCCCTCGCTCATTTTGAGTATCATTGTCCACAGTGTCATAGAAAAACCTCTCTTTGTTTCGCTTTGCGGTCGCCGGCGCAGAGGAAATCCCGGAAGCGTTTTGCCGCTTCCGGGGTTTCATAGATCCGGTTTTTGCCGCAGGCAGCGCATCATCAGTTCAGGAAGAGCAGATTGTTTACGATGTCGGGGTATTTTTCGGCGATCTCGGCATAGGTGCCGTCCGCGACCAGCTCTGCAACAGCGCCCTCAATGGCGGCGCACAGTTCAGCGTCGCCGGAACGGAACGCAATGCCGTACTGCTCGGCGCCGAGATTTTCGTTCAGAATGACAAAGCCGTCATTCTCTGCGGCGTAGCTGGTGGCAACCGGCAGGTCAACAAACACGGCGTCCACGGCGCCGCCGTCCAGCTCCGTGAAGCACTTGAGGAAGCTGTCGCAGGTGACGACGCTGTTAAAGGTCGCCGCGAGATCGGACAGGTCTCCGTTCAGCAGCGCTTCGCCGGAGGTGCCGAGCTGAACGGCCACGTCCTTACCGGCGAGATCCGCCGAGGAAGTGAAACCGCTGCCGTCCTTCACCAGCAGGACCTGGGTGTTGTCGTAATACGGTGCGGAAAGGACATAGCCGCTTTCCTTCATGCTGTCCAGGATCGTCATGCCGGACCAGATGCAGTCGCACTCACCGGCGTCCAGCTGAACCAGCTTGTCATCCCAGTTTACGCCGAAAACCTCAAGATTCCAGCCCAGCTTTTCACAGGCGGCGCGGCAGATCTCCACGTCGAAGCCGCTGTAGTCACCGTTGGCGTCCAGATAGCTGAAGGGCGGATACTCCGGGTCAATGCCCATGATAAAGGTGGTGGTTTCTTCCTGCTGCGCGGAAGCGTCGGGGTCTTCCTTGCCGCCGCTGCTGCCGCAGGCAGCAAGGGAAAGGACCAGAATCAGTGCGAGAATAAGAGACAGTGCTTTTTTCATTGTGTTTCCTCCAAAGCAAGGGCGGGTGCCCGTTCGTTATTGTG
>JAEDKW010000073.1 GCA_016295615.1 Oscillospiraceae bacterium | reverse complement strand
TTAACGCTTTACTTTGCGAATGAAAATCAAGGAAAGGAGCCTCGCCATGAACCGCTGTTTCACTCAGAACAACAACAGCAAGACCGCGTCTGCATTCTGTGCAGAGGCTTCCTTTGCCTGCGCCGAAATGAACAGCATGATTATGGACACCGTTATGGTGTCCATTTTCCTTATTCTTGCTCTGCTGGGCATTATTCTTCCCGTTCAAAGACCGTCGATGATGAGCGTGCAGGCTTAACCGTATGGTACAGCAAAGCGGCTCCGTCAGACGGCGGGGTCGCTTTTTTGTATAATATCTGTTAAATCACAAATTGAAAAGGAGCGAATCAACATGAAAAAGAAAGTATTTGCCTTTGTTATGGCTGCCGTCATGGTATTTACCATGGCTGCCTGCGGAAACAACGACACCCCTGCCAACACGGACGCCGACGGTGCGGATTCCGTCATCAAGATCGGCGGCATCGGTCCGCTGACCGGCAGCTACGCCAACTACGGTATCTCCGTCAAGAACGGCGCGGAAGTCGCGGTGGAGGAGATCAATGCCAACGGCGGCATCAACGGTATGCAGATCGAGCTGCAGTTCCAGGATTCTCAGGGCGATCCCGAGAGCGCCGTCAACGCCTACGGCAAGCTCATGGACTGGGGCATGGACGTCTCCCTCGGCGGCGTCTTCTCCGGTGAAACGGCTTCCATCGTGGCGGCTGCCAACGAAGATGACGTGATGCTCATCACTCCGTCCGGCTCCGCTGACGGCTGCATCGCCGGCAACGACAAGGCGTTCCGCGTCTGCTTCTACGACTCCTTCCAGGGAGCGGCGGCTGCCAACTACATTCAGGAAAACGGTCTTGCCACCGAAGTGGGTGTCTTCTATGAGAGCGACTACGACTATTCCGTCGGTCTTTACAACTCCTTCACTGAGCAGTGCGCGGCCAACGGCATCACCATCAAGGAGACGCAGACCTTCACCACCTCCACCAACACCGACTTCTCCACCCAGATCAACGCCCTCGTTGCTTCCGGCGTAAAGGTCGTGTTCATGCCCATCTATGCAGAAGAGGCTTCCACCTTCCTCACGCAGGCCAAGGGCAAGTTTGCTGACGACGTCTACTTCTTCGGCGCCGACGGTCTTGACGGCATTCTCGGCAAGGTCGAACAGGATCCCAGCATCGCCAACAATGTCCTGATGCTCACTCCGTTCGCGGCCGATTCCACGGATCCCGCCGTTCAGTCCTTCGTTAAAAAGTATCAGACTGCCTACAATGCCGTTCCCGACCAGTTTGCCGCCGACGCTTATGACGCCGTGTACACAATCAAGACCGCCGTTGAAAAGGCAGGAACCACCTCCGGCGCGGCGCTGGCTCAGGTGATGACCGAGATCACGGTGGAAGGCATCACCGGCAAGATGACCTGGGGTGCTGACGGCAACACCGACAAGCCCGCAAGCGCGATCCTCTACTATGACGGTGTCGGCTCCCTCTTTGATGCGCAGTAATCCTCGGACGGTTTCGTCCGATATCATCCTCATTATCCCGTGCGGTATGTTCCTCCGGAGCGGTGCTCCGGAGGACGCCGCATGAAAAGGACTGGTACTATGACACACTTTATCCAAACCCTGATCAGCGGTCTGAGCCTCGGCAGCATCTATGCGCTTATCGCGCTGGGCTACACGATGGTTTACGGTATCGCGAAAATGCTGAACTTTGCACACGGTGACGTCATCATGATCGGCGCCTACACCGGCATTATCGCCGTGCTTACTGCCGGCATGCCGCCTGTGGCTGCCGTGTTCCTCTGCGTCGCGGTGTGCACGCTGCTTGGCGTCCTGATCGAGCGCTTTGCCTATAAGCCGCTGCGCAAAGCGTCCCCGCTGAGCGTGCTCATCACCGCCATCGGTGTAAGCTACCTGCTGCAGAATGTGGCGCTGATCGCCTTCGGCTCGCAGCAGAAGGCGTTCCCGTCGCTCATTACGCTGCCTGCCGTCACGGTCGGGGGCATTTCGATCGACGGCATTACGATCCTGACGCTTGCCGTCACCGCGGTCATCATGATCGCGCTGACGCTCTTTATCAATAAGACCAAGCTCGGCAAGGCGATGCGCGCGGTATCGGAGGATAAGGGCGCGGCGGAGCTGATGGGCATCAGTGTTGACCGCACGATCACCATGACCTTTGCGATCGGCTCGGCGCTTGCCGCATTTGCCAGCATTTTCTACGGGATGACCTATGTGTACATCAAGCCGACGACCGGCGCCATGCCCGGCATCAAGGCATTTACCGCGGCGGTTTTCGGCGGTATCGGCTCCGTTCCCGGCGCCATGCTCGGCGGCATCATGCTTGGTCTGATCGAGCAGTTCTCCAAGACCTATATCTCCACCCTTTGGGCGGATGCCATCGTTTTCAGCGTGCTGGTTTTGGTGCTGATCGTGAAACCCAGCGGTCTTCTCGGCAAGACCGTCAGAGAGAAGGTGTAAGCATGGAAAAGATCAAAAAAAGCATTCCGCTCAATCGGGACTATGTCACGCTTGCGGTCGTCGTGGTGATTTACGGCGTTGTTGCCGTGATGCTTTACGGCGGCGGTCTGACGCGTCAGGTCTCCAACATGCTGATCCCGATCTCGGTTTATATCGTGCTGGCGGTTTCCCTCAACCTGGTCGTCGGACTTTTGGGCGAGTTGAGCCTCGGTCACGCGGGCTTTATGTCGGTGGGGCTTTTTACGGGCTGCCTTCTGTCCATTGCCTTGAGCAGTGTGCTGCCCATGCCGGTGCGCCTGCCGCTTTCCATGATTTTCGGCGGGCTCTTTGCCGCGCTTTTCGGATTCCTCGTCGGTCTTCCTGCGCTGCGCTTGAAGGGCGACTATCTTGCCATTGTGACGCTTGCCTGCGGTGAGATCATCAAAAACATCATCACCAACCTCAATATCACGGGCGGCGCGCTCGGACTGAACACAAACGCGATCTACTCCAACTCGAAAAAGCTCCTGCCCTATGCCTTTGTGCTGGTCTGCCTGACCATCCTCGTCATGGCAAACCTAAAAAGCTCCAAGCAGGGCCGCGCCATCATGGCGATCCGCGACAACCGGATCGCCGCCGAATCCATCGGCATCAACATCACATATTTCAAACTCGCGGTCTTCGTGATCGCCGCCTTCTTCGCCGGTGCGGCCGGCACGCTCTACGGGCACTTCTTTGCCAATGTGAAGGCGGCGTCGTTCGACTATAACATGTCGATCGAGATCCTTGTCATCGTCGTGCTTGGCGGCATGGGCAGTGTGAGCGGTTCCATCATTGCCGCCATCGTCCTGCAGGCGCTGCCGGAGGTTTCCCGTGCGTTCGGTGACTACCGCATGCTCGTGTATGCGATCGTGCTGATCCTCGTGATGCTGGCGACGAACAATCCCAAGGTCAAGCTCATGCTTGAGCAATACAAAAACCGTAAAAACCGCAGAAAAGGCGCGGGAAAGGAGGAAACATAAATGGCGACCAAGCTGATTCCCGTTTCCCGTCCGCCTGCACTGCTCACCGAGCGAGACGCAGACAAGACCCCGGTGCTCGAGTGTATTGACCTCGGCATCACCTTTGGCGGGCTGAAGGCCGTGGATAACTTCAACGTCACCATCGGTCGGACGGAAATTGCCGGTCTGATCGGTCCCAACGGCGCGGGCAAGACGACGATCTTCAATCTTCTCACCAAGATCTATCAGCCCACGCACGGCACGATCCTTCTCAACGGCAAAGACATCCACGACCTCAACACCACGCAGGTCAACCGCGCGGGGATCGCGCGCACCTTCCAGAACATTCGCCTTTTCCCCAACCTTACGGTGGAGGAAAATGTTTCCGTTGCGATGGACTCGCAGATCCCCTACGGGCTTGCCAGCGGCATCTTCCACCTGCCAAGCTACCGCAGGGGAGAGAAGGTCGCGCATGAGCGCGCGATGGAGCTGCTGTCCATCTTCCACATGGAGAATTTTGCCGGCGCCAAGTCCGGCAGCCTGCCCTACGGCGCACAGCGCCGTCTGGAGATCCTGCGCGCACTGGCGACCAATCCGTGTCTGCTGCTGCTCGACGAGCCGGCGGCGGGCATGAACCCGTCGGAAACGGCGGAGCTGATGGAGAATATCCGCACGATCCGCGATACCTTTAAGATCGCGGTGCTGCTCATCGAGCATGATATGAGCCTTGTGATGAATGTCTGCGAGGGCATCGCCGTGCTGAATTTCGGCCGCATCATCGCCAAGGGCTCGCCCGAGGATATCCAGTCGGATCCCGCGGTCATCGAAGCATATCTCGGCAAAAAGAAGGAGGCGTAAGGCATGGAACCTATTTTGAAAGCAGACAGCATCAATGTCTACTACGGCAGCATCCACGCCATCAAGGACGTTTCCTTTGAGGTCTTCGACGGGGAGATCGTCACGCTCATCGGCGCCAACGGCGCCGGCAAATCCACCACGCTCAACACCGTCGCGGGTCTGCTGCGCAGCAAGACCGGCTCGGTGACCTTTATGGGTGAGCCGATCGAAAAGACGGCTGCCTTCAAGATCCCCGCCAAGGGTCTTGCGCTCGTCCCCGAGGGACGCCGCGTCTTTTTGCAGATGACGGTCGAGGAGAACCTCGAGATGGGCGCCTACACACAGCCGAACTCGACCATTGCCCAATCGCTCGCCGACGTCTATGAGCGCTTTCCGCGCCTCAGGGAGCGCCGCGGGCAGATCGCCGGTACGCTCTCCGGCGGCGAACAGCAGATGCTCGCCATGGGTCGCGCGCTGATGTCACATCCGAAGCTGATGATGCTCGACGAGCCGTCCATGGGACTTGCGCCGATCCTGGTCGACCAGATCTTTGCGATCATTCAGGAGCTGCACAAAAGCGGCACGACCATCCTGCTTGTTGAGCAGAATGCGCAGGCGGCGCTTTCCGTCGCCAACCGGGGCTATGTGCTGGAAAACGGACGCATCGTCACGACCGGCACGGGCGATGAGCTGCTCAGCTCTCCGGCGATCAAGCGGGCGTATCTCGGCGGCTGAGGAAGCGATCACGCAGGAATATGCAAAACGGATAAACGGATAAAAGAATCAAGGAGCTGCGGCAAAATGAGAATTTTGCGCAGCTCCTTTTCTGCTCATGAAAAAGGGAAGCGCTTTTTCCGGAACCGCGGGCGCTTTGCCCGGCGTGCTCTTTCCGATGCTGCACGCCCTCCCGCTGCGGATATGCTGACGCTCCTGGTCTGCCTGTGCTCCATAAAACCGATGAAACGGATCGCCTCAGTCGGTATGAAGACCGCGAAGGAAGGAAAAAACACGCCTTGATACTCCACCGCAAAAAGTCGGAGCAAGTGATATGCAGCTTGCTCCGACGTGGAAAGCGTGAACACTTTCGAGGTGCAGGCTTTTAGGTCTGCGTCCAAAACCAAATCACAACCCAGCGAAGCGGTTGCGATTTGGAAAGGAGGAGCGACGGAGTGAATGAGCGATGACTTTTT
>JAEDKW010000072.1 GCA_016295615.1 Oscillospiraceae bacterium | reverse complement strand
AAAGTTGCGCCGCGGCGGTTTTTCTGCTATACTGTACTCAAATTTTTAAGAGGAAGTGTTTTTTCATGGCAAAGAAACAGTTCAAGGCGGAATCCAGGCGCCTGCTCGACCTGATGATCAACTCGATCTACACGCACAAGGAGATCTTCCTGCGCGAGATCATCTCCAACGCGTCGGACGCGATCGACAAGCTCTGCTACCTGTCCCTCACGGACGACAAGGTGGGGCTCAGCCGCGGCGACTTCCGCATTGAGATCAGCGTCGACAAGGACGCAAGGAGCCTCACCGTGTCCGACAACGGCATCGGCATGGACAAGGAGGAGCTTGAGAACAACCTCGGCGTGATCGCCTCCTCCGGCTCGTACAAGTTCCGTCAGGAGACTGCGGAGAAGGAGGACGCCGGCATCGACATCATCGGTCAGTTCGGCGTGGGCTTCTATTCCGCGTTCATGGTCGCGCAGGACATCACCGTGCGCACGAGGAAGTACGGAGCTGAGCAGGCGTATGAATGGAAGTCCGCCGGCGCGGACGGCTACACCGTCGGCGTGTGCGAAAAGGACGGCGTCGGCACCGACGTCATCATGCACCTCAAGGACGACACCGAGGACGAGAAGTACAGCGAGTATCTCGACCATTACAGGCTCTATTCCCTCGTCAAGAAGTATTCCGACTATATCCGCTACCCCATCCGCATGCTCACCCCCGTGCAGAAGGTGAAGGAGGGCAGCGCGGAGGACAAGCCCGAGTACGAGACGGTCGAGGAACTGACCACCGTCAACTCCATGGTGCCGCTGTGGCAGCGCAAGCGCAGCGACGTGTCCGACGAGGAGTATCAGAAGTTCTACTCCGAGCTCACGCGCGAGTTTGACAAGCCCCAGCGCATCATCACCGTCTCCGCCGAGGGAAGCGTGACCTACAAGGCGCTGCTGTTCGTGCCGGGCAAGAAGCCGCTCAACTTCAACTCCGAGGACTTTGAAAAGGGATTGCAGCTCTACTCCGCGGGTGTGATGATCATGGATAAGTGCTCCGCGCTGCTGCCGGAGTATCTGCGCTTCGTGCGCGGCGTGGTCGATTCCCCCGACCTGAGCCTCAACATCTCCCGCGAGCTGCTGCAGCACGACCGCCAGCTCAAGGTCATCGCCGGCAACCTCGAAAAGAAGATCCGCGCCGATCTTGAAAAGTTCCGAAACGACGACCGCGAGGGCTACGAAAAATTCTATGCGAACTACGGCCGCAGCATCGAGTACGGCATCGTGGGCGAGGGCGGCGAGACGCGTAAGGAAGGGCTTAAAGACCTGCTGATGTTCTATTCCTCAACCGAGAAGAAGCTCACCACGCTGCGTGAGTACGTTGACCGCATGCCGGAGAGCCAGAAGTACATTTACTACGCCGCCGGCAGCGACATCGCCTCGATCGACCATCTGCCGCAGACGGAGCTTCTGAAGGATAAGAATTACGAGATCCTCTACTTCACCGGCGAGGCGGACGAATTCACCGTGCAGGCGCTGCGCAGCTACGCCGACAAGGACTTCCGCTCTGCCGTCGACGGCGATCTCGGCATCGAGGACGCGGACACGGAGACGCTCGACGAGAAGGAGGAGCTGATGAAGTTCGTCCGCGAGACGCTCGGCGACAAGATCAAGGATGCGAAGGTCTCGCGCCGTCTCAAGACGCACCCCGTGTGCATGACCGCCGGCGAGGGCTTCAGCTTCGAGATGGAGAAGTATTTCAAGAATTTCGACATGCCCATGCCCGTCAAGGCCGACCGCATTCTCGAGCTGAACACGAAGCACCCCGCCGTCATGGCGATGGAGACTGCGCTGCTCACGGACAGGGCGAAGGCGGAGACCTACGTCAAGATCCTCTACAACCAGGCGCTGCTCATCGCAGGGCTGCCGCTCGAGGATCCCAGCGAGTATACCGACCTCGTCAGCGGACTGATGAAGTAAAGCCGAAAACATAAATGAAAACGCGAACCGGATTTTTCGGTTCGCGTTTTTTATGTGCTGCGTTCAGTTTCCAACCAAATTGCAACGGTGTACCCGCCCGGGGAGACAGGCGGTGCGTCGTCACGCGACGCAGTTAAGACGAATTGCTCCATGGCGTCGTCCTCCGCGGAGGTGTAGCTGTTTTTCGCCATGAACTCTACAAGCAGCAGCAAAGCGGCATCTTCTTCACCGTTTCTGCGCGGCGCATCATACGCTTTAGACAGTACGATGCCCGGGGCTTCGCGCGGCAGCGGCACAGGCTGTCCAATGATGCTGAAAGATGGCATCAGCCAGCTCAGCTCAATATGCGGGTCTTCCGCGTCCTTGCCGTCATAGCCAAATGCGTTGAAGAGCTTGCAGCCGAAGAGAAACGTCCCACGGTAGTTTAGCGGAATATCTGTCGGCGTAACGTGCCGCCACAGATCGCCCTTGTCGATCTTTCCCTCCTCCGTCCACACCTCATATACGGCGCGCACGCTCTGCACGTCCTGCGTCAGCGTATAGCGGTATTTGAGCGCGCTGCTGTTGGAGAGTTCCGCGAGCGTCTTTTCCTTTTGCGTGAGTGAAATACTTTTGAGCGTGTTTGCGTGCGCGGGGCGGCTCGGCGCGTTCCATATGCGGTACACGCCCATTCCGAGCAGGATCAGCGCGAGAATGCCCGCGGCGGCGGAAAGCAGCTTCAGCTTCGTCGATTTTTTCCGCAGCGCGGCTTTGGAGAGCTGCAAGATCTCGCGCAGCGGTCGCTCATCCGTTTCGGGTGCAAGCGCTGCACGCTCACCGTCAAGGAGCTCGGTCAAGGTCAGACCCAGCGCCCCGGCAAGCGGTTCGAGCAGAGAAACATCGGGAAAGCTCAGCCCGCGCTCCCACTTGCTCACGGCGCGGTCGGTGACGTGCAGCAGCTCGGAAAGCTCCTTTTGCGTCATGCCCTTTTCTCGCCGCGCCTGAGCGATCAGAGTGCCGGTTTTGATTGCGTCCATGGTATCACCTCGGAAAAAGCATAGCAAATCCGCCGTGGTTTTGCAACCAACCGGCAGTTGAGTGCGGCGAAACGCCTGAAAACAAAGACTTTTTCGTGCGCTCAACCGTCTGTGTTCAGGTACTGCTCCTCGGCGCTTTGCTGCGCGCGAATCAAAATATCCCTTGCCGTGCCGAAGTCCTGCTGCTCCATTGCTGCGAGTGCGTCGGTGATCCGGTTAAACAGGTGAAAGTACAGGTTTTGATACAGTTCGTCCATGCGATAGCCTCCATTTCTGACCAGCATAGCGGTCAATATTTACAGGAATAATAACATAAACTGAATTCAACTGCAACCGGTATCGGTCAGCGCTGAATGAGGTGATGTTATGGAGCAGAAGATCCGGCGGGATTTGAATATGGGTGACAATCTGCGGCGATTGCGCCTGAAAGCAAAGCTGTCGCAGGAGAAGCTGTGTGCCGAGCTTCAGCGCCGCGGCTGCGATATCGGACGCAGCACGTATGAAAAGTATGAGGCAGGGGAACTGAATATCCGAGCAAGCGTCATTGTAGAGCTTCGCAGACTGTATAACTGTTCCTATGATGATTTTTTCGAAGGATTGGATGAGGGCGAATGAGCCGGCTGCGGAAGCGGCCGGCTTTTTTTGCGCGTTTCGCCGCGGCGCGGGCAAAGTCACCCCCTGCCGCGGCGCTGCTTATACTGTCATACAGGCGGTGAAACGCCTGAATTAAAGTGAAGGCGCTGATCGCTTACATGATGCAATCTTTCCGATACGCCGCACTCGGCACGGGATTTACCTTCCTGATGACGACGCTGGGCGCGGCGATGGTGTTTTTCTTTGCCAAAGAGACAGGCGCGGCATTCCAAAAGGCGCTCATCGGCTTTGCCGCCGGCGTGATGACCGCGGCGAGCGTGTGGAGCCTGCTGCTGCCGGCGATCGAACAGGCGGAGGGCGGTTTTTTCCCCGCGTGGCTGCCTGCCGCGGCGGGGATCCTGCTCGGCATGATATTTTTGGGGGTGCTTGACGATATCTGCCCCAAGCTTTCCAAAAGGACGCTCGACGGCGCGTCGAGACAAAACGCGCTTTTGACCATGGCCATCACGCTTCACAACATCCCCGAGGGGATGGCGGTGGGACTGGCGTTTGCACTCGCTTCGGGCGGAGAAGGTCTTGCCGCCGCTTCGGCGCTGGCGCTGGGGATCGGCATCCAGAACTTTCCCGAGGGCGCGGCGATCTCGCTGCCGCTGCGCCAGATGGGACACTCCCGGCTGCGCGCGTTCACGGTGGGCATGCTCTCGGGCATCGTGGAGCCGCTGTTCGGCATTGCAGTGGTGCTTGCCGCCGCCGGCGTGAGCGCGCTGATGCCGTGGTTTCTGAGCTTTGCCGCCGGCGCGATGCTCTATGTCGTGGTGGAGGAGCTGGTGCCGCAGGCGCATTCGCGCGCGGGAACGTGCGGCTTCATCGGCGGCTTTCTTGTGATGATGGTGCTCGACGTGGCGCTGGGTTAAAAGGAAGCGCGGCTGCATAGTATAGGCAGAGGTGATGTACCATGCAAATCTACGTTGCAAAAAGCGGCGATACGATCTCCGGGATCGCGGGGCAGTTCGGCGTCGTACCGGCGCTGCTCGCTGCCGACAACGGGCTTGCCCTCGACGCGCGGCTTGCCGTCGGGCAGACGCTCGTCATCCGCTTTCCCAAGACCATTCATACCGTCTCCGCGGGGGAGACCATCTATTCCATCGCTTTGCAGTACGGCGTCAGCACCCTGACGCTGTACCGCAACAACTTTTTTCTCCAGGGTCTGCCAACGGTGCGCAGCGGCGATATCCTTGTCATCGAGTATGAGCAGGAGAGTAAGCTCGGTACCTTCGGTGTCAACGGCTACGCTTATCCCTACATCGACATTGCGCAGCTCGACGCGACGCTGCCGTACCTGACATACCTCACGCCGTTCACCTACGGCATCTCGGCGGACGGGGGACTGCTGCCGCTCAACGACGCGGAGCTGCTCGCCGCGGCGGGACATTACCGCACGGTGGGGCTGATGCATCTTTCCACGCTGACGGAGGAGGGCAGCTTTTCCAACGACCGCTCCTCCGTGCTGCTCGCGAGCGAGGAAAAGCAGGAGCGGCTCATTTTATCCATCATCCAGAATCTGCGGCGCAAAAACTACTTCGGTCTCGACGTGGACTTTGAATTTGTCTATCCCGAGGAGCGCGAGGCCTACGCCGCGTTCATTGCAAAGCTGCGCGACCGGCTCAATCCGCTGGGCTACCCCGTCATCGTCGCGCTCGCGCCGAAGACGAGCGCGGAGCAGCAGGGACTTCTCTACGAGTCGCACGACTATGCGCTGCTGGGGCAGGCGGCGAACGCGGTTTTTCTCATGACCTACGAGTGGGGCTACACCTACGGTCCGCCGATGGCGGTCGCGCCGCTGCCGCAGGTGCGCGCGGTGCTCGACTACGCCGTCACGGAGATCCCACCCGAAAACATCTTCATGGGCATTCCGCTCTACGGCTATGACTGGACGCTTCCGTTCCAGCAGGGGGCAAGCAAGGCGGAGTCTCTTTCGCCCAAGCGCGCGGTGGAGCTCGCCGTGCAGTACGGTGCGGAGATTTTTTACGACGAGGTGTCGCAGGCGCCGTATTTCTACTATACGCCGCGCTCGGGACGCGAGCACGTGGTGTGGTTCGAGGACGCGCGCTCGATGGAGGCAAAGCTGCGCCTTGCCGCGGA
>JAEDKW010000010.1 GCA_016295615.1 Oscillospiraceae bacterium | reverse complement strand
CGCGGCGCTTCCACCGCCCGGAGAAATAGTAGATCAGAACGGCGGCAAAGCCGATCGCCCAGCCGATGTCATAGGAAAGGTACATATTCTGCGGACCGTAGCGGTCGGCGATGTAATAAAGCAGCGGCAGGCGCGTGACGATCATGCTGAAGATCGTGCAGACCATGGGGAAAAAGCTTTCGCCTGCGCCGCGCATGGCGCTGTTGAGGCAGAACATCACCGCGAGCATGGGATAGCCCCACATGATGAACCACAGGTACTCGCCGCCGGCTTTGATGGTATCGGAATTTTTGGAGAAAAAGCCGACGATCTCGTGGCGCAGCGGAAGGATGATCGCCATAAAGAGCGCGCAGCAGAGCAAAACCAGCACAATGACCGTGCGGATGCCCTTTTGGGCGCGCTCATACTTCCCCGCGCCGACGTTCTGCCCCACAAACGACGTAACGGCGATGGAAAGCGATTGGATCGCAAGCCAGGCGAAGTTATCGATCTTGTTGCCGACGTTATAGCTGGCGGTGTAGGCTTCGCCGAACGAGTTGATCTTGGCGACGCAGAAGATCATGCCGAAGGCGACCGTCGCCTGCTGAAGCCCTGTGGGCAGACCGATGCGCAGCACAGCGAGAAGGATCTCCTTTTTGCAGCGGAAGCGAAGCGGATGGACGGCGAAATCAGGGTACTTGCGGTTGATATGGAAAATGCCGAAAAGCCAGGACACAAGCTGCGCAATGACCGTTGAGAGCGCGACGCCCGCAACGCCCATGTGCAGCACCAGCACGGAAAGAAGGTCGAGGACCGTGTTGAGCACGGCGGCGACGGAGAGAAACAGCAGCGGCGTTTTGCTGTCGCCGAGTCCCTGCAGAATACCGGCGTTGGCATTGTAGCCGACGGTGCCGATCATGCCCGCGCTGACGATGAGAAGATAGATGCGCGCCTCGTCATAGTACGACGCCTCCACGTGCAGCAGCGCGAGGATCGTGCGGGTGAGCAGCAGAAACAGCACCGTCACCGGTACGGCGGCGCAGAGAAGGGCGGTGTAGAGTGAGTCGATGGCGTCGCGCACCTCCTGCAGCCGTCCTGCGCCGAAATTCTGGGAAATGACGACGGTGCCGCCGGTGGAAACGCCCATAAAAAGCGAGATGATGAGAAACGACACGGGGTAGCACGCGCCGACGGCCGCCAGCGCGCCGTCGCCGACATAGTTGCCGACGACCCAGCTGTCCACCATGTTGTAAAGCTGCTGCAGGACGCTGCCGGCGAACATCGGCAGCGCAAAGAGGAGCAGATGCCGCGGCACGCTGCCCTCCGTCATGTTCCGCATATTGGAATCGCTCATAAAACCCCTTCTTTGTCAATCGTTGGTTACAAGCATCACGGGGCAGTGGTCGCTGCCCATGACCTCAGAGAGGATACAGGAGTCGAAAATACGCTCACGCAGGCGCGCGGAGGTGATGAAGTAGTCGATCCTCCACCCCACGTTCCGCTCGCGCGAGGCGGCGCGGTAGCTCCACCACGAATACGCGTCGGTGCGGTCGGGATAGAGCGTGCGGAACGTGTCGATAAAGCCGGCGTCCAGCAGCGCCGTCATTTTGCCGCGCTCTTCGTCCGTGAAACCGGGATTAAAACGGTTGGTTTTTGGATTTTTGAGGTCGATCTCCTCGTGCGCGACGTTCAGATCCCCGCAGTAGATCACGGGCTTGACCCGGTCGAGCGCGCACAGATACGCGCGCAGGGAGTCCTCCCATTCCATGCGGTAGGCAAGGCGGCGCAGCTCGTCCTGCGAGTTGGGCGTGTAGCAGCACACAAGGTAAAAATCGGGATACTCGCAGGTGATGACGCGCCCTTCGTGGCGGTGGAGCTCCTCGCCGAAGTCATAGGTGACGTTCAGCGGCTCCTGCTTGGTGAAAACGGCGGTGCCGGAGTAGCCGGGCTTATCCGCGCTGTTCCAGTAGATGTGGTACTGAGGCAAATCAAGCGCGATCTGATGAGGCTTGAGCTTCGTCTCCTGCAGGCAGAGCACGTCGGCGTCCGCGGCGGCGACAAAATCAAGAAAACCCTTGTTGACGCAGGCGCGCAGACCGTTGACATTCCATGACACAAATTTCATAGGGGCACCTCCTCGCTCGGATGAGCGGTTTTTAGCAGAAAAAACAGCTTGTAACAGATAGAAAAGCATGATAAAATATAACATTCCCGGAGAAAAAAAGCAATAGGGTGGGAGGAAACGGCAGTGGCAGTACACGACGGGCACAGGCAGCGCAAAAAAGAACAGTTCCGCATGCACGGACTGGATGCATTTGCCGATCATGAGGTGCTGGAGCTGCTGCTTTATTATGCGATCCCGCGCCGGGACACAAACCCGGTCGCACACCGTCTGATGGAGCGCTTCGGCTCGCTCGACGGCGTTTTTTCCGCGACGGTTGAGGAGCTTGAAGAAGTGGAGGGAATGGGCAAAAACGCCGCAACGCTGCTTGCGCTGTGGATGCCGCTGTACCGCCGTGTGCGCACGAAGCCGACGGCGAAAGAGGTTATCCTCAACTCCACGGAGCAGGCAGGGCGATATTTCATGGACCTCTTTTTCGGCATGAGGCGCGAGGAGCTGTACGAAGCGTGTCTGGACGCAAAGGGGAAGCTGCTCGCCTGCTGCCGCATCGCCGAAGGCGGCGTGGACGCGGTGAACATCAACACCCGGCGGCTTGTGGAAAATGCGCTCAAATGCGGCGCGAGCGCGGTCATTCTCGCGCACAACCACCCAAGCGGCATTGCGCTGCCCTCGCCGGACGACAACACGACCACACTTGCGCTCTGGGATGCGCTGCGCGCGGTGGGGATCCCGCTCATCGACCATATCATCGTGGCGGACGAGGATTATGTTTCGCTGCACGACAACGGACTTCTGCCGTGAGGAGGAAAAGCAATGGATTTTAAGCTGCATGCTCCTTTTGACGCCACCGGCGATCAGCCGCAGGCGATCGAAAAGCTGGTGCAGGGCGTAAAAGCGGGGCTTGACGAGCAGGTGCTGCTCGGCGTGACCGGCTCCGGCAAGACATTTACGATGGCGAAGGTCATCGAGCAGATCCAGCGCCCGACGCTGGTGCTTGCGCACAACAAGACGCTGGCGGCGCAGCTTTGTGCGGAATTCAAGGAGTTTTTCCCCGAAAACGCGGTGGAATACTTTGTCTCCTACTACGATTACTATCAGCCCGAGGCGTATATCCCCCATACGGACACCTATATCGCCAAGGACGCCTCCACCAACGAGGAGATCGACCGCCTGCGCCTGTCCGCGACCTGCGCGCTGCTCGAGCGGCGCGACGTGATCGTGGTGTCGAGCGTTTCCTGCATCTACGGTCTCGGCGAGCCGGAGGATTTTGAAAAGCTGATGATCTCGCTGCGCCCGGGCATGACGATGGAGCGCGACGCGCTGCTGCGCAGGCTCATCGAGATCCGCTACGAGCGCAACGACGTTGCCTTTGAGCGCAACCGCTTCCGCGTGCGGGGCGACACGGTGGAGCTGTATCCCGCCTATTACCGCGATAAGGCGGTGCGCGTGGAGTTTTTCGGCGATGAGATCGAGCGCATTTCCGAGTTTCACCCCGTCACGGGCGTGGTCACGCGCACGCTTCAGCATATCGCCATCTACCCTGCGTCCCACTATGTCACGACGAAGGACAAAATGGAGCGCGCCATCGCTCAGATCGAGCAGGAGCTTGCCCAGCGCGAACAACAGTTGACCGACCTCGGCAAGGCGGTGGAGGCGCAGCGCATTCACCAGCGCACGCGCTACGATATTGAGATGATGCGCGAGCTTGGCTACTGCACGGGCATCGAGAACTATTCCCGCGTCATTTCCGGCCGTCCCGCCGGCTCGCCGCCGCTGACGCTCATCGACTATTTCCCCAAGGATTTCCTGCTTTTTGTGGACGAGAGCCATGTCACGCTGCCGCAGGTGCACGCGATGTACAACGGCGACCGCGCGCGCAAGGAGAGCCTGGTGGAGTATGGCTTCCGCCTCCCCTGCGCATTCGACAACCGCCCGCTCAGGTTCGAGGAATTTGAACAGCGCGTGCATCAGCGCATCTACGTCTCGGCGACGCCGGGCGAGTACGAAAAAACGCGCGCCGGACAGATCGTCGAGCAGGTGATCCGCCCGACGGGACTGCTTGATCCGCGCGTGGAGGTGCGCCCGGTCGAGGGGCAGATCGACGATCTGCTGGGCGAGATCAACGAGCGCAGCGCGCGCGATGAGCGCGTGCTCGTCACCACACTGACGAAAAAAATGGCGGAGGATCTGACCGCGTATCTGCGCAGCGCCGGCGTGAAGGTCCGCTACATGCACGCCGATGTCGAGACTCTTGAGCGCATGGAGCTGATCCGCGATCTGCGCCTCGGCGAGTTCGACGTGCTCGTCGGCATTAACCTTCTGCGCGAGGGGCTGGACCTCCCCGAAGTCTCGATGGTCGCCATTCTCGACGCGGACAAGGAGGGCTTTCTGCGCAGCGAGACCTCGCTGGTGCAGACCATCGGCCGCGCGGCGCGAAACGCGGACGGTCTGGTCGTGCTCTATGCCGACACGGTCACCCCCTCCATGCGCCGCGCCATCGACGAGACGGAGCGCAGGCGCTCCATTCAGGATGCGTACAACAAGGCGCACGGCATCGTGCCGAAGACCGTGAAGAAGGACATCCGGGAGGTGCTGGAGATCTCCAGAAAGGAAGAGGAATCAGCGCGCCGCCGCGGACAGAGGAAGCTTTCCGAGCGCGAACGCGACGAGCAGATCCGCAAGCTGGAAAAGGAAATGCAGGAGGCGAGCAAAATGCTCGAGTTCGAGTATGCCGCGATCCTGCGCGACCGGATCATCGAACTGAGGAAAGAAGAGAAAAAATGAGCAAAAAGACCGTTGCCTATCTCGAGCTGATCGCCGCCGGCGTGTCGTGGGGCTTCATCGGACTCTTTACGCGTCACCTGAGCGCGGCGAATATCAGCGAAAACAGCATTGCCGCGCTGCGCTGCATCGGCTCGGCGCTGCTTCTGGTGTGCGTTTTCGCCCTGACGGATCGCGGCGCGTTCCGCATCACCAAAAAGGATATCCCGCTGCACCTCGGCAACGGCGTGCTCAGCACGCTCGGCTCCGCCTATTTTTACATGCACTGTCAGGCGGAGTGCTCGCTGGCGGTGGCGGGGATCCTGCTTTACACCGCGCCGGCGGTCGTTGTCGTTCTGAGCGTGCTGATCCTCAAAGAGCCGCTGACAAAAAAGAAGGGGCTGGCGCTGGGACTCACGATGCTCGGCTGCGCGCTGGTCACCGGCGTCCTCGGCGGCGGACAGAGCTGCACGCCGCTGGGGCTTTTCTACGGTCTCGGCTCCGGCATCACCTACGGACTTTACAGCATTTTCAGCTTTTACCTGCTCAGGCGCAACAGCGCCAACGGCGTGACGATGTGGTCCTATATTTTCGCGGCGGCGGCAGCGCCGCTTCTGATCAGCGCCGGCGAGCTTCCGCTGCTCTGGAGCAGCGGGACCGTCGCGCTCAACGCGGCGGGACTGGTGATTTTCGGCTCGCTGCTGCCCGCGCTGCTCTACACCAAGGGCATGGAGCACATTGAGGCAAGCCGCGCACAGATCATTGCCGCGCTCGAGCCTGCGGTGGCGGCGCTGGTTGGCATCGTCTTTTTCGGCGAGCCGATGAGCGCGGCGGTCTTTGCCGGGCTTGGCTGCATCATCGCGTCTGTCTGCATTCTCAGATAAAGAAGAAGGAACCATGAAACAATACAAATCTTACCTCTGCATTCTGCTTGCGGCGGCTGCCTGGGGCTGCATCGGTCTGTTTTCAAGAAGGCTGCTCAACAACGGCTTCTCGCCCGCAAACATTGTGACGATCCGCAATTTCGGCGGGCTTCTGGTGCTGTCGCTGATCTTTGCGCTCTTTGACCGCAGCGTCTTTCGTGTGAAAGCGAAGCATCTGCCGATCTTCTTCGGCACGGGCATCGTGAGCGTGCTGCTTTTTACGCTCTGCTACTTCAACGCCCAGAAGCTCTGCTCGCTGGCGGTGTCGGCGATTTTGCTCTACACCGCGCCGGCAATGGTGGTCGTTATGAGTGCGGTTTTATGGAAGGAGCCGATCACGAAGAAAAAGCTGCTGGCGCTTTTCCTTGCGCTGCTCGGCTGCGCGCTGGTCACCGGCGTGTTCGGCGGAGAGCTGAGCGTGACGGCGAAAGGCGCGCTGTACGGCGTCGGCTCGGCGTTTTTCTATGCGCTCTACTCGATCTTCGGGCGGTACGGACTCAGGCACTATGACGCCATGACGGTGGTGTTCTGGACGTTCGTGTTTGCCGGCTTCGGCGCGCTTCTCTTTGCGGACCTGCCCGCCCTGGCGGCAGGGCTGGCGGACGGCGCCATGCTGGCAAGCGCAATCGGACTTGTGCTGGTGGCGACGGTGCTGCCGTACCTTCTTTACACCGGGGGGCTTGCCCGGGTCGAGAGCGGCAAGGCGTCCATCATGGCGAGTCTTGAGCCGGTGGTCGCGTCCTTTGTCGGGATCCTTGCCTTCGGCGAGCCGATGAGCGCGAGCGTCTTTTTGGGACTGGCATGCATTTTGACCTGCGTTTATATTTTGAGGTGAAAACGATGGCAAAAAAGGAAGAAAAAACAAACGTGATGCGCATTCTGGAGCAGAAAAAGATCCCCTACACCGCGCACACCTACGACGGCGGCGAGGGACCTGAGGGCGACCGCGAGTACGGGCTGCACGTTGCCCGCGCGCTCGGGCAGAAGGAGGAATGCGTCTTTAAAACGCTTGTCGCGCGCGGCGCAAGCAAGGGGATCTATGTGTTCGTGATCCCCGTGGCGGAAAGCCTTGAGCTCAAAAAAGCCGCCAAAGCGGTGGGCGAAAAATCCGTCGAGCTGATCGCGGTGCGGGAGATCACGGCGATCACCGGCTATGTCCGCGGCGGCTGCTCACCGGTGGGGATGAAGAAGCAGTACCCGACCGTTTTCCACAAGTCGGTGGAAAACTGCGAAAAAATATGCGTCAGCGCGGGCAGGATCGGTCATCAGGTCGAGCTTGCGCCGGACGACCTGCTCGCGCTCGTGCGCGGTACGGCGGCGGATATCGTCGGATAGAGAGAGAGGAAAGACGATGAAAGAAGAGACAAGGATCGTTTTGGAGCGCTTCCAGGTCAGAAAGAGCCGGAAGCAGAAGGAGGCGTTTTGGGCGTGGCTGTGCCCGCTCCTGCGCGAAAAGGGGTATGAGCCGGAGATCAGGCTTGCAAAGGGGTTGGTGAAAAGCTACAACATTGTCGTCGGCGACCCCGATGCGGCGGACGTGATCTTTACGGCGCACTATGACACCTGCGCGGTGCTGCCGCTGCCGAATTTTATTACGCCGCGCAATCTCCTGTGGTATTTGCTTTACCAGCTTCTGCTCTGCCTGCCGATGTTTCTTTCCGCCATTGCGGCAGAGGTCGTGCTGCTCCACCTGAACGCGCCGTTCTGGTCGGCAATAGCCGCGGTGTATCTTGTGCTTGGATTCTGCATCTGGTGGGTGATCGACGGCAGAGCCAACCGGCACACCGCCAACGACAATACCAGCGGCGTTATGACGCTGCTTGAGCTTTTGCTGACGCTGCCGGAGGAGCTGCGCGGCAAGGTCTGCGTGGTCTTTTTTGACAACGAGGAAAAGGGCATGTTCGGCTCGGCAGGCTTCGCAAGACAGCACAAGGCGGTCAAGCGGAACAAGCTGCTCGTCAATTTCGACTGCGTCAGCGACGGCGACAGCATCCAGCTGTATCCCAACAGGGCGCTGAAAAAGGAACGCGAAACGCTCGCGCTTCTGGAGCGCGCCTTCCTGCCGCAGGGGGAAAAGACGGTGGAGGTGGTGCGCTCGTTCGGCTTCTACCCCTCCGACCAGCGCTGCTTCGTGCGCGGCGCGGGCGTATGCGCGCTGAAGAAAAGCCGATGGTTCGGGTATTATATGGACAAGATCCATACGCGCAGAGACTGCGCGTTCGACGAAAAAAATATCGCGCTGCTGTGCGCCGGAGCGATCCGGCTGGCGGAGCAGATTTAAGGTTGACATAATAAAACGTTTTTGTCATACCGGCGGTGCAGCTGCAAATCAAGGAATCATAGGAGACTGTCGTGGCAAATCAGATTTTTGTAAAAGGTGCAAGAGAAAACAACTTAAAAAACATTGACGTCACCATCCCGCGTGACGCGCTGACCGTCGTGACCGGACTTTCCGGCAGCGGCAAATCAAGCCTTGCATTCGACACCATTTATGCTGAGGGACAGCGCCGGTATGTGGAAAGTCTTTCCTCCTACGCGCGCATGTTTCTGGGGCAAAAGGAAAAGCCGGATGTCGATTATATCGAGGGGCTCTCCCCCGCGATCTCCATCGACCAGAAGACGACCTCGCAGAATCCGCGCTCGACGGTCGGCACGGTGACGGAGATCTACGACTATCTGCGACTTTTGTGGGCGCGCATCGGCACGCCGCACTGTCCCAAGTGCGGCAGGGAGATCCGGCAGCAGTCGATCGACCAGATCATCGAGGCGCTGATGGCGCTCGGCGAGGGGACGCGCGTGCAGATCATGGCGCCGGTCATCCGCGGACGCAAGGGCGAGTATGCGAAGATCTTTGACGATGCGCGCAGATCCGGCTATGTCCGCGTGCGCGTGGACGGCAGCATGTATGATCTCTCCGAGGAGATCACGCTCGAGAAGAACATCAAGCACAACATTGAGGTCGTGGTCGACCGCCTGATCCTCCGAAGCGACGTCGTGCACCGCCTGACGGATTCCTGCGAAACGGCGGCGGCGCTTTCGGGCGGACTGGTGCTGGTGAATGTTCTGCAGGAGGAGCGGGAGATCCTGTTTTCGCAGAATTACGCCTGTGAGGACTGCGGGATATCCATCGAGGAGCTTTCCCCGCGCATGTTTTCGTTCAACAATCCCTTCGGCGCCTGCCCGACCTGTACCGGTCTCGGCTCACAGCTCAAGGTCGATCCCACGCTGGTGATCCCCAACCCGGCGCTGTCCCTCCTCGACGGCGCGATCTGCGCGTCGGGCTGGTCCAACATCCGCGGAGACGGGATCTCGCGTATGTATTTTGAGGCGCTTGCGAAAAAATATCATTTTTCGCTGCGCGATCCGGTCGAAACGCTCCCGCCTGCCGTGATGGACATTATTCTGTACGGCACAAAGGGCGAAAAGCTGGAGCTGGAGTACGATCAGCCGCGCGGAAAGGGCGTTTTGTATCAGGCGTTTGAGGGCGTGATCCCCAATCTGGAGCGGCGCTACCGCGAAACGCAGAGCGACGGCGTGCGCGACGAGCTGGAATCCTGCATGAGCGAGTGCCCGTGTCCCGACTGCAGGGGGAAGCGCCTGCGCCGCGAGTCTCTTGCCGTCACGGTCGGCGGCAGCAGCATTGCGGACTATACGGAAAAATCCGTGGTTGCGGCGCTTGACTTCATGGAGCAGCTGGAGCCCACGCTGACGCCGCAGCAAAAGCTTATCGGTGAACGCATTTTGAAAGAGATCAAGGCGAGACTGGGCTTTTTGCGCTCGGTGGGGCTTGAATATCTGACGCTTTCCCGTGCCAGCGCATCGCTCTCCGGCGGCGAGGCGCAGCGCATCCGTCTTGCCACGCAGATCGGCAGCAGCCTGATGGGCGTGCTCTACATTCTCGATGAGCCGTCCATCGGTCTCCATCAGCGCGACAACGACAAGCTGCTTGCCACGCTCAGGCATCTGCGCGATCTCGGCAACACGCTCATCGTGGTCGAGCATGACGAGGACACGATGCGTGCGGCGGACTATATCGTCGACATCGGTCCCGGCGCGGGCGTCCACGGAGGTTCGGTCGTGGCGGCGGGTACGCCGGAGGAGATCATGGCGTGCGAAGACTCGCTCACGGGGCAGTACCTCAGCGGAAAAAAGAAGATCGCCGTGCCAAAGACGCGGCGCACAGGCAGCGGCAAGCTCCTCACGGTGCGCGGCGCGGCGGAGAACAACCTCAAAAACATAGACGTTTCCATACCGCTCGGGACCTTTACCTGCGTCACCGGCGTATCGGGCAGCGGCAAATCGTCGCTCGTCAACGAGATCATCTTCAAAAAGCTCGGCGCGGACTTGAACCGCATGAAGGCACACGCGGGCAGACACCGCGCCATCGAAGGGATGGAGCATCTCGACAAGGTCATCTGCATCGACCAGACGCCCATCGGGCGCACGCCGCGCTCCAATCCCGCGACCTACACGAATCTCTTTAACGACATCCGCGACCTGTTTGCCTCCACGCCGGACGCCAGGGCGCGCGGCTACAGCAGCGGACGCTTCAGCTTCAATGTGCGCGGCGGACGCTGCGAGGCCTGTTCGGGCGACGGTCAGCTCAAGATCGAGATGCACTTTTTGCCGGACATCTACGTCCCCTGCGAGGTGTGCAAGGGCAAGCGCTACAACCGCGAGACGCTGGAGGTTCACTACAAGGGCAGATCCATTGCGGATGTGCTGGAGATGACGGTGGACGAGGCGCTGGAGTTTTTCCGGGATCTTCCCAAGCTTGCCGACCGGCTTCAGACGCTGCAGGACGTCGGTCTCGGCTATATCCGCCTTGGGCAGGCGTCCACGACGCTCTCCGGCGGCGAAGCGCAGCGCGTGAAGCTTGCAACGGAGCTGTCGAAGCGCGCGACAGGGCGCACCATCTATATTCTCGACGAGCCGACCACGGGTCTGCACACGGACGATGTGAAAAAGCTGCTGGAGGTTTTGCAGCGCCTGGTCGATACCGGCAACACGGTTCTCGTCATTGAGCACAATCTGGACGTGATCAAATCCGCGGACTATCTGATCGACCTCGGTCCCGAGGGAGGAAACGGCGGCGGCACGGTGGTCGCAGCCGGTACGCCGGAGGAGGTCGCGCAGGTGGCGGAAAGCTACACGGGACAATACCTCAAAAAGGTGCTCCGTTAACAAATCGCCGCAAAGCTTCATAAACTGCCCCAAAGGGGGCGTGAAGATGGAATTATTGGAGGACGGCGTGATCGCGGCGCTCAGCGCGATCGGATTGACGGCGGTCATCTGGGTGATCGCGGGCTTGATTCTGCATCCGCGGCGGCGCGGCACGATGGAGACGATCGCGGTCATTCCCGCGTGCGGCGCGGCGGAAAAGCTTGAGCATACGGTGCGTGCGCTGACACGCTCGCGTTATGAGGAGGGCGGCTTCACACGCATTGTGATCCTCGACTGCGGTCTTGACGACGAGGCGCAGAAGGTTGCACAGCTCCTCTGCCGCCGCAACTACGATGTGAGCGTTTGCCGCAAAGAGGAATTTTTGCAGATTTTAGAGTAGAGACAGGAGAATCCGCATGGGGGAACAAACGACCGTTATGGGCACGGTGCTTGCCGTCGTTTTTCAAAATGAGGAAAACGGCTATACCGTGCTGCGCCTGGTGACCGGGGACGGGGAGCTTTTGACCGTCGTCGGCTGTATCCCCTGTGCCGCGCCCGGTGAAGAGCTTGCGGCGACGGGTATCTTTACGTCGCATCCGCAGTACGGAGACCAGTTCCAGGCTGTCGAGGTGGAGCGCCGCATGCCCACCGACGAAACGGAAATTTTGAACTATCTTTCCTCCGGCGTGATCCGCGGGATCGGACCGGCGACGGCGCAAAAGCTGGTGAATCGCTTCGGTGCGGAAACGCTCGATATCATCGAAGCCGAGCCGGAGCGGCTGCAGGCCGTCAAGGGCATCACGGATAAGCGCGCCCGCGAGATCGGCGAGGCGTTCCGCGAGCAGATGGGTCTGCGGCGGCTGATGGAATTTCTCTCGCGCTATGAGCTGCCGGTGACGCTCTCCGTGCCGCTCTACCGCCGCTTCGGCGCGGACGCGATGGCGGCGCTGCGCGGAAACCCGTATCTGCTCGCAGGAGAGCGGTATGGCGTGGAATTTTCCGCCTGCGACGAGATCGCGCTTTCCATGGGCTTTTCCGGCGACGCGTCCCTGCGCACGGAGGCGGGGCTGCTCTTTGAGCTGTCGCACAACGAAGAGAGCGGCGGACACGTTTTCCTGCCGCGGGAGAAGCTGCTCACGGCGACGGCGCAGCTGCTGGAAGCGGACACGGACGCGGTGGAAAAGAGCCTTGACGACCTGCTTGCGCGCGGCAAGGTCGTGCAGCAGCAGGTCGCGAACGTGCAGGCGTGCTACTTGAGCCGCTGCTTCGAATCTGAGGTTTACGTCCATACGCGGCTGAGCGCCATGCTCGCCGACAAGCCGGACAGGCTCAGGGGCGCGAAGAAAGCCATCGATGAAATCGAACAGGAGCAGGGCATCGAATACGCGCCGCTTCAGCGCAAGGCGGTGGAGCTGGCGGCAGAGGAGGAATTGCTGCTGCTCACCGGCGGTCCCGGCACCGGTAAAACAACAAGCGTGCGCGCGATCGTGGAGCTGTTTGTTCGCATGGGACTTGACGTGGTGCTTGCCGCGCCGACGGGACGCGCCGCCAAGCGGATGGGCGAGGTCTGCGGCAAAGAGGCGCAGACGCTCCACAGGCTGCTCGGCATGAGCTGGAACGAGGTCACCGGCGAGGTCACCTTCAGAAAAAACGAGAAAGAGCCGCTCGAGGCGGACGCGGTGATCGTGGACGAAATGTCGATGGTCGACCTTGCGCTGATGCGCGCGTTTTTGGCGGCGCTCAAACCCGGCTGCCGCCTTGTGATGGTGGGCGACCCCGACCAGCTGCCGAGTGTCGGCGCGGGCAATGTGTTCGCAGACCTGATCCGCTCAGGCAGGATCGCGACGGTCGCGCTGACGGAGATCTTCCGGCAGGCGGGGCGCTCGATGATCGTGCGCAACGCGCACGCGGTCAACGCGGGCAGAATGCCGGAGCTTCAAAACAGCGCTTCGGGCGACTTCTTTTTCCTGCCGCGCCGCGACAGCGCGCGTTTGGTCGACACCGTGGCGGAGCTGTGCAAAACGCGGCTTCCGAAAAAAATGGGGATCCCTGCAAGCGACATACAGGTCCTCTCCCCCACGCGAAAGGGTCCGGCGGGGACGATGGCGCTCAACCGCGCGCTGCAGGCCGCGCTCAACCCCAAAGCGCGCGATAAGCGGGAGCGGGTATGGGGCGACCTCGTTTTCCGCGAGGGAGACCGCGTAATGCAGACGCGCAACGACTACGACGTCGTGTGGGAAAAAGAGGACGGCACGGCGGGCAGCGGTATTTTCAACGGCGATGTGGGCACGATCCTGCAGATCGACCCGAGCGGCGAGCTTTTGACGATCGCCTTCGACGGGCGCACGGCGGTCTATACGGCGGATATGCTCTCAGAGCTTGACATGGCGTACGCCATGACGGTACATAAAGCACAGGGCAGCGAGTATCGCGGTGTGATCTTTGTGTCGGTGCCGTGTGCGCCGGGACTTCAGGTGCGCGGCGTGCTCTATACCGCGATCACACGGGCGCGCGAGCTTTTGATCCTCGTCGGCGACGATGTGACGATCGGCAAAATGGCGGAGAACGACCGCCGGACGCGGCGGTACAGCGGGCTTCGCTGGCGGCTGAAAAACGGAGAAAACGGAGAAGGAGAATGAGAAAAGGACGCCCTTTCGGGCGTCCTTTCTTTTACTGTTTCGTGCGGTCGTAAGACACGACGACGCGGCGGTTTGGCTCGGTACCGATGGAGAACGTCGTAACGTACTTGGTATCCTGCAGCGCGGTGTGGATCACATGGCGCTCGTAGGCGTTCATCGGCTCAAGCGTGACGTTGCGGCGGTATTTGGTGACCTTCCCGGCAACCTTCTGCGCAAGACGCTCCAGGCTCTGCTCGCGCTTTTCGCGGTAATTCTCCGCATCGACCTGCACACGCACGCGACCCTTATCGCTGCTGCGGTTGACGGAATAGTTCGTCAGCTGCTGGATCGCATCAAGCGTTTCGCCGCGGCGACCGATCAGCGCGCCGAGCTTATCCCCGTCGAGATAGACCTTATAGCGGTCCTTCTCCGTCTGGTAGACCCTGACCTCGGCTTCGCTGTCCATGTGCTCAAGCAGTCCCTTGAGGAAGGTGCGGATCTGCTCGGACTTTTCATCGCGGCATTCTTCCCCAAGCTCCGCCGGCTTGACGCTCCTGCGTTCTTCTCTGGGCTCTTTTTCCCGGGGTTCTTTTTCTTTGCGCTCCGGCTTTTCCTTCGCGCGCACTTCTTTTTTCTGAAGGATCTCCGGCTGGTAGGTCACCGGCTTTTTCACCGGCGGCTTCTCCTCGGTCTTCTTTTCTTCCTTCGGCTCGGGCATTCCGTCGTCATAGCTTACGCGTACCGTGGCAGGCGTGCCGCCAATGCCCAGAAATCCGGACTTGGCGCGTTCAAGGATCTCAACGGATACGTCGTCGCGGTCCATGCTGAGCTTGCTGAGCGCCAGCTGAATGGCCTCGTCCTCCGTCTTGCCCGATACGTCAATATACTTGATCATATCACAAGCTCCTTACTTTATTCACCGTAGTGGTCGGCGCTGAAGGAGCGGCCCCTTGCGTAGGGACGCTCGCCGATGCGACCGTTTTCCGTGGTGGTACTGGTTTTTTTGCTCTTGTTCTTTTCCTTCTCGAGCTGCTTTTCTTCGCGCTTTTCCTTGAGCGTCTTGTTATTCTGCTTGTTCTTTTCCTCTTCCCAGCGCCGCTGCTGTTCGCGGGCAGCCTCCATCTTCCTGATGCGCTCCTCCCGCTTGGCGCGTTCCTTCTCGGATTCCGCCTTATCCATGGTTTCCTTGAAGTACTTGTTGAGGATGGCGTCCTGAATGGTCATGAAAATGCTGTTGGCGATCCAGTAAACACCGAGAGCGGCAGGCATGGTGAAGCCGATCCACAGGGACATGAGCGGGAACATGTACATCATCATACGGGAAGAACGCGCCGCCGCGTCGTTACCGTTCCCCGAAGTCGCCATGGACACCTTGGACTGGAAAAGGCTGAGCACAGCGGAGACGATGGGGATCAGCACAAGCCCGATCACGGGCCAGCCGCCGGTGAAGAATTCTTTCCAGACATCGCCCGGCATGACGGTCAGGTCAAGACCCAGGAAGCTGTAGTCCATGGGGAAGATGCCGTCGAACCTGCCGGAAAATTCGGCAAAATTCTCGCTCATGAACTTAACGAGGTTGATCTCCTCGTAAAAAGCGGCGCGGCTGCCTTCCGTCGTTGCGACATAGCCGAGGGAGGACGCCAGTTCCCGAATGGCTTCGACGGTCTCCGTCTTGAGCAGCATGAAGCGGCTCAGCGGCTGACGGATGATGGAATAGAGCGCAATGAGAATGGGGAAGGGCAGAAGCGACCACAAGCATCCGCTCATGGGATTGATGCCTTCCTCCGTATAGAGCCGCTGCAGCTCCTCGTTCGCTTTCTGCTGGTTGTTGGCGTATTTTTTCTGGATCTCCTGGATCTTGGGCTGGAAACGGCTCATACGAACCATGCTTTTTTTCGACTTGAGCTGGAAGGGAAGAAGAACGATCTTCACCGCGAGTGTAAAGAGCACGAGGGCGAGACCGTAAGAGCCGGTCATCGTGTAGAAAATACGCAGCAGCCATGCGAAAGGAACACAAATGTAGTAGCCGATGGTTGCAAACATCGTTGGATTCCTCCGTGTTCAGATTTTTGTTTTCGTATTACGGAACGGGGTCATAGATTTTTCCGCCTCTGTAAAACGGATGACACCGCAGCAGCCGCCTGCATGTCAGCCATCCGCCCTTGAGCGCACCGTATTTCTCGATGGCTTCCAGAGCGTATTGCGAACAGGTCGGGATAAAGCGGCAGCAGGACGGACGCAGGGGAGAAATTTTTTTGCGGTAAAAGCGCACCAGCGCAAGCAGTACCCGTTTCATTCCGGTCTCTCCAAAAGACTCAGCTTTTCACATGTGCGGAGAAAGGCGCGTTCCAGCTCCCAATAATCTGCCGTGACGGCGCGCGAACGCGCCACAAGGACGATGTCAAAGCCCTTGCGCATCTTCGGCTGGGAAAGCCGGTAGATCTCGCGCAGACGGCGGCGGATCCGGTTGCGGACAACAGCGTGTCCCAGCTTCGCGCTCACCGTCACGCCGAGACGGTTGTGACCGTGCCGGTTGGGGCGGCAGTAAACCACAAGGCAGGACGAAACGCCGGATTTTCCTTTTGCATAGATCCGGCGAAATTCATAGTTTTCCTTGATCGTCGTTGCCCGTTTCACGCCAGCTTCTCTCCGTAACTGTGTAAAAATAAGACGGTTCTGCCCTCCGAACAATTTTTCGGAGAACGCCTCTAAGGGACGGCGAGTGAAGCTTTTTTCACCGTCCGTCCCTCATATTCTTTATATGCGCATTACCACCGTCTGCCTTAGTGGGTCAGACGAGCGCGGCCGCGTGCACGACGGCGGGCAAGAACCTTGCGGCCGTTGGCAGTCGCCATTCTCTTGCGGAAGCCGTGCTCCTTGGAGCGCTGGAGCTTCTTGGGCTGATAGGTGCGAGAAGTAGCCATGGTCAATATACCTCCTGTAAAGAATACCGGCGGCTCAAACGAGCCACGCTTACTCGACGGCGGGTGAGTTTCCCCACTCCCGCAGTTGACAAAAAGAGGCGCCGCATCTTGCGACGCACGGGTTATTATACATTATCGGTCCGTTTTCTGTCAATCAAAATTTCTTTTCTGTTTCGCACCCGACAGACTGTATTTGCCGCACTTTTTCCCCACAAGCTCTTGTGTTCTGCAGCCTTTTGCTTCCCTTTTGTAATTGTTCTTTATATTAGAATATGTATTGCTTTTTATCCCCGCTTCTGTTATAATTTAAAGAGGAAATTTTCGGCTTTTCTTTTGCCGCTGACTTTTTACGAAGGGAGCTTCTCATTTTGAACTCTGTTGCCGACATCTGGAAGCTGGTGCTGGAAAAACTGCAGGCGCATCTTTCCGCGACCACGCTCTCGACATGGTTTGATGAAACGCAGGCGGTCGCCATACAGAATAAGACCCTGCTTTTATACTGTCCCAGCGACTTTAAGCGCGGGTCGATAGAATCGCTTTATATGGACAAAATCAAAGACGTTCTGCGCGATATCTTCTCCTCCGACTTTGAGGTGAAATTTCTCTCTCAGGTCGAGTTTGAGTCCTTCGGCAAAGAAAAGGAGAAAAAACCCGCTTCTCTTCTGGATTCCGGCGAATTTACCTTTGAAACCTTCGTGGTCGGCGATTCCAACAAGCTTGCCTATGCAGCCGCCCGCGCCGTGGCGGACGCGCCGGCGGAGCATTATAACCCTCTTTTTATTTACGGGGATTCCGGTCTCGGCAAAACGCATCTGATCTACGCCGTGGCACATGCGATCCGTGAAAATACTCCCGGTGTGAAGATCGCTTACGTCAAGGGCGACGATCTGACCAACGAGCTGGTCGCCGCAATCCAGTCAGGTCCGAGCAAGACCGCCGAGATGCGGGAAAAATACCGCCAGGCGGATCTCCTGCTGGTCGATGACGTGCAGTTTATCGCCGGCAGAAAGCAGACGCAGGAGGAATTTTTCCACACCTTCAACACGCTCTATGAGTCAAAGCGCCAGATCGTGCTGACCTCCGACCGTCCGCCGCGTGAAATGTCGCTGCTCGACGACCGTCTGCGGACCCGGTTTGAATGGGGTCTGCTGGTCGATGTGCAGCCGCCCGACTTTGAAACGCGCCTTGCCATCATCAAGAACAAAGCCGCGCAGTGGGGCACCATCATTGAAGACGATATTGCAAAATACATCGCGGAAAACGTCACCTCCAACGTCCGGCAGCTGGAAGGCACCATGAATAAGATCCTTGCCTACCGAGACCTGATCGGAAAGGAAATGGACGAGGAATCCGCCAACCGCGCCGTGCATGACATGATGCGAAAGAGCAACAATTATGTGCCCACCGCCGCCATGATCATCTCGGAGGTATCCCGTTATTTCGGGTTGGAAGAGAGCGTCGTCAAAGGTCCGTCCCGAAACCGCGAGGCGGTCAACGCCCGTCAGGCAGCCATGTACCTCGTTCGCCGCATGACAAACCTCTCCACACCCGACATCGGACGCGAATTCGGCGGGCGCGACCATACGACTGTGCTGCATTCGCTGGAGCAGATCGAAAAGAAAATCAAGCAGGACGACATCTTCGCGCAGACGATTCGCGAAATAACGATCAACATCAACTCAAAAAATTAGGTTTTCCACAAAATTCACAGCTCTGTTGATTTTTTCCTGTGCAAATCTTTTTATCCGGCAGAAACTGTGAAAAAGGCGTCTTTTTTTCCACAATTTTTCCTGAAAAACTTTTCCTTGTTTTTCAGCCGCTTTCCCCTCTTATCCACAATTTCCCGCCTCTACTACGGCGAATACTAAAATATTCTGTTCTTTTCTCTTTAAAAACCATTTTTTTGCTTTTAAGAAAGGAAATGTGCCATGAAATTTTCCTGTGAAAAGATCCTGCTGCAAAGCGCCGTCAACACCGCGTCCCGCGCGGTTTCCGCCAAAAGCTCCATTCCGGCGCTGGAAGGGCTCCTGCTCGTTGCACAGGAGGGAAAGCTGACGGTTTCCGGCTACAATATGCAAACCGGCATCCGCACGCACTTTGCCGCGGAGATCGCCGAGGAGGGCGAGCTGGTGCTCAACGCGCGGCTGTTCGGCGATATCATCCGCCGCATGCCGGACGACGTGATCACGCTTTCCTCCGATGAAAAGCTGCTGGTCCACCTCTCCTGCGGCGACGCCGATTTTGACATCATGGCGCTTTCCGCCGCGGATTTCCCCGATCTTCCCGAGGTGGAGGAGAAATACAGCGTTTCCCTTCCGGAAAAGACGCTCAAGGAAATGATCCAGCAGACAAGCTTCGCCGTTTCCACGAATGAAGCCCGCCCTGTTCACATGGGCTCTCTTTTTGAGATCTCCGACGCCGGGCTTACCGTCGTTTCGGTGGACGGGTTCCGTCTTGCGCTGCGCAGGGAACCGCTGGAGAGGATCGAGGGCGGCGCGTTCTCCTTTGTCGCGCCCGGCACGGCGCTCAACGAAGTGGAGAAGATCTGCGAGGATACCGACGAGCTTCTGACCGTTACGCTCGGCGCGCGCCATATTCTCTTTGAGGTCGGCGAGACGGAGCTGATCTGCCGCCGCCTTGAGGGCGAGTTCCTCGATTACAAGAACGCCATTCCGCGCCGCAATCCGATCTCCGTGGTGGTCGACACCAAAGCGCTCCTGGAAAGTCTTGACCGCGTGAGCGTCGTGATCAGCGAAAAGCTCAAAAGCCCGGTGCGCTGCATTTTTGAGCAGGACCGCGTTCTGCTCTCCGCCAAGACCGCCAACGGCGACGCGAAGGACATCTGCCGCCTTGCCGGCGACGGGCAGGATCTGGAGATCGGCTTCAATAACCGCTATTTGATGGACGCGCTGCGCTACGCGCCTGCCGACAGCGTCAAAATCGAGCTCAATACCGGCATTTCCCCGGCGATCATCGTCCCCGCCGACGGCGAGGAGAACTTCCTTTATATGGTCCTCCCCGTCCGTCTGAAGGCAAATTGAGAGCAAAGAAACCGGTTTGGAGTATTTTTATGAAAACGATCGAGATCACAACGGAATTTATCAAGCTTCAGGATCTTTTGAAGTTTGCCTCCCTCGTTTCCACCGGCGGCGAAGCCAAAATCGTGATCGCCGGGGAAGAGGTCTGCGTCAACGGCGAGAGGTGCACGCAGCGCGGCAAAAAGATTCGTCCGGGCGACGTTGTGACATACAACGGCCAGGACCTGACGGTAAGCTATGCAGATCAATAAGCTTTCGCTGCAGAATTTCCGCAATTACAGCGAACAGGAGATCGCCTTTGCGCCGGACTGCAATGTCATCGTCGGTGAGAACGCGCAGGGCAAGACCAATCTTCTCGAGGCGATCGGCTATCTTTCCTGCGGCAGGTCCGCCCGCGCCAGAAAGGACAGCGAGCTGATCTCCTTCGGACGCAGCGAGTGCGCGCTGCGCGGGGAGATTTTCTCGCGAAACCGCAGCTTTCTTGTGGAGATTTTTCTTTCTGCCGGCAAGCGGCGCAAAATGAGCATCAATCAGGTAAGCGCCAAACGCGCAAGCGACTTGTCCGCCGTATTGGGCACGGTTTTTTTCTGTCCGGAGGATCTGCTCCTCATCCGCGACGGAGCGGCGGCAAGACGGCGGTTTATGGACCGGGCGCTTTGCCAGCTCCGTCCGCGCTATGAAGCCGCGCTTTCGGAGTATACCCGTGCCTACGAGCACAAAACGCGCATTCTGCGCGACAGCGAGGAGTATCCCGGACTTCTCGACACGCTGCCGGAATTCAACGAGCGGATGGCGCGCTCCGGCGCGGTGCTGATCTATTACCGCGCGCGCTTTTGCGAGCGGCTGAAGGAATACGCGCTTATCGCGCACCGGGAATGCTCCGGCGGACGGGAGGAGCTCTCGCTCAGCTACGAAACGGTCAGGACCGTGACGGATCCCTTTGCCCCGCCCGACACCGTTTATTCCCAGCTGCAGCAGCATCAGGCAGAACATGACCGCGCAGAGCGGATGGCGCGGATGTGTCTTTCGGGACCGCATAAGGACGATATTTCCGTTTGTATCGGCGGCGTTGCCGCGCGCGCCTTTTCCTCGCAGGGACAAACGCGCACCGCGGCGCTTGCTTTCAAGCTTGCCGAACGCGATATTTTCAAGGAGCTCACCGGCGAAGCGCCGCTTTTGCTGCTCGACGATGTGCTATCCGAGCTGGACCCCAGACGGCAGGAATATGTTTTGAACCGCATTTCCGGCGGTCAGGTCTTCATCACCTGCTGCGAGGAGGACCGGCTTGGTACGCTCCTCGGCGGCAAGGTGCTGCACGTTTCGGAAGGGAGCGTCAGATAAAAAATGTATCTTCATATCGGCAACAATGTCATGCTGATGGAAAGGCGCATCATCGGCATTTTTGATCTGGAAATTACATCGCAGTCGAAGATCACCGCCGCGTATTTGAAAAAGGCGGAGCAGGACAGCGTCGTGATCGATGCCTGCGAGGACATTCCGAAATCGTTTCTCGTCTGCGACCATCCCTATCACGACCAGATCGTCTATCTATCGCAGCTCAATTCGCGCACCTTGCAGGGAAGAGCCGGGAACGGCGAAGCTTCGCCGTTCCGCTTCTGAAGGAGCCGCCGGCGACCTTCCCGTTTATTTGCGAAAAGCCTTAGGAACAGGAGAACACCAATGCAAGAAGAACAGAACATGATCACCACCGTAACGGAAGAATACAACGCCTCGGAGATTCAGGTTCTCGAGGGTTTGGAAGCCGTGCGCAAGCGTCCGGGCATGTATATCGGCTCGACCAGCGCGTCGGGTCTGCATCACCTCGTCTACGAGATCGTGGACAACTCCATCGACGAGGCGCTTGCCGGCTACTGCACGGAGATCAGCGTGACGATCAACGAGGGCAACACCATCACCGTTGTGGATAACGGGCGCGGCATTCCCGTCGATATTCAGGCGCAGACCGGACGGCCTGCGCTTGAGGTCGTTTTCTCCGTCCTGCACGCCGGCGGCAAGTTCGGCGGCGGGGGCTACAAGGTCTCCGGCGGTCTGCACGGCGTCGGCGCGAGCGTCGTCAACGCGCTTTCCGAATGGCTTGAGGTCCAGGTGCACAAGGACGGCAGGGTCTACGAGATGAAATTCTCGCGCGGTCATATCACGCAGGAAATGCGGATCGTCGGCACGACGGAGCGCACCGGTACCTGCGTCACCTTCAAGCCGGACCCGGAAATGTTCGAGGAGCTGGAATACTCCTACGACATTCTCCATACCCGCATGCGCGAGGAGGCGTTTTTGAACGCGGGACTGCGCATCAACATTGAGGATGCGCGCCGAAAGAGCGAGGAAAAGCCGGAGCAGGAGCGCCGCGACTCCATGTGCTATGCCGGCGGGATCCGGGAATTTGTCACCTGGCTCAACAAATCCAAGACGGCGCTGCATGAAAAAGTCATCTATATGAACGGCAGCCGCGGCGATTCCTACGCGGAGATCGCGCTGCAGTATGACGACAGCTATCAGGAAAACATTCTTTCTTTTGCCAATAACGTCCACACGCCGGAAGGCGGCATGCACGAGACCGGCTTCAAATCCGCGCTCACGCGCGTGCTGAACAACTACGGCGTCAAAAACGGCATCATCAAAAATGACGACAAGGTCTCCGGCGAGGACTGCCGCGAGGGACTGACCTGCGTGATCTCCGTCAAGCTCACCAACGCGCAGTTTGAAGGGCAGACCAAGGCGAAGCTCGGCAACTCCGAAATGCGCACGCTGGTCGACAGCATCGTTTCCGATAAGCTCACGCAGTTCCTTGAGGAAAATCCCGCGGTCGCGCGCACCATTCTGGACAAGGCGATGACCGCCAACCGCGCGCGCGAGGCTGCGCGCAAGGCGCGCGAATCCATCCGCCGCAAGAGCGCGCTCGGCGGCGCCGCGATGCCGGATAAGCTGCGCGACTGCAACGAAAACAACCCGGAACTGACCGAGATCTATATCGTTGAGGGCGACAGCGCGGGCGGCAGCGCCACGCAGGGACGCGACTCGCGCTTCCAGGCGATCCTGCCGCTTTGGGGCAAGATGCTCAACGTGGAAAAGGTCCGCGCCGACAAAATTTACGGCAACGACAAGCTTCAGCCGGTCATCATCGCGCTCGGCGCGGGACTGGGCGAGGAGTTTGACGTGAACAAGCTCCGCTATCACAAGGTCATCATCATGGCGGATGCGGATGTGGACGGCAGCCATATCCGCACGCTGCTTCTGACCTTCTTCTTCCGCTATATGCGCCCGCTCATAGACAACGGCTATGTGTACGCCGCGGTTCCGCCGCTTTATAAGCTGACCCGCGGCAAGACGACCCGCGTCGCCTTTTCCGACGAGGAGCGCGACCGCGTCAGCGCCGAGATGCGCGGCGACAATCCCAACGCGAAGATCGACATCAACCGCTTCAAGGGTCTTGGTGAAATGAACCCGCACGAGCTGTGGGAAACGACCATGGACCCCGAAAAGCGCACCTTGAAGCAGATCACGCTCGAAGATGCGATAGAGGCGGACGAGACCTTCACCATCCTCATGGGCGAAAAGGTCGAGCCGCGCAAGGAATTCATTGAGCGCAACGCGCAGTACGCCGTCAATCTTGACTTCTGAGAAAGGAGGTTTCATCGAAATGGCACACAGAAACGTAGATTATAAGCCCGAGGATATCCGCTTCCCCGACCAGAAGATCGTCCGGAGCGAGCTCGTCCACGAGATGAAGTCCTCCTATATCGAGTACGCCATGTCCGTCATCGTCGGACGCGCGCTGCCCGACGTGCGCGACGGGTTGAAGCCCGTCCACCGCCGGATCCTCTACGCGATGTATGAGGACGGACTGACGAGCGATAAGCCGTTCAAAAAGTCCGCCACCTGCGTCGGCGACGTGCTCGGCCGCTATCATCCGCACGGCGACGCCTCCGTTTACGACGCGATGGTGCGTCTGGCGCAGGACTTTTCCATGCGCTATATGCTCGTCGACGGGCACGGCAACTTCGGCTCGATCGACGGCGATCCCCCCGCAGCCTACCGTTACACTGAGGCGAGGCTGTCCAAAATCGCCAATGAAATGCTGCGCGACATCGACAAGGACACGATCGACTGGGATCCCAACTTCGATGAAAGCCGCAAAGAGCCGCGCGTGCTGCCGTCCCGTTTCCCGAATCTTCTGGTGAACGGCTCAAGCGGTATCGCCGTCGGTATGGCGACGAATATCCCGCCGCACAACCTCACCGAGGTCATCAACGCCTGCGTCTGCGTGCTGGACAATCCCGAAGCCACGCTTTACGACCTCATGCAGCATGTGACCGGTCCCGATTTCCCGACCAGGGGCATCATCATGGGCAGAAGCGGCATTCGCGCCGCCTACGCGACCGGGCGCGGCAAGATCATTCTGCGCGCGCGCACCGAATTTGAAGAATTCGGACGCGACCGCGTGCGCATTATCGTCACCGAGCTTCCTTATCAGGTCAACAAGCGCATGCTCATCAAGAATATGGCGGATCAGGTCAACGAAAAGCGCCTGGAGGGCATCAGCGACATCCGCGATGAATCCGACCGCACCGGCATGCGCATCGTCATCGAGGTCAAGCACGACGCCAATCCCCAGGTCGTTTTGAACCGCCTGTTTGCGCAGACTTCTCTGCAGACGAGCTTTGCCATCAACATGCTCGCGCTGGTCGATAACCAGAAGCAGCCGAAGATTTTGTCGCTGCGGCACATGATCGACGAATATCTCGCTTTCCAGGAAGACCTGATTTTGCGCCGCACGCGCTTTGACCTGCGCAAAGCGCAGGAGCGCGCCCATCTGCTTGAAGGACTGCTCATCGCGCAGGATCATATCGACGAGGTCATCAAGACGATCCGCGAAGCCTACGACGACGCGAAGGAGCGCTTGATGGCGCGCTTCGGGCTGGACGAGGTGCAGGCACAGGCGATTTTGGACATGCGCCTCAAGGCCCTGCAGGGACTCGACCGCGAAAAGCTGCAGGCGGAGTATGACGAGCTGGAGCAGAAGATCGCCTACTACAACAAGCTTTTGAACGACGAAGCGCTTTTGAAGCAGGTGCTCAAGGACGAGCTTCTGGAGATCCGCGACAGGTTCGGCGACGGGCGCAAGACCGAGATCCAGGAGGTCGAGGACGAGATCGACGTGGAGGATCTCATCGAAGAGGAGCAGTGTGTTTTCACGCTCTCCCACAACGGCTATATCAAGCGCACCCCTGCCGACGAGTACAGCGCGCAGAAGCGCGGCGGGCGCGGCGTGCGCGGCATGTCCACCCGTGAGGAGGACTATGTCGAGGGTCTTTTCACCGCGTCCACGCATGATTACATCCTCTACTTTACGAATCGCGGACGCGTACACCGCAAAAAAGGCTATCTCATTCCCGAGGCGGGGCGTTCCGCCAGGGGGACCAATATCGTCAACGTCCTGCCGCTGGAGGAGGGCGAGCGCGTGACCGCCGGCATTGCGGTCAGGAGCCTTGAGGACGAAACTGCGTTTCTCATGTTCATTACGCGCAGCGGGACCGTCAAGCGCGTGCCGCTCACGGCGCTCAATACCGCGCGCAAGGCGGGCATCCGCGCGCTCACGCTGGAGGACGGCGACGAGCTGATCGAGGTGCGTCTGACAGACGGCAGGCAGAACATCATCCTCGCCACGCACGACGGCATGGCGATCTGCTTTGACGAGAACGACGTCCGCTGCATGGGTCGTGACGCGGTCGGCGTGCGCGGCATCAAGCTGCGCGAGGGCGACTATGTTGTGGGCGCGGCTCGCGCCCACGCAGGCAAAACGCTGCTTTCCATCACCGAAAACGGATACGGCAAGCGTACCGCCGTCGAGGAATTCCTCCGGGGCTCGGAGGTGCAAAAGCGCGGCGGCTTCGGCATGAAGGGCTATTCCGTCACGGAAAAGACCGGCAAGGTCGTTGCCGTGAAGGTGGTGGATGGCGATGAGGATGTGATGCTCGTTTCCGACGACGGCATCATCATCCGCATGGCGGTCTCCGATATCAACGTCTACGGACGCAGCGCGCAGGGTGTGCGCGTGATGCGGCTTGACGAGGGCGTGAAGGTCATCTCCATCGCCCGCGCGGAAAAGGACGGCGCCGACACACCGGACGGCTCATTTCAGGACTGAAACGCGCTGAGCAAAGCAAACGCTGCGCGGAAATCCTTCCGCGCAGCCTGCGCTGATATTTTTTGCTGCCCTCAGCGGACAAGAGAAAGAGAGCGCACAAAGGAGGATCCCGATGAAAACGCGATATCAACGCAACGGTCCGAAGACCCCGAAGGCGGTGGTGCGCCTCGGCATCGTCTTGATGCTGCTGGGCGTCGCGCTCTATCTCTACCTCACCTCGGGCATCGGCGGCGGTCTCGGCAAGGGCGGCAGCGCGGTCATTCTGCTGCTGATCGGGCTTGGCTTCGGCATCTTTACCGTCGGCACGGTGCGCTATCTCAAGGCGCTGGAGGTCGAGGCGAAGAAAGCCGTGGAAAGCGCGGAGCAGGAAAAAACCTGCGCGGAGCAGGGCGAACGCACGGAAAAACAGAAGAAACGCGAGGAGCTGGACACGATGCTCTCCGCAGGACTGATCAGCCGCGACGAATATGACTGTGCGCGCAAAAAATACGAGGAATGACCCTGTGCGATGAACGACCGCGGGCTTATCACCGAGGAGGAATATCAGGAAAAGAAAAAGGACATTCTCGACCGGCTGTGAGAAAGAAACCGCGGGGAGGAGACCCGGCGTGCAGCACGCAGGAAAACGCTCCGCACGCCGAGCAAAATGAAACGGAAAAAAGGAAGCGACAGCAGCATGTATGACGAACTGACGCAGGTCGATATTGACAAGATGCGCGCCGAGCTGGATTACCGCCGCATCGAGCTGCGATCGAAGCTGATTGAGGACGTACAGACCGCCCGCGCCTTCGGCGACCTGAGCGAAAACTACGAATACAAAGTCGCCAAGCAGGAGAAAAACCGCAACGAGAGCCGTATCCGCTATCTGGAGCGTATGATCGCCACCGCGAAGGTCATTGACGTGAAGGAGAAGGACGGCACGGTGGGACTTTTCAGCAAGGTCACGCTTTTCAACGAAAAGCTGGGCAGGGAGCAGAGCATCCGCCTTGTGACCACGCTGCGGCAGAACGCGCTCAAGGGCCTCATCAGCAAGGAATCCCCCGTCGGCAAGGCGATCCTGGGACACAAGGCCGGCGATCGCGTGGAGGTCGTGGTTTCTCCGGAGATGAAATACACCGTTGAGATCCGCGCGGTGGAAAAAGGCGAGGA
>JAEDKW010000071.1 GCA_016295615.1 Oscillospiraceae bacterium | reverse complement strand
GCCTGAACATACTTGTCGGTATGGTCGCCGATGATCTTGATGGAGTTCTTGTTCGCGCCGACGGTACCGTCGCCGCCGAGACCCCAGAACTTGCACTCGATGGTGCCTTCCGCCGCGGTGTTCGGGCAGTTCTTATCCTCGGGCAGGGAGAGGTTGGTGACATCGTCCACGATGCCGATGGTGAACTGGCGCTTGGGAGCGTCCTTCTTCAGCTCGTCATAGACAGCGAACACGGAGGAAGGCGGCGTATCCTTGCTGCCGAGACCGTAGCGGCCGCCGATGACCTGAATGCCGGTCTTGCCGGCATTGGCAAGCGCGGTGACCACGTCGAGATAGAGCGGCTCGCCCTGTGCGCCGGGTTCCTTGGTGCGGTCGAGGACAGCGATCTTTCTGACGGTGGCGGGGATGGCTTCGATCAGGCGCTCCGCCTTGAACGGACGGTACAGACGGACCTTGATGAGACCGACCTTTTCGCCGTGGGCGTTGAGATAGTCGATGACTTCTTCGGCGACGTCGCAGATGGAGCCCATCGCGATGATAACGCGGTCGGCGTCGGGAGCGCCGTAGTAGTTGAAGAGCTTATAGTCGGTGCCGAGCTTGGCGTTGATCTTGTCCATATACTGCTCGACGACTTCGGGAAGCGCGTCATAGTACTGGTTGCAGGCCTCACGGTGCTGGAAGAAGGTGTCGCCGTTTTCGTGGGAGCCGCGCATGTGCGGATGCTCGGGGTTGAGCGCGTGCTCACGGAAGGCTTTGACGGCCTCCATGTCGCACATATCGGCAAGATCCTGATAGTCCCAAACGGCGATCTTCTGGATCTCGTGGGAGGTGCGGAAGCCGTCGAAGAAGTTGATGAACGGGACTCTGCCGGAAATTGCGGCAAGGTGAGCCACGGGACTGAGATCCATGACTTCCTGCACGTTGCCCTCGCAGAGCATGGCAAAACCGGTCTGGCGGCAGGCCATGACGTCGGAGTGATCGCCGAAGATGTTCAGCGCGTGGGTGGAGATGGTACGGGCGGAGACATGGAAGACGCCGGGCAGCTGCTCGGCCGCGATCTTGTACATGTTGGGGATCATCAGAAGAAGACCCTGGGATGCGGTATAGGTGGTGGTCAGGGCGCCCGCGCCGAGGGAGCCGTGAACGGCACCGGCAGCACCGGCTTCAGACTGCATTTCGACGACCTTGACCTGGGTGCCGAAAATGTTTTTCAGACCGTTGGCGGACCACTGGTCGACAAGGTCGGCCATGGGGGAAGACGGCGTGATAGGGTAGATCGTGGCAACTTCACTGAACGCATAGCTCACATGCGCGGCAGCGGTGTTGCCATCCATGGACTTCATTTTTCTTACCATAAATGAACCCTCCTGTTGGTTTTGCTGTTTGACAGCATATTTTTGCGATAAAGCCGCAAGACATAGCACATATACTATAGCACAGAAAAAACATGGTGTAAACGCGAATTTCGTGGAAAAATGAATATTTTTTGCAGGAATTTGGATGGGTGTTGTCATAATCTACAGAAAAAAAGGCTATATTTGTGCCCATTTTTAAAATTATGATTCTTTTAGGCGGCGTATCTTGCGTTGCGCGATAAAATATTAAAAAATCATTCATTAATAATTTTAATAAGAATACCTCTACCGCGCCGGCGCCTGCCTGTGGTATACTGTAAAAAACAAAACTGCGCCGCACTGCGGCAAAAGGGGGCGGGGATGTGGTCACGACGGTACGTTCGCTCGGCTTGCAGGGCATCTCGGGATACGAGGTGTCCGTGGAGTGCTTTCTTTCGGGAGGGCTGCCGGCGTTTGACGTGGTCGGTCTTGGCGACACGGCGGTCAAGGAAGCGCGCGAGCGCGTGCGTGCGGCGGTCAAAAACTGCGGCGCCAAGTTTCCGGTTTCGCATATCACGGTGAACCTTGCGCCGGCGTCCATGAAGAAGGAAGGCACGCTCTACGACCTGCCGATCCTGCTCGGTATTTTGGCGTGCGCCGGGGAAATTCCGGAGCTTCCGAAAAACGCGGCGTTTGTCGGCGAGCTGTCGCTCACCGGTATGCTGCGCCCGGTCTCGGGCATGCTGCCGATGGCAATGGCCGCGGCGCGGGTCGGGATTGAAAAATTATACGTCCCCGCGGCGAACGCAGCGGAGGCGACGCTTGCCGACGGACTGGTTGTCTGCGGCGTTTCCGATGTTGCGCAGCTTGTCAAAAGTCTCAGAGGCGAGGAGACCATCGCGCCGGCGCCCAGGTGGGAGCCGCCCGCCGGGGAGGTCGCCGGTCCCGACTTTGCCGATGTCATGGGACAGGAAAACGTCAAGCGCGCGCTGGAGATCGCGGCGGCGGGCGGACACAATCTCCTGCTCATCGGCTCGCCCGGCGCGGGCAAGTCGATGCTTGCGCGCCGGCTCCCCTCGATCCTCCCCGATATGACGCAGCAGGAGGCACTGGAGGCCACGGAGATCTGGTCGGTCGCGGGGCTGACGGACAGTAACCACCCCCTGCTCACCGCGCGTCCGTTCCGTGCGCCGCACCATACGCTCTCGGCGGTCGCCATGACGGGCGGGGGCAGCATTCCCAAGCCGGGCGAGATCTCGCTTGCGCACAACGGTGTGCTGTTTCTGGACGAGCTGCCCGAATTTGACCGTGGCGCGCTGGAGGCGCTGCGCGCACCCATCGAGGACGGTGAGGTGACCATCACCCGCGCCTCCGGCTCGCTGACGCTGCCGAGCCGCTTCATGCTCGTGGGCGCGATGAATCCCTGCCGCTGCGGCTGGTACGGACATCCGAGCGGCAGATGCCGCTGCACCAGGCAGCAGGTGGAGAGGTATGTGGAAAAGATCTCCGGACCGCTGCTTGACCGCATGGACCTTCATGTGACGGTGCCGAGCGTTGAATTCGAGGCAATGCGCCGGCGCGAAAAAGCGGAGTCGTCCGCGGCGGTGCGCTCGCGCGTGAACGAAGCGCGCGGCGTGCAGAAAAAGCGTTTTGCCGGAACCTCCGTTCTTTGCAACGCGCAGATGGAGCCGGGCATGGTCGGCGAATTCTGCAGGCTCGACGCTTCCGGCGAAAAGCTCTTAAAGGGTGCGTTTGAGCGGCTCGGTCTCACCGCGCGCAGCCACGACAGATTGCTGCGCGTGGCGCGCACGATCGCGGATCTTGAGGGCAGCGCGGACATTGAAGACACGCATCTTGCCGAGGCGATCCAGTATCGCAATACGGATATTCTGAGAGGATAAGGATGAAAAAAAGCATCTATTTGAATTACCTGCTCGCCCATCTCCTTCTGATGGCGCTCGGCGGGGTGCTGATGCTCCTTGCGGCGTACACCGCAGCGGCGGACGCGTCGCCCCTGTGGGCGCTGACGGTGCTGCCGATGGCGGCGGCTGCCTTTCTTGCGGGCAGGGGGCTGCGCACGGAGGACATGCCGGCAGCGATCGACGATTACTGGAACGCGGCGATAGCGCTGTATGTCGTTTCGCTTGCGCTGCTTGCCGCGCTGTGGAAATTTACGGAGCAGGGCGCGGTGATCTTTGCCAACATCTGGAATCTGCCGACCGCGCCGGCGCTGCTCGGCTTTGACGCGTGGCTCGGCAGCCTGCCCTCGTCCGGCGGTCCGGGCTACTTCGCGCTGCTGCGCAGCACGGAGCGCTATCACGATCTGATCCTGCCGGTCATGGGCGCGGTGCTTGCCGCCGTTGAGCCGCTGTGCCTGACGCTCGGCTTTTTGAGCGGCGGGCGGAAAACCAACAACGAGGAGAAAAAAACCAATGCATGAAATGATCCTGTGCAAGCTCGGCGAGGTGGTGCTCAAGGGGCTCAACCGCCGCAGCTTTGAAGATAAGCTGATGTCCAATATCCGCCGCCGCGTCAGCAAATGCGGAAGCTTCCGCATTTATTCCAAGCAGTCCACCATTTACGTCGAGCCGCAGAGCGGCGCGTGCGATGTGGAAGCCGCCTACGATGCGTGCAGGAAGGTGTTCGGCATCATCTGCGTGTCGAAAGCCGTGCCGTGTGAGAAGAACGTGCAGGCGATCATTGCCACCGCGAAGGAATACCTGGCCGACAGCATGCGCTCCGCGAGATCCTTCAAGGTCGAAAGCAAGCGCGCGGATAAAACCTTTCCGCTCACCTCCATCCAGCTTTCCCAACAGGTCGGCGGCGCGCTGCATCAGGCGTTCCCCGCCTGCGCGGTCGATGTCCATGACCCCGAGCTGACGGTGCATATCGAGATCCGCGACGAGCAGGCGTATGTCCACGGACCGAGCGAAGCCGCCGCCGGCGGTCTGCCCCTGGGCATGGGCGGCACGGCGGTGAGCCTGCTTTCCGGCGGCATCGACTCCCCGGTTTCGTCCTACATGATCGCAAAGCGCGGGGTGAATCTTGAAATGGTGCATTTCTTCTCCCCGCCGTACACGTCCGAGGCGGCGAAGGAAAAGGTGCTCTCCCTTGCAAAGCTTCTGGTTCCCTGGTGCGGCAGAATGACGGTGCAGCTCGTGCCGTTCACGGAGATCCAGGAGGAGATCCGCAGGAGCTGTCCCGAGGAGTATTTTACGCTGATCATGCGCCGCTTTATGATGCGCATTGCCCAGCGTGCTGCCGATCAGATCCATGCCAGGGCGCTCGTCACGGGCGAAAACCTGGGTCAGGTCGCCTCCCAGACGATCGAGGCGCTCGGCGTCACCGAGGAGGTGACCACGCTTCCGGTCCTGCGTCCGCTGATCGGCATGGACAAGGAGGAGATCATTCGCCTTTCCCGAATGATCGGCACATTTGATACGTCGATCCTGCCCTACGAGGACTGCTGCACGGTCTTTACGCCGCGTCATCCGCGCACGAGACCGCAGCTTGACGAGGTGCGCGCGGCGGAGTCCGTACTCGACATCGAAGGTCTTGTTGACCGCGCGATGAAGGGCAGAGAGTTTGTCAGACTGAAATATTAAGGCAGCGCCGCGCCACAAAGCGGCATTGCCCCTGAAGGAGGAATCTCAGCATGAAAAAAGTACATTTTGTGATCGCCTGCGTCACGCTCGGACTTGCCACCGCAAATTTCGTCCTTTCCCTCATCAGCCTGATCCCCAAGGAGTGAGCAGGCGGAAATGTGACAGAAAGGAAGGATCACCCCCATGGAACACAAGGCGGAGAAAGCGGTTTTCGCACTGCTGACGGAAAAAGGCATGACGCTTGCCGCGGCGGAGAGCTGCACGGGCGGTCTGGTCGCTGAGCGCATGACCGACCTTCCCGGCGCATCCAAGGTCTTTATGGGCGGCGTGGTGAGCTATACCAATCAGGTCAAAGCGAAGGTTCTCGGCGTGCCGCGCGCACTTCTCGAGGAGTTCGGCGCGGTGTCCGAGCCGGTCGCACGCGCGATGGCGGAGGGCGTGCGTGCGGTGACGGGGGCGGATATCGGCGTTTCCGTCACGGGCGTTGCCGGTCCCGCGACGGACGAGCGCGCCAATCCCGTCGGCACGGTGTATATCGCGCTTGCGGCGAAGGACGGCACGGTCTGCCGGCTCTGCCGGTTCGGCGAGCAGTCCCGCGGGTGTATCCGCACTCTCGCGGCGGACGGCGCGTTCGACATGGTCCGGCGGTATCTGGAAGGCTGATGCCGTGCCGCACGCCGCCGGCACAAGAGCGCGCCTGAGAAGAGCTCTGCCCCGGCCGGTCCCGGGAGAAAGACCTCTTTACCCTATTGACAGAATAAAACAAGCCCGAGCCAAA
>JAEDKW010000070.1 GCA_016295615.1 Oscillospiraceae bacterium | reverse complement strand
CATATGGCGGCTGCTCGGCGGCAGGTGGATCCACGACGTGACCGTGCAAAGCTGACGCCGCTTTGCGCTCCTTCGATATAAAAATATCCTGCCGCGCAAAGCGGCAGGATATTTTTGCTTTATCATTTGCTTCTTACTTCCGTCGCCTTTTCGATGAACTCGCGCACAGCTCCGACGCCGCGGAACTTGTTCACCTCGCTGCCGTCATCGAACACCAGCGTGGGCGCCTGCATGATACCGTACTTTCTGGCAAGGTCGCGCTGCTCCTCGGCATAGATCTTTTCATACCGGATCCCGGCTTCGTCAAGCATCTGCGTTGCCTGTGAGCAGTTCGGGCAGGTGTGCGTGGCAAAGAGCAGCAGCTTCTCGCCCTCGGAGGCAACGGCAGCTTCCTCTTCCTGCGCCGCCATGTTCAGCGGACCGGTGTGCGTGAGCTTGGATGCGCCGATGTCGTAGGTCTTGCGATCCTTGAATTCCTGGCTCTTGCCGTCGTTCCAGTTCTGCACCGGGCGATAGTAGCCGGTGATGCGGGAGTAGACCTCGGTCTTTTCCCCGCACTCGGGGCAGACGGACTGCTCACCGGTGAGATAGCCGTGGTTCCTGCACACGGAATAGGTGGGGCTCATCGTATAGTACGGGAGCTTGTAATTCTCGGCAATTTTGCGCACGAGGTTGGCGGCCGCCTTCCAATCAGGCAGCTTCTCGCCGAGGAAGGCGTGGAAGACGGTGCCGGAGGTATAGAGCGTCTGCAGCTCGTCCTGCACGTCGAGCGCGGAGAAGATATCCTCCGTGTAGCCGACGGGCAGATGGCTGGAGTTGGTGTAATAAGGCGTGCCGTTTTCGTTGGCGGTGATGATATCGGGATAGGCCTCCTTGTCGTGCTTGGCAAAGCGGTAGGTCGTGGACTCGGCGGGCGTGGCCTCAAGGTTGTAGAGGTCGCCGTACTTCTCCTGATAATCGCTCAGGCGCTCGCGCATATGGTTGAGCACGTCCTTGGCAAACCGCTGCGTCTCGGCGTGGGTGAGATCCTTTCTGAGCCACTTGGCGTTGAGTCCGACTTCGTTCATGCCGATCAGACCGATGGTGGAGAAGTGATTGTCAAACGTGCCGAGATAACGCTTCGTGTAAGGATAAAGTCCGGCGTCAAGGAGCTTGGTGATGACCGTGCGCTTGGTCTTGAGCGAGCGCGCGGAGATATCCATGAGCTTGTCAAGCCGCTCATAGAAATCCTTTTCGTCCCGGGCAAGATACGCAATGCGCGGCAGGTTGATGGTGACGACGCCGACCGAGCCGGTGGACTCGCCGCTGCCGAAGAAGCCGCCGGACTTCTTGCGCAGCTCGCGCAGGTCGAGGCGCAGACGGCAGCACATGGAGCGAACGTCGTTGGGTTCCATGTCGGAATTGATGTAGTTGGAAAAATACGGTGTGCCGTACTTGGCGGTCATCTCGAAGAGGAGCTTGTTGTTCTCCGTCTCGCTCCAGTCGAAGTCGCGCGTGATGGAGTAGGTCGGGATCGGGTACTGGAAGCCGCGGCCGTTGGCGTCGCCCTCGATCATGATCTCGATGAAGGCCTTGTTGACCATTTCCATTTCCTTTTTGCACTCGCCGTAGGTAAAGTCCATATCCTTGCCGCCGACAATGGCAGGAACGTTTTCCAGATCCTTCGGGCAGGTCCAGTCAAGCGTGATGTTGCTGAACGGCGCCTGCGTGCCCCAGCGGGACGGCGTGTTGACGCCGTAGATGAAGGACTGGACGCACTGCTTGACCTCTTTTTGCGTCAGGTTGTCCACCTTGACAAAGGGGGCAAGATAGGTGTCAAAGGAGCTGAAGGCCTGCGCGCCCGCCCACTCGTTCTGCATGATGCCGAGGAAGTTCACCATCTGGTTGCAGAGCGTGGAGAGGTGGCTTGCCGGGGAGGACGTGATCTTGCCGGGCACGCCGCCGAGCCCCTCGCGGATGAGCTGCTTGAGGCTCCAGCCGGCACAGTAGCCGGTGAGCATGGACAAATCGTGGAGGTGGATCGCGGCGCTGCGGTGCGCCTCGGCGATCTCATGGTCGTAGATCTCGCTGAGCCAGTAATTCGCCGTGATGGCGCCGGAGTTGGAGAGGATCAGACCGCCGACGGAATACGTCACGGTGGAGTTCTCCTTCACGCGCCAGTCGTTGATCTGGAGATAGTCGTCCACCAGATCCTTGTAGTTCAAAAGCGCGGAGTTGACATTGCGGACCTTCTCGCGCTGCTTGCGGTATAGAATATACGCCTTGGCGACGCCTTCATAGCCGCTGCGGCTGAGGACGGCTTCCACGCTGTCCTGCACGTCTTCAACGGTGATGAGATCGTTTTGGATCTTGGGCTGGAACTCAGCCGTGACCATCAATGAAAGGAAGTGGATCACACTGGGCGTATAGTTCGTTCCCGTCGCCTCAAAGGCCTTGGTGATCGCCGCATCGATCTTTTCAATGTTGAAATCAACTACTTTTCCGTCTCTCTTGGTTACCTGATACATGGCGGAGCCTCCCTCAATTCTATCTGTATTTTAAGTGTTTCAAAAATCACAAGCACAACATATTGTGCCGAGCGGTATGAACGGAACGTCATTATCATATCACAAAATGGAGAAATGTCAACGAAAAAATCAAGATATTGAAAATATTTTTCTGTTAAGACACAATATGTTGTGCCTGAAGGGCAAAAAAAGCAGCCTTTCGGCTGCTTTTCCGTCTATCAGGCTGATACGCCGCGCACCTCCACGCTTTTTACATACGGTCTCACGATTTCGGCATAGCGCAAAAGCGCTTCCTTCTCCGGCGCGTGGAGCCCTGCAAAGAGCACCGTGTCGCGATCCGTGAAGCTCTGCAGAAAATACCGCTTTGCGCCGCGAATCAGCTTTCCGATCTCTTCAAGCGAGGACTCGTCGTGAAGCTCCCGCACCACCGTCGTGCGAAATTCATAGTCCACGGTACCCTCAAGCAGAAACTCGATGCTTTCGCGGACTCCCGTCATGTCAAACGATGCAAGCCCGACCGTCTCGGCATAGCGCGCGGGGCTGTTTTTGACATCCATCGCCACATAGTCGACAAGACCGGCGGCAACAAGCTCCTTCAATTTTGCCGGGTGGTTGCCGTTTGTGTCGAGCTTGACCGGGTAGCCGAGCGCACGGATCGCGGAGAGAAGCTCGTAAAGCCCGCTTCGCAGCAGCGGCTCTCCTCCGGTGATCGCCACGCCGTCAAGCAGTCCTCTGCGCTTTTCCAAAAACGCGAGCAGCTCCGCGTCCTCCATCACCGCCGGCGCGCCGGCGTCGAGCAGCTCCGCATTGTGGCAAAACGGGCAGCGGAAGTCGCACCCGCCCAAAAACACCGTACAGGCGACCCTGCCGGGATAGTCCAGCAGCGTCATTTTTTGCAGACCGTGAATCTTCATCTTTGCATTCGTTTCCCTCTTGTTTTTTTCTATTCTATCACAGGGCAAGGCACAATTCAACCGTGGGTTCCGTCCGGTTTCTTTTTCCCGCTCCCTTTGTCGATTCTGCCCGAAAAAGCAGGTTTTTCTGCGTTTTCTTGTGCAGCCGTCCCATTGCAATCTGCACAAATTTTATTCATAATTATTGTTAATACAGACAACGAGGAGGAATGTCCCATGCAGCTGCTCCAGGACCGCATCCGCCGCGAAGGCAAAGTGCTCCCCGGCAACATCATCAAGGTCGACGGATTTCTCAACCATCGCGTTGACACCAAACTGCTCGAAGCGCTTGCCGATGAATTTGCGAAGCATTTTGACATCAGCAAGATCACCTTGGTCTTAACTGCAGAAGCCAGCGGAATCGCTCTGGCAACAGTCTGCGCCAACAAATACGGTGTTCCGATGCTCTTTGCCAAGAAGGCGAAAAGCGACAACATCGAGGGCGGACTGTACCAGAGCGAGGTTTTTTCTTATACTTACAAGAAAAAATTCACCATGATCGTTTCTCACGAGTGGCTCCATGCCAGCGACCACGTCCTCATTATCGACGACTTTATGGCCAAGGGCAACGCCATGCAGGGCTTGATCGACCTCGTCCATGCTGCCGGCGCAACGCTTGAAGGCATCGGTGTCGCAGTGGAAAAGGGCTTCCAGGGCGGCGGCGACGCGCTGCGTGCCTCCGGCATCCCCTATAAGGCTCTTGCCGTCATAGAGCAGGCGGATGAAAACGGCATCATTTTCCGGGAGGAAGACTAAATGAAGAAGGTTCTGGTCCTTGACTTCGGCGGACAGTACAATCTGCTGGTGGCGCGCCGTGTGCGCGAGTGCGGCGTCTACTGCGAGATCAAGCCGTACAGCATGAGCGTCGAAGAGATCCGCGCGTTTGACCCTGCCGCCATCATTTTCACCGGCGGTCCGGCGACCGTGTTTGAAGAAGATGCGCCGCGCCTTGACCCCGCGGTCTTCGCCATCGGTCTTCCCATTCTCGGCATCTGCTACGGTCAGCAGCTGATGATCCAGGAGCTCGGCGGCAGCTGCCGCCGGGCCGAAGTGCGCGAATACGGCAAGGTCGAGCTGACGCACAGCGGCGACAGCGAGCTGTTTTACGGCATCGAGCCGACCTCGGTATGCTGGATGAGCCACGGCGTCGAGGCGGAGTCCATCGCGCCCGGGTTCCGCGCGATCGCACACACCAAAAGCTGCGTTTACGCCGCGATCGAAAACAGGGAGCGCCGGCTCTACGGCGTGCAGTTCCACCCCGAGGTGCTCCATACGGTCCACGGCACCGAGATCCTCAAAAACTTTCTCTACCGCATCTGCGGTCTTAACAGCGAGTGGACGATGGCGAATTACGCAGGGGACGCGATCGCCGAGTGCCGCGCCAAAATCGGCAGCGGCAGCGTCCTGCTGGCTCTCTCCGGCGGCGTCGACAGCGCGGTCGCCGCGGCGCTTCTGTATCGCGCCGTGGGTGATAAGCTCACCTGCATTTTCGTCGACCACGGTCTCCTGCGCAAAAATGAGGGCGATGAGGTCGAGCGCGCCATGAAGGACACGCTCGGCATGAACATCATCCGCGTGGATGCGCGCGAGCGGTTTTTATCCCGGCTTTCCGGCATCACGGAGCCGGAGCGCAAGCGCAAGATCATCGGCGAGGAGTTCATCCGCGTCTTTGAAGCCGAGGCAAAAAAGATCGGCAAGGTCGATTTTCTCGCTCAGGGCACCATCTACCCCGACGTGGTGGAGTCCGGCATGGGCGGCAAGAGCAATGTCATCAAGAGCCACCATAATGTCGGCGGTCTTCCCGACTGCGTCGATTTCAAGGAGATCATCGAGCCCCTGCGGCGTCTGTTTAAGGACGAAGTCCGCCAGCTCGGCATCGAGCTGGGGCTTCCGGAAACGCTCGTCTGGCGCCAGCCCTTCCCCGGTCCCGGTCTTGCCATTCGCGTGATCGGCGAGGTGACCGAGGAGAAGCTGTCCGTTCTGCGCGACGCCGACGCCATTTTCCGCGAGGAGATCTCAAAGGCCGGACTCGAGCGCAGTGTCAACCAGTATTTTGCCGTGCTGACCGACCTGCGCTCCGTGGGCGTGATGGGCGATGACCGCACCTACGATTATACGCTCGCGCTGCGTGCGGTGGAGACGCAGGACTTCATGACCGCGGACTGGTCGCGTCTTCCCTATGAGCTGCTCGACACCGTCTCCCGCCGCATCGTCGGCGAGGTGAAGCACATCAACCGCATCTGCTACGATATCACAAGCAAGCCGCCCGCCACAGTGGAGTGGGA
>JAEDKW010000069.1 GCA_016295615.1 Oscillospiraceae bacterium | reverse complement strand
GCACAGCGGACTCTGACTCCGTATGTGAGGGTTCGAATCCTTCTCCCGCTGCCATAAAGAGCATCGAAATCGTTGTGATTTCGATGCTCTTTCTTTTGCTTTTTTTGAAAAAACTCCTGCACAAGCAGCTACACAGGAAAAAGCGCGATCTCTTTCCTCACAGCCAAATCGCGACCAAGCGCAAAAGCGATTCCAGAATACGCCGTCCCCAGGGACGCTTCTTCCACTCCTCCATGGTGATGCAATGGCTGCGGTCCATAATGCCGTCCATATCCTCAAGCAGATCCTCGATCATGCTCGTACCGTAAGTCACGACGCCGCACTCAAAATTGAGCTGGAAGCTGCGGTAATCCGCGTTGACCGAGCCGACAAAGGCTATCTCGCGATCGACCATGACGCTCTTGGCATGCAGAAAACCGGGCGTATAGCGATAAATTTTGATGCCGTGCTGCAAAAGCTCCCCGAAGTAAGATTCCGCCACGCAGTCCGTGTACCAGTGGTCCGGCGTTCCGGGCAGCATGAGACGCACGTCCACGCCCCCGTCGCCCGCGATGCACAGGGCGCGCATCATGCTCGCATCCGGAATAAAGTAGGGTGTGGTGATGTAGAGAAAGCGTTTGGCGTTGGAGACCATCTGAAGATAGACGTCCTCCGCCGGATTATCGGGATTGTTATGCGGACCGTCGACAAACGGCTGACAGAAGCCCTCGCTTTTTATGGCGGCATGCGGGCGGTAGTAATCGCGTTCATTGTGCAGCTCGCCGCCGAGATATCCGCACATGTTGATAAAGGCGGTCGTCAGTCCCCACGCGCCCTCTCCCTCCAGGCGCACGCCGCCATCCTTCCAGTAGCCGAAGCGCTCGAACAGATTGGCATATTCATCGGCAATATTGACGCCGCCGGTATAGGCAAAATCACCGTCCACACAGCAGATCTTGCGGTGGTCGCGGTAGTTGAAGTACAGCCGGTTCACATACTGCTGCACGGGGTTGAAGACAAAAACTTCAACGCCGGCGTCGCGCAGCCGCTCGATCGTCTCTCCGCTGAAGCGGCGGATATTGCCGAAATCATCGAAAATGACCTTGACCTCCACGCCGCCTTTCGCCTTTTCGCAAAGTGCTGCGCTCATCCGGTCCCAAAGCTGCCCTTCGGCAATGATAAAATACTCAAGAAAAATAAAGTGCTCTGCACGCTCTACGCGCGTGAGGATGTCGTTGATGAGCTGTTCGCCCTCCGGAAAATACGTGACGCGCGTATTCTGATAAAGCAAAAAGTCCCGGCGGCGCAGATAGGAGGAAAGCCGCGACCAGTTGGGCAGCTGCCGGTTGAGCTTATCCGCACTCATCTCGCTGCGCATTCTGACGCTCTCCGGTTCGGCGGTATTGTCCGGGTGCTGTCTGGCAATACGTTTGCGCTGCAAACTGCCGCTCCAAAACGCATAGAGCAGGAAGCCCACAACAGGCAGTGTCAGCAGCACGATGACCCAGCTGAGCTTGTATGTCGAATCGCCGCTCTTATTATAAATGTGGACCGCTGCCATCAAGGCCGCGATTTCCAGTGCCGCGTAGATCGCAGCCGTGTACTCCTGCAGAAAATTTGCAAGGAAAAATACAAAAGCGATCTGCAGCAGCAGCGCCAGCGCAACGAACGAAAGACGCATGACCGCGCTGGTACGACGCTCCCCCTTCTGCCGCTTACGATTCTTTTTCATGCTTTCCCCCACTCTCTCTGCATACGGTCGTTACTGATTGTTTCTGTTCAGCAGGCTCTGCTTGATATCATAAAGCTTCTGCGAAAGATCCACATAATATCTATGCGGATTGTCGAAGCGTTTGACCTCGTCCCAGAGCGTATCCACCTGGGAAGCGCAGTACGCGCGCAGCTCCTCCATACTCGGGCGCTTGTAGACGAGCTTTCCGTTTTTGTAGATCTGCACGAGCAGCTCGCGCGCCTCAAAGTGATAGACCTCCTTGCGCTTCCAGGTTGCCTCGGGATCAAAGATCTCAAGATTGCGGCTGTCATCCACGGTCTCATCGTAGACGCACAGATAGTCCGCAATGGCCTTGCCCGTATCCCTGCCGTAGAAGCGGTAGAGCTTTTTAAAGTGCGGCGTTGTGATCTTCCCAACGTTCTCGCTGATCTTGATCTTGGGAATGATCTCACCGTCGTCATCCTCCACGGCGACAAGCTTATAGACGCCGCCGAAGACCGGCTCGCTCTTGGCGGTGATCATCCGCTCGCCGACGCCGAAGGCGTCGATCTTGGCGTCCTGCAGCCAGAGATCCCGAATCAGATACTCGTCGAGCGAGTTGGATACGGTGATCTTGCAGCTCTCCCAACCGGCTTCGTCCAGCATCTGACGGGCCTTGCGCGTGAGATAGGCAAGGTCGCCGGAGTCAAGACGGATGCCGCACTTGGTCACGCCCATGGGCTTTAACACATCATTGAAGGCGCGGATGGCGTTGGGAATGCCGGACTTGAGCGTATCGTAGGTGTCGACAAGCAGCGTCGCATTGCCCGGATAAAGCTTGCAGTAGGTCGCGAAAGCGTCATACTCGGTATCGAACATCTGCACCCATGCGTGCGCCATCGTGCCGAGCGCGGGAGTTCCGTACAGCTCGTCGGAGATCGTGCAGGCAGTGCCGCAGCAGCCGGCGAGATACGCGGCGCGGGCGCCGTCGATCGCGGCGGTGGAACCCTGCGCGCGGCGCGAGCCAAACTCCATGACCGCCTTCCCCTTGGCGGCACGCACGATCCGGTTTGCCTTGGTTGCGATCAGGCTCTGGTGATTGATGGTGAGAAGCGTAAATGTTTCCAGCAGCTGCGCCTCGATCGCGGGAGCACGCACAATGACCATCGGCTCCCTGGGGAACACCGGCGTTCCCTCCGGGACCGCGTAGATATCGCCGGTAAATCTGAAGTTCCTGAGATAATCGAGAAATTCTTCGCAGAAAATTCCTTTGCTGCGCAGGTATTCGATGTCCTGCTCGTCGAAATGGAGATCCTCAATATAATCGATCAGCTGCTCAAGACCCGCCGCGATGGCAAAGCCGCCGCCGTCCGGCACAGTACGGAAATACACGTCGAAATAAGTGATGCGGTTGTGGAGTCCTGCTTTCAAATAGCCGTTGCCCATTGTCAGTTCATAAAAGTCGCAGAGCATGGTCATATTCAGCTTCTCATCCGTCCTCATGAAAATACCTCGTTGTTTTCTCGGTCGCGGTCTCCCGCCGCGCCTTGTAATGTCCTTTTCGGAGTATCTGAAGCTGAAAACGATCGTTCTTCAGCTTCCGGTATGTTGCGCCGCGGAATGCTATACAAAGTCCTTTATTCCGCCAGTATTATTATAGCCTCAACAGAAGAATAAAGCAACCCATTTCGCCCTTTTTCCCCGTTTCTTTGCTTGACTTTACCCGCTTTCTCCCCTATGATATGGATACTGCAAACACAATTATCACCGCACACGGCTGCGGAACGGAGGATCACTATGGGCGTTATCCTGGGAATCGACATCGGCGGCTCGAGCACGAAAATCGTGGGGCTCCGTCCCGATCAGAGCGTTATCGATATGCTGCGCGTCAAGGCAGAGGACCCTGTCACTTCGCTCTTCGGCGCGCTGGGTAACTTTCTCAATGCCAATCATCTTCAGCTGTCCGATCTTGACCGCATCGTCCTGACGGGCGTCGGCGCATCCTATGTGGACGGCGATATTTACGGCGTCCACACCGTGAAAGTCGAGGAATTCTCCTCGATCGGCACAGGCGGTCTCGCCCTTTCCGGCAAGGAGCGCGCCGTTGTTGTCAGTCTCGGCACCGGCACGGCGTTCATTTGGGCGGAAAAGGGCGGCGCAGTCCGTCATCTCTGCGGCAGCGGCGTCGGCGGCGGCACGCTTTCCGGTCTGAGCGCGCTGATCACCGGCACGCATCAGTATTCCCAGATCCGCAAGCTCTGTGTTGACGGCGACCTGTCCCGCATCGACCTGACGATCGGCGACATGTCCAAGGGAAAGGTCGGCACCCTTCCTCCGGAGACAACGGCCGCCAATTTTGCCAATGTTTCCGAGGACGCCACTGCCGCGGATAAGATGCTCGGTCTTGTCAATCTGGTGCTCCAGTCCATCGGCACGATGTGCGTATTCGCCTGCAAGAGCTGCAGCACCGATACCGTCGTGCTCACCGGCGCGCTGACGATGCTGCCGCCCGCACGGAAGATTTTTGATCTGTTCACGGAGCTTTACGGTCTGGAATTCATGATTCCCAAAAACGCCACGTTTGCCACTGCGCTCGGCGCAGCGCTTTACAGCATAAAAGAAGAATCTTAAAGCGACACCGCCGCACGAAGCATCCCCGTGCGGCGGTATCCTGCTCCGGCAGCGCCGCGTTGACCGCGCGGCGCCGTCTTTTTTTGTAAAACGCTTGTTCTATCCTTGTTTTTGTGCTATACTTGATTGATCCCAAGCCGTTCGGCGCAGAATTCGGAGGTGAGCAGACCTGAGACGCATTATTCTACACTGTGACTGCAACTCGTTCTATGCCTCCTGCGAGCTGCTCAGCCGCCCTGAGCTGCGCGGCGTGCCGGTCGCGGTCTGCGGCGACCCTGCGGAGCGTCACGGCATCATTCTGGCGAAAAACGAGCCTGCCAAAGAATACGGCGTCAAGACAGCGGAGACGATCTGGCAGGCGAAGAAAAAATGCCCCGATCTCGTCCTCCTGCCGCCGCATCACGACCTGTATGCGGAATATTCCCGTAAAGTAAATCTCATTTACAGTGATTACACCGACTTGGTCGAGCCGTTTGGCATTGACGAAAGCTGGCTGGACGTAACGCATTCACTTCACCTGTTCGGCGGGAATGCCGAAGCGCTTGCCGACACGCTGCGATCGCGCGTCAAACGCGAGCTGGGTCTGACCATTTCCGTCGGTGTTTCGTTCAACAAGGTTTTCGCCAAGCTCGGCAGCGACTATAAAAAGCCCGATGCAACGACCGTCATCTCACCGGAAAACTGGCGGGAGATCGTCTGGCCCCTCCCTGTGGGCGCGCTGCTCTATGTCGGCCGCGCCGCACAGGAGCTTTTGGAAAAATACGGCGTCAGAACCATCGGCGAGCTTGCCGGATGCAGCGAAGAAATGCTTGAAACACTGATGGGCAAGCTGGGAGTCCAGCTTCACCGCTATGCAAACGGTCTGGACAGCGCGAGCGTCCTGGGCGAGCAGGAGCGTGATAGCGTCAAATCCGTGGGCAATTCCATGACCTTTCGAAAAGACCTCACGACCTGGGACGAGGTATGCACCGGCATCGCGCTGCTTTCCGACAGCGTTGCGATGCGCCTGCGGCGGCAGGGGTTTTACTGCGGCGGCGTTCAGGTCGGCTTGAAAAACAACCGCTTTGAGCATTTTTCCCGCCAGACGGTTTTGCCGAATCCGACCCATCTGATGCGCGAGATCAACGATACGGCGCTCAAGCTGGTAAGGCGACTGTGGAAGGCGCCCGAGCCGATCCGGCTGCTGTCCGTCACCGCGATCCACCTGACGCAGAGCGCCCAGGCCTATCAGCAGCTCGACTTTTTCGGCGCTTCGGACGCGCAGCAGGAAAAACAGGAAAAGCTGGAAACCGCGATGGACGCGCTGCGCCGGAAATACGGCAGCGGCGTCATTGCCTACGGTACGCAGAGCCGGAGCTTGGGCAATGTGCGTGAGCGGGAATAATTTCCTCTGATTTCACAAAGAATTTGACATTGTTTTGTATAAAA
>JAEDKW010000068.1 GCA_016295615.1 Oscillospiraceae bacterium | reverse complement strand
CAGCGGGGGCTTCTTTCTTGCGGCAGGGGGATCAGACAGACTTCTTTTGCACGCGGCTGCCGATGAGATAGCATGCGGAGGCAACCGCCATACCATTGAGCGATGCAATGCCCCAGTGGACGGCATTTGCGACGACGGCGCCGAGCACAACGCCGATCACCGCGGACCAGTTCACCTCGCAGTGGGCTTCGGCGGTTTCATAATCTTCCTTGTTGAGGAAGTAGTCCAGAACGAGAATGATGCCGACAGGGGGCAGGGTGCAGTTGAGAATGTTGAGCCAGCCGCAGAAGTTCCAGTAAAGCCAAACGGAAGCGGCGGTGCCGATCAGACCGGAGATAAGGACCATGGGCTTTTTGCGCCGGCGGAAAATGTTGGCGAGACCAAGACCGGCGGAGTAGAGCGCATTGTCGTTCGTGGTCCAGATGTTAAGACCGAGGACGAGAACCGCCATGTAGAACAGACCAAGGTTGATCATGACCTCAAAGATGTCGTTGCCGCCGACATAAATGCTGGAAACACCGCCGAAGAAGAACATCAGGGAGTTGCCGATGAAGAAGGCGACGACCGTAGTGATCATGCCGGCTTTGCCCGACTGGGCAAAACGGGTGAAGTTCGGAGTGGCGGTGCCGCCGGAGACGAAGGAACCCATCACGAGACCTGCCCCGCCGATCACCGTCAGGGTACCGCTGGAGCGTGCGAACTGCTCCAGAAAGGTACTCTCACCGCGCTGGACGGCGAGGATCATGGAAACGGTGCCGAGAACGGCGACGAGGGGAACAGCAACGTAGCTGACGATCGTCAGGGATTTGATGCCGAAGTAGGCAGAGGCGGTCATGCAGACGCCGGCAACGATGACGAGTATGACCTCGGCAAGCTTGCTTCCGCCGAAGAGTTCATTGGCAACGGGGATGGCAAACATGGCAACGCCGACCCCGAACCAGCCGATCTGCGTAAAGGAGATCATTGCGGAGGGGAGGTAAGAGCCTTTGACGCCAAAGGACTTTCGGGCGAGAAGGTCAAGGCTGAGACCGGTTTTGGCGCCGACATAGCCAAGCAGTCCGGTATAGAGACCGAGAATGCACCCGCCGAGGAGCAGGGCGGCGACAAAGCCTGAAAAATCAAGACCGTCAGAGAGTTCCTTGCCCGCCCACATGCTGGCGGAGAAGAATGTGAAGCCCAGCATGATCATAAACATGGTGAGCATATTGCGGCGGCTGCTCTGGGGCACTGCGGATTCCGCGAAGTCAATATCTGCGGTTTTGGTTGTTTCTTTCTTCATGCTTGTTTCCTCCTTCATTCTTACACACGATTTGTCCGTCACAGGATATATTTTTTCAGCGTGGAGGTGAACTCTTCAATTCGCTGAAGAGCGATCTCACGCAGAGAGACGTCTGCAAGGCTTTCCACAAAGCCGCGTTCCTGCTGATAGAGCCAGCGGGTTTCCTTGGGATCGAGCTTATCGTAATGAGCGTCGCGCAGCCAGTCCTCGTAGGAAATGGGAAGCTTATGCCCGAGCTTTTCTTCGATCAGCGCCTGCTTGTCGATGATGTCGGCACGCTCGAGGATACCGTTCCAGAATTCCAGGACCTCATCAATATGCTCGTGGATCTCATAGCGGCGGGCGCCGCCGTCGTAGATGGTGCATTTTTCAAACAGCGGGTTCTGCATGGACAGTGTCTGGCGGCGGAACGCAGGCGCAATGATGCCGCCTTTCCAGTAGAAGTCGATGTTGGCGCGGTTAATGCCGGAAACGCCCTTGTCGCCCTCCTCATAGCAGCTGAAGATACCCTCGTAATACACGGTGATAAAGCCCTCAAAGTCGGGCCAGTATTCGCGGATCTCCGCTGTAAGACGCTCCAGAAGCTCAATGCCCTTTCCGCCGCCAATGGTGAAAAGCACGATGTTGCGCAGCTTGGCGCCGTGATCGCGATAGAAGTCGGTCACATAGCGCAGGCAGTTGACCAGCGTTTCACCGGAGGCGATGATGTCGCCGATCATCAGGGTGCTGTCAGGCACCATGGTGAGCTTGCTGTACTTGATCTCAAGCCCTGCCATTTCACCGTCAACAAACACACGCTCGCTCGAGAGGAAGCTGATATCATGCACGCGGATATGCTCTTTATAGCAGCTCTCCTCCAGCGGATAGTTCAAAGCGCCGCGGAGAATGGAAAGAATATTGGCGCAGGTGATCTTTTTCTGCTCCTTGAGATAGTACATCATCTGTGAGGTCGCAGTGATCAGGGATGTGTATACCTCATAGCCGACCACCTCCGGGCGGTTCATCAGCTTGCGCGTCTCCGCCTCGGAAACGATGTAGTATTCATTGAGAAAATGACCGCCTGTTAAGCGATAGCAGTCAACGCCCTGATCGCAGAACTCAGGGACAATGCAGACCTGATCCCAACCTTTTATCATGTTCATATCCTCCCATAAAAAAAGGACCAGCCGTCTTTTGGGGGCGGTTGGTCCTGCGTTATTTTGAAGAAAGAGAGATGAAGACAGCGAAGCCTGTATCCGTACTGCGCAGCTTGCCGGTCATGTCACGATCTCCTCACTTTTTTATTTCTTAGCTATGATACGGTCAAAGTCGAAACTTGTCAAGTAAAAAATGAAAAGAAAGAGGTCGAAATTTTTTCATAAAATTGATACGGGAAACAAACCTGCTTGCACTTTTTTGCTGATTGGGTATAATAAAAAGAAAGATCCGCAGTCTGCACGCATACAGGCTTGCGGCAAAAACAGATGACAGATGGATATGAGGAGCGGGATATGTTTTTTTATACAAATCCGATTTTAATTGCCGCAGCGGTGGTTCCGGCAATTCTTCTGCTGCGTTACATTTACAGAAAGGATGCGCTTGAGAAGGAACCGCCGCGTCTGCTGATCTCGCTGGTGGCGCGCGGTATTATCGCGACCTTTCTTGCCATGATAGCCGAAGGCGCGGGAGAATGGATCCTCGGCAGCTTCGTCCCAAAGGGGACGATCGCCTACAACGCGCTGCTGTATTTCGGCGTTGTGGCGTTTTCCGAGGAGGGCTTCAAGTACATGATGCTCCGCCACCGCACGTGGAAGTCTCCTGAATTCAACTGCAGCTTCGACGGCGTGGTGTACGCGGTGTTCGTCTCGCTCGGCTTTGCCCTTTGGGAAAATATCAGCTATGTGTCCGTGTACGGACTTGGGACGGCGGCGGTGCGCGCGCTGACGGCAGTTCCGGGACATGCCTGCTTCGGCGTGTTCATGGGTTCGTGGTACGGCATGGCGCGCTGGCATGAAAACTACGGCGACCATGAAAGAAGCAAACAGTACTGCCGCAAAGCACTGCTGGTGCCGGCGCTGCTGCACGGCTGCTACGACTTTATTGCCACGATCAACAATTCGCTGTTTGCCGTGATCTTTTTGGTGTTTATCGTCATTGTGTTCTCCTCCGCCCGCCGCACGGTGATGCGGCTTTCGGAGGATGACCGCTATATTGACGGCAACGGATACTTCCGGCAGTAACCGGAAGATGCTCGGAAAAGGGAGGGAGCGGTATGGCAAAGAAGAATTCCCGCAATACGAAAGGGCGCATTGTCAGCGCCGCCTGGAAGCTCTTTTATGAGCAGGGCTACGATGACACGACGGTGGAGGACATCATTTTTGAATCGGAGACGTCCAAGGGCTCCTTCTATCACTACTTTGAGGGTAAGGACGCGCTGCTCGGCACGCTTGCCATGATCTTCGATGAAAAGTATGAAGAGCTGAAGGCGACCATGGATCCGGATATGAATGCCGCGGAAAAGCTGATTTTCATCAATCACGAGCTGTTCACGATGATCGACAACAGCGTTTCCGTCGAGCTTTTGGGAAGGCTGTTTTCCACCCAGCTCGTCACCAGGGGGGAAAAGCATCTGCTCAACCGCAACCGCACCTACTTCAAGCTCGTGCAGCAGATCGTGCGCGAGGGGCAGTCCCGTGGCGAGCTGCGCACCGATATGAGCGCCAACCAGATCATCAACGACTATGCCATGTTTGAGCGCGCGATCATGTACGACTGGTGCCTGGCGGACGGAGAATACGCCATTGCGCAGTACGGCGATCGAATGATGCCGATGTTTGTCAAGTGCTTTTTGCCGCAGAACAATTAAATTTATTTTTTGTGAACAATAATTCATTTGACAATTCGTCTATTATAAAAAGCTTGATTTTAAGAAGAAAATTAATGTAATTTAAGAACTCCGTATAGAATTAATTCTATACGGAGTTCTGTATTTACGTCTATGTTTTTGTGTGGTATACTGCACCCATCGCAAATCAAAGGGGTGTGTGCGCCCCGGTTATAGGAGAAATCAACTATGTTCAATTTGGAAAGCATCGTTTTTGTGGTGTACCTTGCATTTATGCTCGGTATCGGCGTTTACTTCTTTGTCAAATCCAAGGATGGCGGAGAAAAGGATTACTTCCTTGGCGGGCGCCAGATGGGACCCTGGGTGTCCGCGCTGTCTGCCGGCGCCTCCGATATGAGCGCATGGGTGCTCATGGGTCTGCCTGCTTCCATCTACGCCTTCGGCATCGGTCAGGCGTGGGTGGCGATCGGTCTTGCGATCGGCTATGCCGTCAGTTGGACGGTCGAGGCGCCGAGACTTCGCCGCTTCACGATCGTTGCCAATGACGCCATCACAGTTCCGCAGTATCTGACCAACCGCTTCGTGAGCAAGTCCAAGGCGCTGCAGATCATCTGCGCCATTATTTTCCTCGTGGCTTATACGATTTATGCCGCCTCCTCGATGAAGGCCTGCGGCACGCTTTTCCATACGGTCATCGGGATCGACGCAACGCTTGCGATGTATCTCGCTGCCGCGATCATTGTGGGCTACACCTTTCTCGGCGGTTTCTCCGCCGTTTGCTGGACGGATTTCTTCCAGGGCATGCTGATGCTCGCGGCGCTTCTGATCGCCCCGATCTTTGCCCTGATCGTCATCAAGGGCGGCGGCGCTGCCGAGAGCGTGGCTGACCTGCCTGCCAATTACTGGAATCTTTTCTCCAGCTGGAAAGACATTGTTTCCGGTCTGGGCTGGGGTCTCGGTTATTTCGGTATGCCGCACATCATTGTGCGCTTTATGTCCGTGCGCTCCGATAAGGACCTGAAGAAGAGCGCGAAGATCGGCATTACCTGGAATGTGCTGATCGTTATCTTCTCCGTTGCTGCCGGCTGCATCGGTCACCTGCTGCTCGGCGAGATCTCCGACAGTTCCACCGTCTTTATCCAGATGGTGCGTATGCTCTTCCCGGCGCTGATTTCCGGCGTGCTGCTCTCCGCCATTCTGGCTGCGTCCATGTCCACGGCGGATTCCCAGCTGCTTGCTTCTGCCTCTGCCTTTGCAAGCGACGTCTATAAGCCCGTGCTGCGCAAGGGCAAGGCCAGCGACAAGGAAATGCTTTGGGCAGGCCGCTTTGTGGTGCTTGCCATCTCCGTGATCGCAGTCCTGATCGCATCCAATCCCAACAGCGGTACGATCATGGGTCTTGTTGAAAATGCATGGGGACTTTTCGGCGCGGCGTTCGGTCCGGCGATCATGCTGTCCCTGTTCTGGAAGCGCTTTAACTTTGAAGGTGCGATCGCCGGCATCGTGACCGGCGCTGTCGTGGATGTCCTTTGGCTGCTGTGCCTGTCCTCCACCGGCATCTATGAGATCATTCCCGGTACGATCGCGGGTCTTATTGCGGCAATCATCGTATCCAGGTGCACCAAGGCTCCGTCGGAAGAGGTGGAAAAGCTCTTCGACAAGGCGGTCTCTTACACCGAAT
>JAEDKW010000009.1 GCA_016295615.1 Oscillospiraceae bacterium | reverse complement strand
CTTTGGATCAAGCGCTGCAGGCGCCTTATCCTGTTTTACGCACTCCTCCACCGTTCTCGCAACGGCGCGGTGCAGCTGAGACTCCCGCCCCTTTGCTGTGCCGAAGGTGTCGATGCGCAGCGACATCGGATTGGCAAGTCCGATGGCATAGCTCATCTGCACCTCGCAGCGCTTGGCAAGTCCCTGCGCGGCAATTACTCTTACAATGCAGCGCGCCATATACGCACCGCTTCGGTGTGCGCGTCTTCTCAAGATCGATTTAAATTTTTTAAGAGGTCTTTTCTTTTTTCTCTTGACAAGATTCGCCATATTAAATAATATATTTTTGAAAATTATTTAATAATTTTAATTTCTGCAGGAGGTGCTGCATGGAGATCCGTAATCTGGTAACTTTTTTGAAGGTGACCGAACTGCAAAGCTTTTCCCGTGCCGCCGATGCGCTGGATTACTCACAGTCTGCAGTCACCGTGCAGATCCAGCAGCTTGAGCGCGAGCTGAACGTGCAGCTGTTCGACCGCATCGGCAAAACGGTTTCGATCACGCAGTACGGCAAAGACTTTGTCGCCTACGCCCGCGATGTGGTCAGCGCCGTCTCCCGCGCAAGTTCGTTTGCCTGCGACCATACGCAGCTGACCGGAACCGTCCGTGTCGGCACGCTTAACTCCATGCTGACGGCGTCTTTTTCCGATATCGTTCCCGCTTTTCATGACCGCTTTCCCCATGTGATCGCGCAGCTGCACGCAGATACCATTGTTTCCCTGAAGGAAAAGCTGATCAAAAATGAGCTTGACCTTATCTACACGCTTGACGAGCAGGTTTTTGACACGCAGTTCGTCAAGATGTTTGAGGCGGAGGAAGACATCGTTGTTGTCACCAATATTCAAAATCCGCTGGTCAGGCAGCCGGTCGTCCGTCTTGCCGATCTTGTGAAGCACCCCTTTATTTTGATGAACCGCAGCAACGTTTACCGCGATCTCTTCGACCGCGAGCTTGCCCGTCAGAACCTGACCGTCCAGCCCTTTTTGGAGCTGGAGGATGACGTACTTGCACTGCGTCTCATCAGTGAAAACCCCACCTATCTTTCGGTTTTGCCGCGCTACACCGTCAACAAAAGCATCCACCAAAAAGAGCTTGCCGTCATTCCCGTTGCGGATTGCGAAATACCGCAATGGCGTCAGGTCCTCTACCACAAAAACAAGGTCCTCACGCCGCAGATCCAGGGGATGCTCGACGTCATTCTTACGGTTGCCAGCAGACCGCTGTGATCCTTTGAATCGATATGAAAAACGCCGCTCATTTGAGCGGCGTTTTCTATTGCTGTTGGGATGCTGCTGTACTGTCCGAAGCGGAGCGGATCAGTCCTTATCCTCTTCCTCGGCGTTTTCCAGATCGGAGAGGTCAAATTCCAGCTTGGCGCCGCAGTTGGGGCAAAGCAGCGCACCGTCTTCCAGAACGGTATCGTCAAAATAGATCTCTTCCTCGCATTCGGGGCAGGTGGTGGCGTAGCACTCCTCTTCCTCGTCCTCGTCGTCATCGTCATCGTCGTCATCGTCGTCGTAAACGATGTCTTCGACATCGCTGAGGTCATCGCTGACAACGTCAAGCCCGTCGCCGAGCTCCATGACTTCATCGGTCAGATCTTCGATCTCAAGCGCGATCTCATCGAGAACGTCGACAATGGCGGTGAACAGTTTGCCCTCATTGGTCTGCTCATCAATGTTCAGACCCTCCATCAGGCCCTTGAGGTAAGCAACTTTTTCGGAAATACCCATCGTAAAAAACTCCTTTCTACAAGTGAACTTCCTGTTTGGTGGAACGGATTACTTGGAACGGCCGATATACTCGCCGGTACGGGTGTCGATCTGGATCTTGTCGCCCTCGTTGATAAACAGCGGGACCTTGATCTCAGCACCGGTCTCGAGGACGGCGGGCTTGGTAACATTGGTCGCCGTGTCGCCCTTGGCGCCCGGATCGGACTTGGTGACAACAAGGTCAACAAAGTTCGGTGCTTCCACGCCGAAAATATTGCCCTTGATGCTCAGGATCATGCACATGGTGTTTTCCTTGACGAAACGGAACGCGTCGCCGAGCAGCTCACGGTTCAGAGGTACCATATCGTAGGTCTCCTGATCCATGAAGTAATACAGATCGCCGTCATTGTAGCTGTATTCCATATTCTTGCGCTCGATGGCGACCTCTTCAAACTTTGCGGTGGGGTTAAAGGAAGTCTCGGTCACGCCGCCGGTGACGACATTGCGCATCTTGGTGCGGACAAATGCGGCGCCCTTACCGGGCTTAACATGCTGGAACTCAACGACCTGATAGTACTTGCCGTCCATCTCAAAGACCTTGCCGTTTCTGAAATCACCAGCGGTAATCGTTGCCATATTCTTTTCCTCCTGTATTTGCGAGGAAATCTCACAGACTCCCTCAAATTCATAAAAATAGCGTTTTTCTGCAAAACCGATGATATGATACAGCAATTTGCTCCGAAAGGCAAGTAGTTTTCTTTATCTTGTGCCGCTTTTTGCAAAATAATTCTATTTCTTTCGTTCATCGTGAGCGGCAGCGCGCTTGAACGGTTCCTGCAGCGCGTGCAGCACCTTCTGCCACAGACCGACCGCGCCGCCGGCAGGCTCGACCATCAGCATCGTAATGCCGCAGCGCCTGGCGCCGAGCGTATCGGTGAGCAGCTTGTCCCCCAGCATCGCCGTTTCCCCGGGCGCAGCGCCGTTTTGCGCCATAGCCTTCCGATAGCCGTGCACGAGCGGTTTCTGCGCGTGACCGACATAGCGGATGCCGAGCGTCCTGCAGTAGCGCTCGACCCGGGCGGGACTTCGGTTGTTTGAGATGATCACGACCTGCACGCCGCTGTCCTTCAGGCTTTGGAGCCATGCGCGAACCGTCTCATCCGGGTCCTTTGTCTTTTTGGGCGCAAGGGTAAAGTCAAGATCGCTCAGCAGCAATCGGACGCCGAGACGCTGCAAAAACTCCGGCGTAACGGAGGAATAATCGTCAAATACCCAGTGGGGGCAGAGCAGGTCTTGCATACATTTCTCCTCCGTCGCATAGTTTTTTAGCGTAGTATAGCATGATTTCCACCTCTTTACAAGGGAGGGTTTCCTTTGCAGATCCATCTTGCCATCACGCCGAAGGAGGCGCAGCAGCTTCCCTCCTGCCCGCTGCCGCTGGTACATATCGCCTATGCCATTGATGAAAGCGGTATGCTTTCGCGCAGCGCGCTCCCCGCGCAGACGCAGGGCGGATTGATGGGGCTTTCCGACCGCTGCAGAAAGCCGCTGAAAAACGCAGATATCTTGCTCCGCGCGATCGTATCCGAATGCGCCGCGAGGCAGTTCGGCGGTGTGCTTGCAGATTTTGAGTCTGCCGATCTTCCCGATCGCATCGTGTTTCTTGACCGGCTGGGTAAGCTTCTGGCACAGCAGCATCGAACGCTCTTCGTACCGCAGCTTTTGCCCGCTCAGTCGGCAACTGTTCTCATCAGCACCGCCATTTCCGGCGGCTCACTGCAGGAAATGCTGCAAAACGCACAAAACCGCTACGGCGCAGCGCGCGTTGCGCTTGATTTAGAGCGGCTCATCATGGATTTCCCGCTTCCCTGCCCCAGCGGGCGCGGGCAGCCGATGCTGCTGAGTGAATTGCAGGCGCTGCAAAAGCGCCGCGATATTTCCACGTTCTATTCCCGCGAGCTGACTGCACATTACTTCACCCATTCTTTGAACGGAGAGACCCACTTCGTGCTATTTGACGACGCGCAAACGCTCAAAAGCAAGCTCGCACTTGCCCGCTCTCTCGGCATCAGGGACGCCTTTATCATGTATCCGGAGGTAAAGGATCTGCTGGCGGAGCTTTTCCGTTTCGCAAAATCGGGATAGCCTTCCTCGTTTTACCGCAGCAGGCAAAAAAAGACGCCCTTTCGGACGTCTTTTTTTCTTAGTAGTAACGCTTATTGCGGTTCTTACGGGCAGCCTCGCTCTTCTTGCGGCGCTTGACGCTGGGGCTTTCATAGCACTCTCTCTTGCGAACTTCCGCCACGATGCCAGCCTTGGCGCAGCTTCTCTTGAAACGCTTGAGCGCGCTGTCCAGAGATTCGCCTTCCTTGACATGAACTTCGGACATCTATATTTTCCCTCCCTCCGATGCACCCGGCTCGATCCTGAGTGCTCTTTAAGAGCCATTCACATGACTAACGGTGGTATTATATGAGAAAAAGCAGGGCTTGTCAATAAATTTTCTTCAAATTTTCCGGGAAAATGATAAAACTCCGAAAATTCCAGACGGTGTTAAAGCGGCTTCACGATCAGATTGACAAGCTTATTCTTCACATAAATGACCTTGACGATCTGCATGCCCTCCATCGCCTTGGCGACGCGCTCGCTTGCCCTGGCAGCGGCGACGACGGTATCCTGATCGCTGTCCACGGGGACCGTGACCGTGCCGCGCAGCTTGCCCTGTACCTGAACCGCCATCTCGACGGCAGAAGCGACGGTCTTGCTTTCGTCATACACGGGCCAATCCATCTGCATTGCCATCCTGCCGTTTCTGGCGGCATAGCCGGTCAGCTCCCACATCTCCTCGACCATATGCGGCGCGAACGGAGAGAGCAGCAGCATCAAAACTTCAAGGTCGCCCCTGGTGAGACCGTTTGCGTAGAACTCATTGACCATTGCCATAAGCGCGGCGATGGCGGTGTTCATCTTCAGCGTGTCGATATCGTCGGTGACCTTCTTGATGGTCTTGTGGACGATGGGCGCGTTCTTCTCGGACACCGCAGCGTCGTCTTTCGCCATATCCATCAGGTTCCAGCAGCGGTCGAGAAAGCGCTTGCAGCCCTTGACCGCGTCGTCAGACCATGTGGCGACCTTTTCAAAATCGCCGATGAACATGATATAAAGACGCATCGTATCCGCGCCGTAGGCCTTGACGACGTCGTCAGGATTGACGACGTTGCCGAGGGACTTCGACATCTTGACGGCGGGACGCAGCGCCTGGCTTCCGTACTTGGCGATGAGCGCGTCCTTCTCCTCCTGCGTCTCGACGTTGCCGATATAGTGCGGATTCTGACCGAGGATCATGCCGTGGCTCGTGCGCTTGGCATACGGCTCCTTCGTGTGGACGACGCCGATGTCATAGAGGAATTTATGCCAGAAGCGGGAGTAGAGCAGATGCAGCGTCGTATGCTCCATGCCGCCGTTGTACCAGTCCACGGGCCCCCAGTATTCTTCGGCTTCCTTCGAAACGAGCTCCTTGTCGTTGTGGGGATCCATGTAACGCAGGAAGTACCAGGAGGAGCCTGCCCACTGCGGCATGGTATCGGTCTCGCGCTTGGCGTCGCCGCCGCAGCACGGGCACTTCGTGTTGACCCAGTCGGTCATCTTGGAAAGCGGGCTCTCGCCGTCGTCGGTCGGCTCATAGCTTTCGACCTGCGGCAGCACGAGCGGCAGCTCGCTTTCGGGTACGGGCACCCAGCCGCACTTCGGGCAGTTGACCAGAGGGATCGGCTCGCCCCAGTAGCGCTGACGGGAAAAGACCCAGTCGCGCAGCTTGAAGTTGACCTTTTCCCTGCCCCAGCCCTGCTCGATGGCGTACTGCTTCATGGCGGGGATCGCTTCCTTGACCGTCATGCCGTTGAGGAAGCCGGAGTTGACCATGATGCCGGTGTCGTCCTTGAGGGTAAAGGCTTCCTTGGTGATGTCGCCGCCCTCGACGACCTCGATGATGGGAATGCCGAACGCCGTGGCGAAGTCCCAGTCGCGCTGGTCGTGACCCGGAACGCCCATGACGATACCGGTGCCGTAGCCCATGAGGACGTAGTCGGAAACGAACATCGGAACAGCCTTGCCGTTGGCGGGATTGATGACCTCGATCCCGTCGAGGCGGACGCCGGTCTTTTCCTTGTTCAGTTCGCCGCGCTCAAAGTCGGACTTTCTGGCGGCAGCCTCCTGATAGGCGGCGACCTCCTCCCAGTTCTTAATAAGCGGCTTCCACTTCTTCAGCAGCGGATGCTCCGGCGAAATGACCGTGTAGGTCACGCCGAAAAGCGTATCGACACGGGTGGTGTAGACGGTGATATCATCTTCGGTGTTGGTCTTGAAGGTGACTTCCGTACCGGTGGAGCGACCGATCCAGTTCTTCTGCTGCACCTTGACGCGCTCAATAAAGTCAAGGTCGTCCAGATCGTCGATCAGGCGGTCGGCATATTCGGTGATCTTCAGCATCCACTGACTCTTTTCCTTGCGGATGACCTCGCTGCCGCAGCGCTCGCACACGCCCTCGACGACTTCTTCGTTGGCAAGCACGCACTTGCAGCTCGTGCACCAGTTGACGGGCATCGTCGTCTTGTAGGCAAGACCCTTCTTAAACAGCTGCAGGAAGATCCACTGCGTCCACTTGTAGTACTGCGGATCGGTGGTATCGACCACGCGGTCCCAGTCGAAGCCGTAGCCGAGCATCTTGAGCTGGCGGGTGAAGTTCTCGATGTTCTGCCGGGTGATAATGGCAGGATGGATATGGTTTTTGATCGCAAAGTTCTCCGTCGGCAGACCGAAGGCGTCAAAGCCGATGGGGTTGAGCACGTTGTAGCCCTCCATGCGCTTTTTGCGCGTGATGACGTCCATCGCGGTGAAGGGGCGGGGATGACCGACGTGCAGACCGGCAGCGGAGGGATACGGGAACTCGATCAGACCGTAAAACTTCGGCTTACTGCTGCCCGTGACGGCGGCGTAGGGCTTGGTCTTTTCCCAATTCGCCTGCCATTTCTTTTCAATGGCTTCAAAATCGTACTTCATAGCGTTCTCCTTTATGTGAAATAATTGACAGCGCAAAGATGCAGCCGAATGCCGACGTATTTTGCCGCCGAGCGCAAGCGGCGGACAAAACGGCGTTTTGGGCATTCCGGGTGCTGCGGCGATAAGAAACGCCCCTGACCGCAAAAGCGGTCAGGGGCGTAGTAAACACGCGGTACCACCCTGATTCAACGGAGGAATTCCCCGTCCTCAAGCGCCCGTAACGGAGGCTGCCGTTCCGCCCTTATCCGACGGACAACTCCGGGATGAGATCACAGACTTTCTTCACCGACTCACACCGCCCGTCGGCTCTCTTGGGAAGATGGCGTCTGCTTTATGTCCCTTCTCAGTTTTTACAACATGGGGTATTTTAAGTGCTTTTTCCCGGGATGTCAAGTGTTTTTCCGATATTTGCCGCTCATTCCCGCGTCAGCACGCCGGTCAGGTCGATTTCCTCGCCGTCCGCCCACAGATGCTCAAGCGAGTAGAACTTGCGCGCCTCATCGTTGAACACATGGATCACCACGCAGGCATAGTCGAGCACGACCCAGGTGCCGCCGCGATAGCCCTCGCGGTGCAGCGGCTCTTCGCCGAGCTGGGTCAGCGCCTTTTCCACGTTGTCGCAAAGGGCGTTGATCTGTGTGTTGGAGGAGCCCGTGCAGATGACGAAATATTCGGCGATCGTCGTGAGCTTATCGATCTTGATGACCTTGATCTCCTTGCCCTTCTTGTCGTCAAGCGCCCTGGCGGCGGTCATTGCGATTTCTTTTGCGTTCAGCATATCGTATTCTCCTTAAAAATTGTTCAGTCCATATTGGTCAGCCAGTCCGGAATTTCAAATTCCCCTCCGCCCAGCTCTGCCGGTTCCTCCGGTTCCTCCGGTTCCTCCGGAGCCGGTAGATCCGGGCTCTCCTCTGCCGGCGTATCGCCGGTCTGGTCATCGCCGTCCGGATCTTCCGCGCCGGGATCCTCCGCGCCGGGGTCGGTCATCTCACCGTCCGGTTCGGTCGTTTCGCCGTCGCCGGGAGCGGTCGTCTCACCGTCCGCATCACCGTCCGTTTCGCTGCCGGGCCATGCGCTGATCTTGCCGGTGTAAGGATTGACGTTCACCGGCGGTCTCACCGCCGCCTTGCCGTCCTCCACATGACCGGTGGAGGAGGAGAGCGAGCCGTCGGAATTGAGCGTCATGATATCGAGGTCGCTCACGGCGAACTTCTTCGTAAACGGGCTCAGCTCGTTATTGACGAGATCGAGCAGCTCCTGCGCGTTGGGAAAGACATAGGACTGCGGATAGGCCGGATAGGCGCGGCTGTAGACATACTTCGCGGTGTTCGGCATGGTGACAAAGTTCACGCTCTCGATCGTCAGCCCGCCCATAACAGCCTGCTTGCCGAACCAAAGCATTTCATTGAAGCTCAGGTCGGATTCGACATTGTTCTTGACCACCTTGGCAAAATTGCCGATCTTGGTCACGTTTTTCAGCTGCAGCAGCTGCGTGACCATCGCCTTGAGCAGTGCCTGCTGCGTCCTGATGCGCCCGAGGTCGCCGTCGGGATAGCCGTAGCTCATATCGTTGTCGTGGCGGTAGCGCAGCACCTGCATCACATCCTCGCCGCTGAGCAGACGGTAGCCCTTGGTCTGGTGAATGTGCAGGTCCTGATAGGGGTCGTCGTAATTCATGTCGCGCGGCACGTCAAAGTAGATACCGCCCATGGCTTCGACGATCTCTCCGACCGCGTCCCATTCGACGATGACCTGGTAATCCGGCTCAAAGCCGACGAGCTGTGAGATCTCCTTATAGAGTGCGGCGATCCCCTTGCTGCCCTGTCCGTTATAATTATAGACAGAGTTGATTCGTTTAATATCCCACGACACATTGACCATGGTGTCGCGCGGAATGGACATGACCGTCGCTTTCTGATTCGTCACGTCATAGCTCGCCAAAAGCATCGTATCGGTATTGCCGCCGCCGCCCGTGTCGCGTCCGAGTACGAGGACGGTATAGTAATCCTCGCTCTTTCGCTCACCGCTGACCACAGGCTGAACACCGTCGCCGTAGTCGATGTCCTGCTCCGTCGAGCCGCTGTTGGCATCCGTCTTGTTCCGGTCCGGCAGCTCCGGCTTGACAAACAGACTGTGAAAGACCAGCACCGCCACCAGAGTCAGCGCCGCCACCAGTCCGCCGGCGACGGAAAGGCGCTTGACCGTCTTGTTGCGGAAGAAGCCCTTGATCTGTTCCCACGCTTCGTCGCAGTTGTTATCATAGAAGCTCCGAAGCGAAAAATGTCTTCTGTTATGTCTGTTATGATAGGAATCCTCGTGTCTGCTCATTACATCTTTCCTCTTAAATAGTCGCGCGCCTCGATTGTATTGTGATGGACGGGGTTTCCCATCTCCTCCATCTCCTCGATCGTCATGGACAGCCCCATCAGCAGCCCCTGATCGAGATCCTGCCAGACCGTCCGCCGCAGCGCCTCCACACCGGGAAAGCTCCGGCTCGGCTCAATGAAGTCTGCAAGGTAGATGACCTTTTCCAAACGCGTCATATCCGGTCTTCCGGTCGTGTGCCAGAGGATCGCATTGCAGATCTCATCGTCCGCGCCGAACACTTCTCGTGCAAGCGCCGCGCCGGTCTTGGCGTGAAGCAGCTTGAGCGCCCTTTGCTCCAGCTCGTCGAGTGCGATCCCGTATTTTTCACACAGTGCGAGCTGCTCCTCCATGGTAAGACGCTTGGTACAGTCATGCAGCAGCGCCGCGACGCGCGCCTTGTCCACATCCGCGCCGTACTTTTCCGCAAGCTTCACCGCCGTTTCCTCCGTGCCGAGCACATGCGCGATCCGCTTTGCCTTCAGGTAGGACAGCGCAACGGGACGAAGCTCCTGCAGCTTTAGACGGCGCAAATTCAAATTGGTTCCATATAAATGCTCGCGGAGAATGTAGCCGAGTACCGCAGGGGCGAGATAGCGTCCGCCCTGCCCTGCCGGGATCGCGCGGCGCAGCGCAGTCGACGAGATGTCCACCACGTTCGGCAGCACCATGGTCGTGATCCGCGTGCCGGGGAAGACCGCGGCAAGGTATTCCCGCTGGACGGCGAAGAGCTCCTCCGTGTCGGTTTCCGTTCTGCCGAAGGCGCAGATGCCTGCGTATTTTACGATCTTCTCCGGCTGATGCCACGCCTGAAACGTCAGGAACATATCCGTCCCCATAAAGAGCCACAGCTCGTCGCCGGGATATGCTTCGTGCAGCTCCCGCACCGTATCCGCGGTATAGCTCTTGCCCTCCCGCAGCATCTCCATGTCGGAGACCTCGACCTCGATGCCGGTCTCCAGTGCGACCTGCTCGCCCATGAGGCGCGTCATGGCAAGGCGGTGCTCCTTCGAAGGCGTCCCCTCCGAGAGCGCCTTGTGCGGCGGAACCCCGGTGGGGATGAGCAGCAGTTTATCAAGTTTTAAGTAAGCAGACGCCGCGATCGCAGCGGTCATGTGTCCCAAATGCGGCGGATTGAAGCTGCCGCCATAAATACCGATTTTCAAAATTAGCCTCTTTGATTTCCTGTTTTTCAAGCTTTTTGTTTTTCGCAAGGGCGTCCCTTTTCAGACGGTCTTTTTCGCCTTGGGAAGCAGGATCTTGTCCTTTTTATCTTTTCTGTGCGTGGGACGGTAGAGAACGAACCTGGTGCCGATGACCTGCACCTGTTCGCTTCTCGTAAGCACGCAGAGCGCATCGCAGGCTTCCCTTGCCGTCAGCATGCTGTTTTCGAGCACGCGGCACTTGATCAGCTCCCGCGCCTCCAGCGCGTCGTTTGCCTGCTTGACGAGATTTTCACCGATACCGTCCTTGCCGATGATCACGATCGGTTCGAGCGTGTTTGCCAATCCGCGCAGATATGCGCGCTGTTTGCTTGTCAGTTCCATCGTTATCCTCTTACTTCGTTTTTTGATTCAAATAGTCCGCCAGCGCCGCCTTGAACGCGCGCAGCGCATTGCCGCGGTGGGAGATTGCGGAGCGCTCTTCCAGCGTCATCTGTGCAAAGGTCTTTCGCTTGTCAGGCACGAAGAATACAGGGTTGTAGCCAAAGCCGTCGTCGCCCATCGGCGCATACGCAATGGTGCCGTGGCAATCGCCGTCCGCGCGCAGAACGTCGCCGTTCGGAAACGCGCAGGTGACGGTCGTATGAAAACAGGCGCTGCGGTCGGTCTGCCCCTGCATCATCTGAAGAAGGAGCATATAGCGCCCCCTGTCGTCCAGTCCCTCGCCGCCGAAGCGTGCGCTGTAGACGCCGGGTCCGCCGTTGAGCGCGTTAACGCACAGACCCGAATCGTCTGCGATGGCAGGAAGCCCCGTCGCCTCCATCACGGCCTTCGCCTTGAGCAGAGAGTTCTCGGCAAAGGTCTCGCCGGTCTCCTCGACCTCGACCTTCACGCCGAGCTCCGCTTCGGAAACGACCTCCACGCCGAGATCGGAGAGCACCTTTTTCAGCTCCTCCAGCTTTTTCATATTCTGTGTAGCCAGGACAAATTTCATATTCGTTCACTCCTCCCAGGGGTCGCTTTTGCGGCGCTTTTCACGCCGCTTTTCCTGTTTTTCCTCTTCGCGCTGCTGCTCGCGCTCCTCGCGCTGCGCCGCGCGCCTTTCGCGCAGAGCGTCAAGCTTCCTGTCCAGCTTATCCGCGAGGGTATCGATCTCCGGCACGGGAACGATCACCGTGCGGCAGGACTCGCAGTAGCGTGCGGGCGTATAGGCGACGGCAAACAGCGCCGGCTTGCCCAGCAGGACGGCTGCGCCGTTTTCGCCGCCGATCCTTCCGTTTTCATTGCGCGGGCACCATTGGATATAGTCCCGCCCGATGGGGATCGCGCCGTCGCGCATCTCTTGTCCGCAGTAAGGACAGCGCAGTTGGTTTTCCACGGTCGAACCCTCCTTTCCGGCGCTGCGCTCAGATGAGCGCGCCCACATATTCCTTTGCATCGAACGGCTGCAGATCGTCGATGCCCTCGCCAAGTCCCACGAACTTGACCGGCACGCCCAGCTCCTGCGCGATGGCGATACAGATGCCGCCTTTCGCCGTACCGTCGAGTTTGGTCAAAATGATGCCCGTAAGACCCGCCGTTTCCTTGAAGACCTTCGCCTGCTGCAGCCCGTTCTGTCCCGTCGTCGCGTCGAGCACCAAAAGCGTCTCCTTCGCGGCGTCAGGGGTCTCGCGGTCGATGATCCTGCGGAGCTTGCTCAGCTCGTTCATCAGGTTTGCCTTATTGTGAAGCCTGCCGGCGGTGTCGCAGAGGACGACGTCCACGCCGCGCGCTTTCGCCGCGGCAAGAGAGTCAAACAGCACCGCGCCGGGGTCCGCCCCCTCTTTGGAGCGCACAAGCTCACACTCCGCGCGGTTCGCCCAGATCTCCAGCTGATCCGCGGCCGCGGCGCGGAAGGTGTCCGCCGCGCACAGCAGCACGCGCCTGCCCTCCTGCTTGAAGCGGTGCGCCAGCTTGCCGATGGAGGTCGTCTTGCCGACGCCGTTGACGCCGATGATCAGCACGACAGACGGCTTCGTGGAAAGGTCAAGCGCGGTATCGCCGACGCTCAGCTTCTCCTCCAAAATGTCGCGCAGCGCCTGCTTGACGCCCTCGCCGTTCTGGATTTTGTTGTTGTAAACGGCGTCGCGCAGCCGTTTGATCGCGTCCGCTGCGACGCTCGCGCCGAGGTCAGCCATGATGAGGCTTTCCTCCAGCTCGTCATAAAACTCCTCGTCGATCGTTTCCCAAATGATGGAGTCATACCACGCCTTTTTGATCTTTGCAAAAATTCCCATAGCATTCTCCTGTTGTCGTGTTACTCCTTGATGTTCAGCTCTTTGGCGATATTGTTCATATTGATGGTCAGCACCTTGCTCACGCCGCGCTCCTGCATCGTTACGCCGTACAGCACGTCGGCCGCCTCCATCGTGCCGCGGCGGTGCGTGATGACGATGAACTGCGTCTTTTCCGTGATGCGGCGCATGTAGTTCGCCACGCGGACCACATTGGGTTCATCGAGCGCCGCCTCGATCTCATCCATGACGCAAAACGGCGTCGGATGCACCTTCAAAATGGCAAAGTACAGCGCGATGGCGACGAACGCCTTCTCGCCGCCGGAGAGCAGCGTGATCGTCTTGAGCGCCTTGCCGGGCGGCTGCACCTTGATCTCAATGCCGCAGGCAAGCACGTCGTTCTCATCCTCCAGCTCCAGCGTCGCCTTGCCGCCGCCGAAAAGCTCAAGGAAGGTCTGCTGGAAGCTCTCGCGGATGAGGGCGAACTGTTCTTTGAAGATGCCCGTCATTTCGCCGGTGATGCTCTCGATGATGCCGAGCAGCTCTTCTTTCGCTTTTTCCACGTCGTCGCGCTGTGTGGTGAGATAGGTGTAGCGCGTGTTCACGCGGTCAAACTCCTCGATCGCGCCGACATTGACGCTGCCGAGACCGCCGATCTCGCGCTTGAGCTCGGAAATGCGGCGGTTCGCCTTGGGTACGCTCTCAAGCTCGATGCGCTGCTCCTGCGCCGCCGTGTGGGAAAGCTCATAATTGTCCCAGAGCTTGTCGAGGATCTGCTGCTCCTCCATCGCGGTGGTCGCTTTCTTCTGCTCCAGCTTGCCCGCCGCGTTCGACAGCTTGAGCACGGTGTCGTTCAGCTCGCGAAGATTGCTGTTGCTCTGATTCTGCTCCGCTTCAAGCGCAAGCTTGCGCTTGACCAGCTCCGCGATCTGCCCGCGCTTTTCCTCCGCCCGGATCCGCAGCGCATCCGCCGCGGCCGTATGTTCGGCGATCCTGCCGCCGGCCTGCTCGTTGGCGGTCCTGTACTGTCCGATCAGCGCCTGACGGCTCTGCTCGTCCCCGCGCATCTGCTCGCGCAGGCTTTCAAGGCTGCGCAGCGCCTGCTCCGTTGTCTCACGCTCCGCCGTGTAACCGGCAAGCCTGCTCTTATATTCGGTGATCTGCTCGCCGAGACGGGACGAGGACTGCAGCAGCTCGCTCTGACCGGAGAGCTTTTCCTCCGCCAGCGCTTTGAATGCAGCCGCTTCCTGCTCCTGCCGGGCAACGAGCGCTTCCTTTTCGCCGATCGCCCGGAGCGCCTCGCTTCTGCGGCGCTCGATCGTTTCAAGCTCCTGCTCCATGTCCTCCAAACGTCCGCGCAGGGAGGAGAGCAGAATATCGTAGTGGTTTTTCTCGCCCGAGAGCTTCAGCACGGCTTCGTCTGCCGAACGCTGCTGCGTTTGGGCGACCTCCAGCTCGTACTGCGCCTTGGTCAGCTCACGCTTCGCCTCCTCCGCGTCGCGGAGGGCAAAGTCAAGCTTTTCCTGCAGACCGCCGCGCTTGGCGGAAAGCTCCTTGAGCTCGTTGGAGCGGCTGAGGATGCCGGCGCTGCGCGATACGCTGCCGCCCGTCATGGAGCCGCCGCGGTGGATGACCTGTCCGTCGAGCGTGACGATGCGGAAGCGGTTTTGATACTTTCGCGCCATCGCAATGCCGCAGTCCAGATCGTCCGTCACGACCGTGCGCCCGAGAAGGCTGAGGAAAATATTCTCGTACTTTTTGTCGAACCTGACAAGCTCGCTCGCAACGCCGACGAAGCCATACTCCCCGTCAAGTCCCTTTTCGTGCAGCGCCTCGCCGCGGATGGCGGTAAGCGGCAGAAAGGTCGCACGCCCGCCGTCGCGCTGCTTGAGGAAGCTGATGGCGCTTTTGGCGTCCTCCTCGCGGTCGACGACGATATTCTGCATGCCGGCGCCGAGCGCGATCTCGATCGCGACGGCATAGCGCCTATCGACCGTCATCAGGCTTGCAACGGGACCGTGTACGCCGCGAAGCGCCTGCTTTCCGGCGGCCTGCATGATGAGTTTGACCGCCTTGTTGAACCCGTCGTACTCCTTTTCCATCTCGCTCAGCATGTGGATGCGGGAGTCGAGGTTGTTCATCTCCATGGTAAGCGCAACGCGCCTTTCCTCCGCGCTCTTTTCGCGCTCCATGCGTCCCTGCATCTTCATGGTGTGACCGCTGATGATGTTGTGGATCGCGTCGGCGTCCTCCTGCGCTGCGTCAAGCGCTTTACGGTTTTCCGCTGCGCTCCTTTTCGTCTCGGAAAGCTGCGCTTCCACACCCGACTGTTCCTCGGCAAGGGCGGTTTTCCGCTCGTCCATCTCGCGGATGGAGGAGCGCAGCGCCGCGGTCTCCGCGCGGCTGTCCGCCGCCGCGGCAAGCGACAGCGCCTCCTTTGCGCGCAGGCTTTCGACCTCATCCGCCGCCTCGCCCGCGCCTTTGGCAAGCTCGCCCGCTGTTTCAAGAAGACCGGCAAGCTCCTGCTCTACGCGCGCAGCCTCCTTCGTCAGCTCCTCGATGCGCGCCGCCTGCTCGTCGATCTGCTCCGTCAGGCTGCCGGCGCGGTCGGACTGGTCGCGCACCTCCTGCTCGATGCGGGCGATCGTATCGTTGTTGTGCTCGATGCCCGTGCGCAGCACGGCGATCTCGGATTCCTGCTCGCTCACCTGTGCGTCCAGCGCCGCGGCGTCGGCGCGCAGCGTCTCCTGCGCCATATCGTTTTCGCGGATCTTTTCACCGTACTGCTCCGATGAAGCATAGAGCGCATCGAGCTGCGCGTTCGCCCGACTCAGCTCCTGCTCGGCGAGGGCATAGTCCGTCTCCAGCTTGATCGCGTCCGTTTTGAGCTTTTCCAGCTGCTCCAGCCATGCGGAGATCTCCAGCACGCGCAGCTCATCGCGGAGGATCAGGTACTTCTTCGCCGTCTCCGCCTGGGCGCGCAGCGGTTCGACCTGCAGCTCAAGCTCGGCGATCTTGTCGTTGATGCGCACCAGGTTTTCCTCCGTGCGCTCAAGCTTATGCTCAGCTTCCTCCTTGCGGTGGCGGAACCGGGAGATGCCCGCCGCCTCCTCAAAGATCTCTCGGCGGTCGGTGCTTTTGGCGGAGAGAATGTCGTCGATGCGGCCCTGTCCGATGATGGAATAGCCTTCGCGGCCCATGCCGGTGTCCATGAACAGCTCGTTGATGTCGCGCAGACGCACGCTTTGCTTGTTGATGTAGTATTCGCTTTCGCCGGAGCGGTAATAGCGGCGCGTCACGGCAACTTCCGTTTCGTCCATGCCGGGGAAAATATGCTCCGTGTTGTCAATGACCAGCGTGACCTGCGCAAAGCCCATCTGATTGCGCTTTTCGGTTCCGCCGAAGATCACGTCCTCCATCTTGCTGCCGCGCAGGGACTTCGAGGACTGCTCGCCCATGACCCAGCGGATCGCGTCGGAGATGTTGGACTTGCCGCTGCCGTTGGGACCGACAATGGCTGTGATATCCTCGCTGAAGTTGAGCACCGTCTTGTCGGGAAAGCTCTTGAAGCCCTGAATTTCCAATGCCTTTAAGTACAAATCTTTGTCCTCCTGATGATAGGGGTAAATGCAGCAATGCCCTATGGGCATAATAACTCATATTTTAACATGATATAATATAGCAAAAAATCCTTTCTTTTTCAAGATGGATTCCTCATTTTTCCAATGAAAAGGGGTGCGCGGCTGCGCACCCCTCAGGTTTTCCGCTGTGTGTTCCGTGTCTGCTTTCCTTTTTTGTTCTTTTCCATCATGCCGTACAGGCAGGACAGCGCGTCGGAAAGTCCGCCGAGCCGGTCGATGATGCCGTACTCCACCGCCTCCTCCCCGTAAAGCACGCTGCCCACGTCTGCCGCCATGTCCTGCGTGCTCATCATCAGCTCCGTAAGCGTCTCCGCGCTGATGTGCGAGTTTTTCACCACAAACTGAGTGATGCGCTCCTGCAGGCGCTCAAAGTAATGGACCGTCTGCGGCGCGGCGATCGTCATGCCGTTGGTGCGCACGGGGTGGATCGTCATGGATGCGCTCGGCGCGATCATCGTGCATTTCGGCGCCACTGCCAGCGGCACGCCGATGGAATGTCCGCCGCCGAGCACCAGCGAGACCGTCGGCTTGGTCATGCCGGAGATCAGCTCCGCAATGGCAAGCCCCGCTTCAACATCCCCGCCGACGGTATTGAGCAGAAACAGTACGCCGTCGATCTCTTCCGTCTCCTCCAGCGCCGCCAGCAGCGGCATGACATGCTCATATTTTGTCGCTTTTGTCGTATTCGGCAGCACCATATGGCCCTCGATCTGCCCGACGATCGTCAGGCAATGGATCGTGCCGCGGCTGTTTCTGATCGTTGTTGAGCCGAGATCAACAATGGGCTGGATCGACGGCTGCTCGCTGAGTGTCGTCGGGTCGTTGTCCTTATCCTGTGTCGGTTTTATTTTATCAGTCATCGCAACGTCTCCTTTTTCCATAGGATTTGCACGATTCCCGAAAACATACGCAAAAGCTTTTGCACCTCCGTACCGGTTTTCCTTTTGCGGGCAAAGAGGAAAAGCCCCGAAAAAGTCGCCTTTTTCGAAGCTTTTTCTCTTTTTTTGTCGGTTGACCGGCGCTTACGCCTTTTCAAACACCGTCTTCATGCACTTGTAGGTCATATAGCAGTCAAGCTTGGCGACCGTTTCATACGGCGCATGCATCGAAAGCACGGGAACGCCCGCGTCGATGGTGTCGATGTTGCGCTTGGCCATATACTGCGCGACCGTACCGCCGCCGCCGGCGTCGGTCTTGCCCAGCTCCGCCATCTGCCAGAACACCCCGTTGTCGTTGAGCAGCCCGCGCAGCTTGCCCACGACCTCGGCGCTGGCGTCGCTCGCGCCGGACTTGCCGCCGGCGCCCGTGTACTTGCAAAGACCCACGCCATAGTTGACGAACGCGGCGTTGCGCTTATCATAGACGTCGGCAAAGTTCGGATCGTACGCCGCCGTCACGTCCGCGCTGACGCAGAAGGAGTGGGCAAAGCACTCGCTCAGGCTCACGCCCTGCATCTCACACAGATCGCCCATAAATTTGTCAAACGCCTGCGACTGCATGCCGCTCACGCCCTCGGAGCCGATCTCCTCCTTGTCGGCGAAGATGCACACCGCCGTCTTTTTCGGTCGTTCCGCGGCGAAAATGCCCGCAAGCTCCGCATACGCGCATACGCGGTCATCGTGACCGTAGGAGGTGATGAAGCTGCGGTCAAAGCCGACGTCGCGCGCCTTGCCGGCAGGGACGGCCTCAAGCTCCGCGGAGATCAGGTCTTCCTCGGTGATGCCGTACTTCCCGTTGAGAAGCTGCAGAACGCCGAGCTTGAAGCGGTCGCTGCACTCCTCGCCGGCAAGCGGCTTCGAGCCGATGAGAATATTCAGGCTCTCGCTCGGGATCGCCTCGTTGAGCGGCTTTTTGCCCTGCTCACGGCCGAGATGCGGCAGAAGATCGTTGATGATGAACTGCGGATCGTCCGCCTCGCCGCCGATATGGACATCCACGCTCTCACCGCTTGAGAGCACCACGACGCCGTGCAGCTCGAGCGGGACCGTCACCCACTGGTATTTGCGGATGCCGCCGTAATGATGCGTCTTGAAATACGTCAGTTCCGCGTCCTCGTAAAGCGGACGGGGCTTGAGGTCGAGACGCGGCGCGTCGGTGTGCGCGGCGCCGATGTTTGCGCCGTGGCTCAAATCCTCCGTGCCGATGACGGCGAGCATGATGCCCTTGCCGCGGTTGTTGACATAGACCTTGTCGCCGGCGGTCAGCTTCATGCCCTTCTCGTAAGCCCGGAAGCCGCGCGCCTCGGCAAGCTCGATGCAGTAATCGACGCAAAGGCGCTCCGTCTTGCCGCGGTCGAGAAACCTTTTGTAATCTTCGCAGTATGCGTTCATCGCCTTCTCCTCTTCGGCGCTGAGACGGTCATAGCCGTTCTTCGGCGCATAGAGAAGCTTTTCGGAAAGTTCATTGCGTTTGTTTTCCATGTTGTTTCGTCTCCTTGATCTGCATGAATATAATATTGAGCCGCTTGCGAATATTTTCCTTCGCCTCGCTGCTCGTAGCGTAGTCGTTCATGATCAGGTGGTCGCAGCGCTCGGAAAACCACCCGTCACTCTTCTGCGCGCGGATACGGGCAAGCGCATAGTCTTCGGATATGCCGTCCCGCTTCATGATGCGTCTGACACGCACCTCCTCCGGCGCGGCAACAGCGATCGTCGTGTCGCACAGCGCGCCGAGCCCGGACTCCATCAGCTTGATCGCATCCAGCCCAATGGTGGAGGCGCTGCTCGCCGCCATGCGGCGGGCAAGCTCGCGCGGCAAAAACTCATGCACGATGTCGTCAAGCCGCCGCAGCTTTTCCCGGTCTCCAAATACAATGTTGCCCAGTTTTTGACGGTCCAATGCGCCGCTTTCGTCGAACACATCGCCGAACGCCGATCGGAGCGCCGCGCGCAGAGCCTCGTCGCTGCGCAGCATCTCATGGTACACCGCGTCGCAGTCGAGGATCAGCGCCCCGTTCTTCTCCAGAATCTCCAGCACGGTCGTCTTGCCGGCGCCTGTTCCGCCGGTGATCCCGACGACGATGGTATCATCCGGCGCCTCAACGCAGCGGAACCCCGCCGCCTTTTTCAATCGGTTGGACACGGCGAGTCCAAGTCCCCCGGTATCGGGACACTGGGCAAAAATTTCCGTCACGCCGGTGCTGTCAAAGGTGCGCAGCGCGTCAAACACCCTCTGCGCCTGCGCCTTCTTATCGTGCATCCCGCCGAGCCGGTGAACGATGTGTCCGGGGAAAAGACCGGCAAACTCGTCAAAAACGATGACGCCCGCGCCCGCGCCGATATGGGTCAGCAGATACCGCGCGCTCGCCCGCGCCTCGCCCGTTACGACCGTGACCGGGGCGCGCGGCGCGTAGTGGCGGTACTTCATTCCCGGGGCGCGCGGCTTTTCGCCGTCCGCCATCTTCTGTGTGACCGCCCTGTCCACGCTCACTGCGCCGAGCACCTCGCGCAGGCTTTCCAGCGGCAGCCCGCCCGGGCGAAGAAGCTGCGGCGGCGTGACGGTCAGATCGATAATGGTCGATTCCACGCCCACCTCGCACGCGCCGCCATCCACGATGCCGTCGATCTTGCCCCACATGTCCTCGCGCACAGCCTCGGCGTTCGTACAGGACGGACGGCCCGAGGTATTGGCGCTCGGCGCGGCGACCGGCACGCCCGCACATTCGATGATGGCGCGCGTGACCGCGTGGTCGGGACAGCGCATGCCGACGGTCTGAAGTCCTCCGGTCGTCCGCAGCGGGACAAGCTCCTTTTTCTTCAGGATCATCGTCAGCGGACCCGGCCAAAACCTCTCCGCCAGCAGATACGCCGTTTCCGGCACATCCTCACAATAGCGCTCCAGCCAGCCGGCACTCGGAATATGCAGAATGAGCGGATTGTCCTGAGGTCTTCCCTTGGCTTCAAAAATACGCCGCACAGCCTCCTCGTTGAGACCGTCCGCACCGAGCCCGTACACGGTCTCGGTCGGAACGGCAAGCAGTCCCCCGCGTCTGAGGATGCCGGCGGCCTTGCCGATCTTCTCTTTCTCGTCAACGGATTCAATTTGGAACCATTGTGTGTTCATTTCGTTCACTTCTTGTCTCTGTTCCCTGCCGTAGCTTCCCTGTAAAGCATTTTTACTGTTCAGCTTCCTGCTGTAATTTTTCCGCCTGCGCCTGCATCGTCAGCGCGTCGATCAATCCGTCAAGGTCGCCGTTGATGACGGCATCGATATTGAAATTCTTCCCCTCGCCGGTCAGACGGTGATCGGTGACGCGGTTTTGCGGGAAATTGTAGGTGCGGATGCGCTCGTTGCGCATCCCGGTGCCGACCTGCGCGCGGCGCTCGCTCGTGACCGCGGATTCCACGCGCTGCCGCTCCATCTCGTAGAGCTTGGAGGCAAGCATCGCCATGCATTTCGCCCGGTTTTGAAGCTGCGAGCGCTCCTCCTGACACGCCGCCACGATGCCCGTGGGTTTGTGGATCAGACGCACGGCGGAGGAGGTCTTGTTGACGTGCTGACCGCCCGCGCCCGAGGCGCGGTAAACCTGCATCTCGATATCCTCCTCGCGCAGATCGACGTCGACCGTCTCCATCTCGGGCAGCACCGCGACGGTAGCGGTGGACGTGTGGATACGACCGCCCGACTCCGTTTCCGGCACGCGCTGCACGCGGTGAACGCCGGATTCAAACTTCAACCGCGAATAAGCGCCGTCGCCGGAGAGGATGAAGTCCGCCTCCTTCACGCCGCCAAGCTCCGTATCGCTGTAGTTGAGCAGCTCGATCCTCCAGCCCCTTTTTTCCGCGTACATGGAGTACATGCGGTAAAGATCGCGGGCAAACAGCGCGCTCTCCTCGCCGCCGACGCCGCCGCGGATCTCCATGATGACATTTTTGCTGTCGTTCGGGTCGCGCGGCAGGAGCAGGATGCGGAGCTTTTCCAAAAGCGCGCTCTTTTCCGCCTTCGCGCTCTCCAGCTCCTCCTGCGCCATCTCCTTCAGCTCGGGATCGCCCAAAAGCTCCCGCGCGCTTTCGATGGTCTGCTCACATTTTAAATAGGCGCGGTAGGCTTCCGTCACGCTCTCCAGCTCATTCCGCTCGCGCGTCAGTTTTTTCAGCTGCACCGGGTCGCCGTAAATTTCCGGCACCTCCAAAAGCTCGCCGATCTCATCATAGCGCTGTGCAATTTGCCGCAGTTTTTCCCACATAATCAGTCATTTTCCTTCTTGTCAGCAACAAAATCTCCGCAGGTCTTGATAAACTGGTCGCGCCAGAAGAAATAGCCGGCAGAACCGATCTGAAGAGAAACGTCCGCCACATGCTCACCCTGCAAATACAGATCCATCTGACGGTAGACGTCCCGGTAAAGCTCTTCGCTCTTATGTGTGATCACATAGGCGGCATGGCTGAGCTCATAGCCGTGGCGCTTGAGAAAGCCCCGCATCACGCTCGAGCAGCGTCCCGCCCAGACGGGCGTGCCCAAAATCACAAGCTCATAGTCGGACAGCGCGCGGTTCGTCTTCAGCCGCACTGTCGGGCGCGTCCGCTTGCGCATTGCGTCGAGTCCGCAGCGAAGCCAGCCGATCGCGCCGTCGCGCCTGACCTTGTCATAGACCTCGACCAGCTCGCAGTCGAGCGCCCCGGCGATCTCCGTCATCGCCTGTCTGGTGTTTCCCGTGCGGGAATAGCAGATACATAAAATCTTATCGTTCATGGAATCATCCTCCGGTCACAAGAAGCTTTGCCATGGCAAAGGCCTCGCGGATATAGTAGTTGAGCTGCAGTGCGCTGTAATAAATATTTTCCGGCAGCGTTGCCGCCACGCCGTACGCCCAGGGCACGCCTGCAATGCGTTTGGCGCGTGCAATGTGATAGTCGTTGGTCACAAAGGCAAAATTGCCCGTCGGGTCAATGCCGTGCTGCAGCATCACCTCTGCGGAAAGGTCGAAGTTTTCCGCCGTGCTCGTCGAGCGCTCCTCTTTCCAGATGCGCTCTTCGTCCACACCGTGCGCCGTGAGCCAGCGCGCCATGCACTCCGCCTCGGTGATGTCCTCACCCGGACCCTGTCCGCCGGAGCAGATGATGGGAAGCTCCGGCTTGTCGGCGACATAGCGGAGCGCCGCATCAAGCCGCGACCAAAGCATCAGCGACGGCTCGGTACCGTTCACGCCCGCGCCGAGAATAATGACGCAGGTGACGTCCTGTCCGTCCGCGTCCGTATCGTTGTCCCTGAGAACAAGCGACTCCATCACGGCGAAAAGCAAGGCACCCGCCGCAAGCAAAACGAGCAGAATGCGTTTGCCCCACGCAGCCGCCGGCTTTTGCGCGGAAAGCCTGTCCAAAAGCGCATAGACGATCACAACGACCGCCGCGCACCAGAAAAGATAGCCGCTAAAGCGCATGCCGGGGATCGCGCGCAGCACGGTGCCCAAAACGGCAAACACGGCGGCGAGCGCCCAAAACAGTCTCTGTCTTTTCATCCTTCCTCTCATTCTCCCGCCTGCTCGGCAAGCGTTTCCCACTTCTCCATCAGCGCCTCAAGCGCCTGCTCCGCCCTGGTTTTTTCCTCGTACAGCGCGGCGTACTTTTCATAGTCGCTGCCGGATTCCTCCAGCTGCCTTTGAAGCTGTGCAATCGTCTCCTCCTGCGCGCCGATCTCTTTTTCGCAAATGGTCAGCTGGCGGCGCGCAGTCTGCGCGTTCCGGTTTCCGCGCGGTTTCTCTGTAATGGATTTTTCCTTTACTGTTTCCTTTTTCTCCTGCTTCGGCGCGTTCTGCGCTGCCAGCGCCTTCCTTTGACGGTAGCGCGCGAAGCCCATGGGATAATCGGTGATCCTGCCGCTCTCCAGCTCCCATATGCGCGTTGCGAAGCGGTTGATGAAGTAGCGGTCGTGGCTGACGAACAGCAGCGTTCCGTCATAGCTCTCCACCGCCTCCTCGATCCATTCGCGCGAGGCAATGTCAAGGTGGTTGGTCGGCTCGTCGAGAATGAGGAAATTGATCTCCTCATCCATGAGCATGCAGAGCTTCAGCCGGCTCATCTCGCCGCCGGAGAGCACGGAAACGCTCTTAAAAACGTCCTCGCCCGTAAAATGGAACGCCGCGAGCCGGTTTCTCGCGCTTTGGGGCGTCATGCCGCGTTTGGCGTAGAGCATGGTATCGACGAGATTGCGGCCGGGCACATCGAATGCGATGATCTGCGGTAAGTATGCCGTTTTCACGGCAGGACCGAACTTTATTTTCCCCGCGTCGGGGGATTCCTCCCCCATCAGGAGTTTTATGAGCGTCGTTTTGCCCGTGCCGTTGTCGCCGATCAGGGCAATGCGCTCGCCGCCGGCGACCTTGAGGTCAAGACCGGAAAAAAGCGTCCGATCGCCGAAGCTTTTGGCGACATCCCTGAGCACGACGACCTCGTCGCCGTAAAAATCCTGCGTGGTGAATTGCGCGGTGAGCGCACGCTCCTTCGTGGGCTTGTCCACCGTGCGCATGCGCGCGATGCGCTTTTCCATCGAGATCGCGCGGCGATAGGTCTTGTCCATCCCCTTGAAGGCGAACATGCGCAGCTGCTCGGCACTCTTTTCCAGCTGCTCGATCTTCGCCTGCTCCTTTTCATACCGGCGCAGCTTTTCCAGATACCGGCGCTCCTTTTCCACCGCGTAGAAGCTGTAATTCCCGCTGTAAAACTCCGCCTTTCCGTCAAGCACCTCGATCACGCGCGTGACCGTGCGGTCAAGGAAATAGCGGTCATGCGAGATCGTCACGACGGTTCCCTTGAAGGCGGCAAGGTAGCCCTCCAGCCACTCGATCGCGTGCAGATCCAGATGGTTGGTCGGCTCGTCAAGCAGCAGAATGTCGGTATCCTCCAAAATGAGCCGCCCGAGATTGACGCGCGTCTTTTCGCCGCCGGAGAGCGAATCGAAAAGCCGCGTGCGCATATCCGCGGAAATGGAAAGCCCGTTTGCGACCTTGTTGACAGGCGTCTCGGTATCGTAGCCGCCGAGCCCCTCAAACTTGCTGGAAAGCTCGCCGTAGCGGCGCAGCGTCTCAGCGCTTTCGTCGCCGTTCGCCATTTGCTCGGAAAGCGCCGCCATTTCATCGGCAAGGCGCTGCATCCGCGTAAAGGCGCTTTGCAGCACGTCCTCGACCGTGTACCCCGCGGGGTAGACCGGGATCTGCGAGATCAGTCCCACGCGGCGTCCGTGCGCGATGGCGACTTCGCCGGCGTCATAGTCGAGCTCACCGGTCAGGATGCGGAAAAGCGTCGTCTTTCCGGCGCCGTTCTTGCCCAAAAGCCCCACTCGCTCGCCGGTGTCGATCTGAAAGGAGATGCCGTCGAGTATTCTCTTTTCCAAATCAAAGGACTTGACAAGTCCCGATACGCTGATATCGATCATGGATCCAGATTATCTCTTTCCTTCAAACGGGTACTCCCGCAGATAGTCCGCCGCGAGGTCAAGGCGGTTGGCAAAATGCGAGCCTTTGATCAGCAGCGCCGTATTCTCCCCGAAGGCCTTGACGAGATCGGGGTACGCCTCCTCGCGTCCGGGGTACCAGGTCACCTTCGTGCCGCCCGCCTTCTCCAGCTCATCGGCAAGATACGCTTTGCAGAACGGACCGATGCAAAGCACTTCATCCAGCTGCAGCGCCGCGATCAGCCGGGCGATTTCCCGGTGTCCCGCTTCCGTTGTGCCGCCGAGCTCCTTCATGTCGCCGAGGAAGGCGATATGACGCGCCGTATCCGCCTGAGCAAGGACGCGCAGCGCCGCCGCCATGGACTGCGGATTTGCGTTATAGCTGTCGTTGATCATCACGCGGCCGCGCGCAAGGTGTACGACCTCCATGCGCTTGTCGGGCGAGCGAAAGTCTTCGATCCCCGCCACGATCGCGTCATGCCGCATGCCAAGCTCCTCCGCGACTGCAACGGCGATCGCGGCGCTGTACGCCACGTGCTCACCCGGCACGGCGATACGCAGCGCATAGCTGTCGCGCGCCGTTTCGATCCGGCAGGCAATGCCGGACAGCCCGTGCGTCTCCACGGAGCGGATCCGCACATCGCAGTGTTCGCTCCGACCGCAGCGGACGATGCGCTGCGGCAGCGTCACGGTGTTGAGCAGCGCGTCATCGCCGTTGAGGATGGCAACGCCGTCCGGCGCAAGATTTTCAAAAATCTCGCACTTTGCCCGAAAGACGCCCTCGCGGGTGCCGCCGAGGAATTCGGCATGCACGTCGCCGACATTTGTGATGACGGCGATCTGCGGCTTGACGATCTCGCCGAGGTAGCGGATCTCGCCGAAGTGGTCCATGCCCGTTTCGATGACCGCGACCTCATGCTCGCCCGTCAGCTCCAGCATCGTCTTGGGCACGCCGAGGTCGGAGTTGAAGTTGCCCTCCGTCTTGATGGTGCAAAACTGCCCCGCCAGCATGCCCGCGACCATTTCCTTCGTCGTGGTCTTGCCGACGCTGCCGGTGATCTGGATAAACGGGATGTCGGCGCGGTCCCGGTAGTGGATCCCCAGGCGCTTGAGGGCGAGCAGCGGGTCATCCACCGCGATATAGATCTTATCCGCGACCTTTTTCTCCGGCTCCCTCTCCGCGCGGAAAAGGCAGCCTGCCGCGCCGTTTTGCAGCGCGCTTTCGATATAGTCATGCCCGTCAAAGCGTTCACCCTTGACGGGGATGAAAAGCTCGCCCTCCCTGACCGTGCGGCTGTCGGTGCTGACCGCGCGGATCACGGCGCTTTCGCTGCCGCGCACCAGCGTGCCGCGAACGGCGGCGACAAGTTCCTTTACTGTGATACTCTGCATGTTATATTCCACATCTTTCTTTCACGGATTCATTCACGATGGTCTGGCACAGCTCCTCATAGCTCATGCCGACGGCCGCCGCCTCCTGCGGCACGAGCGAAGTCGGCGTCATGCCGGGCAGCGTGTTGATCTCAAGAAAATACGGCGTGCCGTCCTGCGTGACGACGAAGTCCGCGCGGGCATAGACGGACAGTCCGAGCATACGGTAGACGGTCTCGGTCGCGCTGCGCACGCGCTCCTCCCACTCCGCGGGAATGGGAGACGGACAGATCTCCTCCGCCGCACCGACCTGGTATTTATTGGCGTAATCATAAAACCCCTTCTTGGGGATGATCTCGATCGAGGGCAGCGCTTTGCCGGCGAGAATGCCGACCTGGATCTCGCGTCCCGTTATGTACTGCTCCAGAATGACCTTGCCGCCGTATTTCAGGCAAAGCGTGAGCGCAGAGCGCAGCTGCTGTGCATCGTGCGCGATGGATACGCCGATCGACGAGCCGCTGGCGATCGGCTTGACGACACAGGGCGTCGCGATCTCGCCGAGGAGCGTTTCGATCTCCTCCGCGGTGTAGCTCACCGTGCGCCATTGCGGCGTTGTGACGAAGGGCGCGACGAGGCGCTTGGTCAGATCCTTATCCATCGCGATCGCGGAGCTTAAGTAACCCGCGCCGGTATAGGGGATCCCCAGCAGGTCGAACGCCGCCTGCACGCGCCCGTCCTCGCCGCAGGTGCCGTGGAGCGCAAGAAACACGACGTCCGCCATGGCACAGACCGCAAGAACGTCCTTTCCGAATACGCTGCGGCTTTTGTCCGCGCGCCGGGCGCGCACGGCGTCAAGGTCGGGTTCCTTCTCCTCAACGGAAAACTCGCCGCAAAAGCCGTCCTCTACGGCAAAAATATCCTCAAGAGAGCCTGTATACTGCTCCAGTCCCAAAAACATATCCACCAGAATCGCCTCGTGTCCGAGCGAGCGCAGCGCTCTGCAGATCTTGTTTCCGCTCGAAAGCGAAACGTTGCGCTCCATGCTCAGTCCGCCTGCCAATACCACGATCCGCATAGATTGCTCCTCCTTGCAGCGGGAAAAATTCCAAAACTATCCTATTATACCTATTGTAGCATTTTGCAGTTTACCACAGTTTCGGCGTAAATACAAGAACAAGAAGCCGGCTTATCGCCGGCTTCTCTTCGTTTTCGCTCTTGTCCGCGCGCGCGT
>JAEDKW010000067.1 GCA_016295615.1 Oscillospiraceae bacterium | reverse complement strand
TACGGCGCGGTGATTCGCCGCGCCGTACAGACGAAAAAACCCTTTCTGGAGGCTCTTGATAGATGGCGAAAAACACAAACAGCAAGCGCGCGGAGCGCATGGGAAAAAATAACCGCAACCTGAATCTTGCAATGAAGCTTCTCACGGTCGGCTTTCTTGCGGAATTCTATCTGCTGCTGGTCAATAACTACTTCGTGAAGGGCGCGGTCGGTCAGGTTCTGATCATGGCAACCGTGCTCAAGGTTCTCTTTTACCTCGGCTGCGCGCTCGTCGGCGGCGGTGTGGTGCTGCTTGCCCTGCACGGGAAAAAGAAGCTGTTCGCGCAGCTGAGCAGCTGGTTTCTCGCCGGCGGCGTGTTCCTCACGCTCTCTTCGCAGCTGATGCTCAAGGTCTATCCGCAGGGTACGACGTTTCTGTACATCATCGTTCCCGTGATCATGATCCTCGGCATCGTTTTCCTGATGTATCAGCGCGAATTCTCCGTGCAGACGCTCGCGCTCTCCGCGTCCATCGGCGCGATGCTGCTGCTCAACCGCAGCGTCGGCAAAACCAACTGGACTGCGATCGCCAAGGGCTGCAGCGCGCTTGCCGCGCTCGGTGTGCTGGTGCTGCTGGTTTTGGTGTTCCTGGCGAGCAGGAACGACGGCTGCATCAGAACGCTGCGTGTTTTCCCGCTCGGCACGGATTATAAGCTGACATACGCGGTGCTTGCCGTCTGCCTGATCGCGATCCTTACGGCGCTGTTCGTCAGCGGCACGGCGTTCTACGGCACCTGGGTGCTGTCGATCCTGCTGTTCATTCTCGCCGTTTACTACACGGTGAAAATGCTTTGATTCTGAATGGAAAAAAGCGGTGACTTGCGTCACCGCTTTTTTCACAGGGGAACAGAAACAAACGGGGCTGTTTTTTCGTTTGACAGTTAAAACTGCGCGCCGAGCGCATGCAGCGCTGCGTTATAAAGACCGTTTGCACACTTTTTATAGCATTTCAGCACGGAACAGCATACATGGAGGAACAGGGGGGGACACACATGGAAAGAGAGCCAATCAAGCGTTCGCCGCTGCGCCTGCGGCTTGGCACGGCCTATTACGGGACGCTGAGAAAGCTCAGATGGTCCATAATGCGCACTCACTTTGCCCGCGAGCGTACAGAGGAAAGATTGCCCTGCTGCGCTGCTTCACATCATACCCTGCTGCGCCGCAAGCTCAAGGATGTGGATATGTGGATGCAGGAAAATAAGATTATCAACCTGCGTATCGCAGCTGCGAGACTCGACGGGCTCCTGCTCCGCTCGGGTGAAGTATTCAGCTATTGGTATTTAATCGGCAAACCGACAAAGCGCAAGGGCTATGTGGACGGTATGATACTCTCCAACGGTGGCTTCTGCGCGGGAGTGGGCGGCGGGCTGTGTCAGCTCTCAAACCTGATCTTCTGGATGACGCTCCACACGCCGCTGACCGTCACGGAGCGGCACCGCCACGGCTACGATGTGTTTCCCGACAGCGACCGGACACAGCCGTTCGGCAGCGGTGCGACCTGCTTTTATCCGCACGGTGACCTGATGATCCGCAACGATACGGAAAACACCTATCAGCTCTGCGTCCGCGTGGGTGAGGAGGAACTGTACGGTGAGTGGCGTGTGAGTAAGGCGCCGACAGAGCGCTATGCAGTCATCGAACGCAATCACGAGATGCGGGGCGAATACTGGGGCGGCTACACGCGGCACAACGAGCTGTATCAGCAGTGTTTCGATATGGACGGGCAACTGCTGGAGGAGAAGCTGATCGTCACAAACGACGCGATCATGATGTATTCGCCATATCTTGAAAAGAACTCCGCAGACGGTTAAAACGTCTGCGGAGTTTTACTTTTTGCCGTATCAGATGTCCCGTCTGCCCTCAAGCGCGCGCATGAGCGTCGCATCGTCGGCAAATTCCAGGTGCCCGCCCACGGGGATGCCGTAGGCAAGGCGCGTGACGCGCACGCCGAACGGACGCAGCAGCCGCGCGATGTACATGGCGGTCGCCTCGCCCTCGGTGTCGGGATTGGTCGCCATGATGACCTCCTCCACGCCGCCGCGGCTCACGCGCTCGACAAGCGGCTTGATCTCAAGGTCGTCGGGTCCGACGTGGTTCATCGGCGAGATCACGCCGTGGAGCACGTGATAGCGGCCGCTGAACTCGCGGGCGCGCTCGATCGCGACCACGTCGCGCGGGTCGGCAACCACACAGATGACCGACGCGTCGCGCTTGTTCGACGCACAGATGGAGCACACGCCGCCGTCTGTCAGATTGCGGCAGATGGGGCAGCAGGTGACCGTGCGCTTGGCGTCCAGGATGGCGTCGGCAAATTCTTTGGCGTCCTCCTCCGAAAGACTGAGCACATGAAAGGCAAGACGCTGCGCGCTCTTGCCGCCGATGCCGGGGAGGCGGGCAAACTGCTCGACCAGCTTTTCCAGTGCCGCAGGGAAGTATTCCATGACCTTAACCTCGCAGTTCCTTGATTTTCGCGGGAATGTCCGCCGAGCGATAGACCGCGCTGCCGGCGACGAGTACGTTGGCGCCGGAAGCGATGCAGGTCTTACTGGTCACGGCGTCTACGCCGCCGTCGACCTCCAGCTCGCAGGCGGGGTTCCGCTCGTCGATATACCTGCGGATCTGTGCGACCTTGGGCATCATGTCAGCCATGAATTTCTGACCGCCGAAGCCCGGCTCGACCGTCATCACAAGAATGATGTCGCACGCCTCAAGGAACGGCAGCACCGCCTCTGCGCGCGTGTTCGGCTTGACGACGACGCCCGCGCGCTTGCCCCTGGCGTGGATCTTTTCGAGCGCCAGATGGATATTCTCCGGCGTGTCCGCCTCCACATGACAGGTCACGAGATCGGCGCCCGCGTCGCAGAACTGCTCCACATAGCGCACCGGCTGCACGATCATCAGATGCGCGTCGATGGGGAGCGCCGTCATTTTGCGGACGGACTGGAGCACGGGGATGCCAATGGAGAGATTCGGCACAAAGATGCCGTCCATCACGTCAAAATGAACGTAGTCAGCGGTGGCGATCGCCTCAATGTCACGACCGAGGTACGCAAAATCGGCAGATAAAATGGAAGGAGCGATTTTAATCATTTTAATGCCTCCGAGAAAACTGATTGTCCCTATTGTAGCAAAGGACGGCGGCAAAATCAACGCAAAAAAATGTAAAAGATGCTTGACATTTATGCGCGGGCGTGCTATCCTGCAAAATGTAAAGCGCGCTTGACTTTTGGAGGGGGCTGACCGATTGAAAAATTTGATTGAACAAAGGCGTAAGGAGCGCGGCATGACGCAGCAGCAGTTTGCAAGCTTGCTTGGCGTCTCGCGCCAGACGATTATTTCGCTCGAGAGCGGAAAATATAACCCGTCGATCCTGCTGGCGCACAGCATCGCACGGCTTTTTGAAGCGCGTATTGAGGACATTTTCATTTTTGAGGAGGAAGAGGCATGAAGAGTATGGGTCTGAAAGAGCAGAAAAAGTTCGGCATTTTGTTCCTTGCGGTCGGCGCGGCACTGTTCATCGTGGGGCTGGCGCTCGGCGATGCGCGCATGGGCGATTTTTACAACGGTCTTGGCTGCGGCATCTTTGCGGTGGGCGCGGTGCGTCTGCTGCGCCTGAGCCGGCTCAGCCGCGATCCGGAAAAGGCGGCGGACTATGAAGCGTCGCTCAAGGACGAGCGCACGATCTACATCGCCAACAAGGCGCGCAGCCTGGCATTTTTTGCCTGCATCTACGCGCAGCTCGCCGCGGGACTGCTGGCGATACTGGTGTTCGACCAGCCGCTGGTCGGGCGCGTGCTGTGTATGGTGACGTGTGCGCAGGCGCTTATTTTTACCGCGGCCTACTGGTATTATCATCGGAAATATTGAGAAAGAAGAATGGTTATGAACGCATTGGAAGTAAAGAACCTTTCCAAGTCCTTTGGCGATTTTGCCCTGCAGGACGTGAGCTTCACGATCCCGATGGGCACGGCGCTGGGTCTCGTCGGCGAGAACGGCGCGGGCAAATCGACGACGATCTCGCTGATCCTCGGGCTTCTCGCGCGCGACGGCGGCGAGGTCACGGTGCTCGGACACGGCAGCGGGAGCTTTGAAGCCGTCAAGGAGGAGCTCGGCGTCGTATTTGACGAGTCCTGCTTCCCTGACGGTGTGAACGCGCGGCAGGTGGACCGGATCGAAAAGTGCCTCTACAAAAACTGGGACAGCACGGCGTATTTCGAGCATCTGCGCCGCTATGACCTGCCGGAGACGAAGCCCTTCAAGGAGTATTCACGCGGTATGAAGATGAAGCTGGCGCTCGCCGTCGCGCTTTCGCACAAGGCGCGTCTGCTGCTGCTCGACGAGGCGACCGGCGGGCTCGACCCGCTCGCGCGCGACGAGCTGATCGGGGAGCTGTCGCGTTTCATCGCCGACGGGCAGCACGCGATCCTGCTCTCGTCGCACATTGTCAGCGACATTGAAAAGCTCTGCGACCGCGTGGTGTTCCTGCACAGGGGGAAGCTTGTACTCAACGAGGATAAGGATGCGCTGCTGGCAGCCCATCCGGGCGAAACACTCGAGGGGATCATCCTCGACCGGACCAGAAAGGAGAGAAACGCATGAAGATCAAAGGCTTGCTGCTCAAGGATGTTTATGAGCTCTGGGCGCAGAGCAAGGTGCTGCTGATCCTCATCGCGGTGTACCTGCTCGTTCCCGCGCTGACCGGCGGGAACGCGATGCTCGGCAGCGTTGCGCTTTTGCTGCTGGCGATGCTGCCGGCGAGCGCGCTCGGCTACGATGAGCGCTGTAAATGGGAGCGCTATGCGCGCGCCATGCCGGTGCGCCGGCGCGACCTCGTTGTGAGCAAATTTCTGCTCGGCGCGATCGCCGTTGCCTGCGGCGCGGCGGTGCAGGCGCTTGCCGCGTTTTTCACAGGACACACGGAGCTGCTGGCGATGCTGCCGGTCACGGCGCTGACGGCGCTTGTCTATCTCGCCCTGTCGCTGCCGCTGCTGTTCAAATTCGGGCTGGAAAAGGGGCGTATCTTCTTCCTGCTGCTGACGGCGGCATTCGTCGTGTTCGGCGGCGTGCTGCTCGGATGGCTTGGGTTGTCCGCCTGAGGGACAGAACGCCTAACGGGACAACGCGCAGCGCACCGCCGCGGCAGCGTCTCTGCGCGGAAATTTTTTTTGAATTTCTGAAAGAGGGTATTGACAATCTCTAAAAATGGAATATAATCCTAATTAAGAACTAATCTTGTTAAGGAGAGCACATGAAAGAGCGGCGCACAGTACAAAAGGATATGATCTATACGGCGCTCCAAGAGCTGCACAACCACCCCACGGCGGAGCAGGTCTGCGCTCATGTGCGCCGCCGCTGTCCCACGATCAGCCGCGCCACGGTCTATCGCGTTCTCAACGGCATGGCGGAGAAGGGGAGCGTGCTTCGCATCCCCGTCAATAACGGCGCGGACCACTACGACCATCAGACGCACCGCCACTTTCACGTTTGCTGTGACGGCTGCGGCAGGGTGGACGATGTGTTGCTTCCGGAGTCGACGGATGTTCTCAGTGCTGCGCAGGATGCCGGCGGCTACGAGCTGACGGGCTATACGCTTCTGCTTCACGGTCTCTGCGGGGACTGCCGGCAGACAAGGAAGAAAGAAAACGCGGCGGTTTGACGAAGCGTTTACTTTAAATAAAAGATGGTAAAACTATAAAAAAATAGGAGGAACGACAACATGAAAAAATGGATCTGCCCGGTTTGCGGTTACGTTCACGAGGGTGATACGCCCCCCGAAGTTTGCCC
>JAEDKW010000066.1 GCA_016295615.1 Oscillospiraceae bacterium | reverse complement strand
CAACGACCAGCGCGATCATCGCGTAGTGCTTTTTGGAGAGCTTTTCCTTCAGGAAAATGCGGCTCCAGAGAACGGAGGCGACGCAGTACGACGAGATGATCGGCGCAGCCATGGCGACATGCGCACTGTCGGCGATGGCATAGATGTAAGCGAACTGACCGGCGGTTTCAAACAGTGCGCCGACATACTTCGGCGCTTCGCGGCGGGGCAGGAGCCTGTCCTTTTTGATGAACACGACATAGACGAAGCACACAAGCCCTGCCAGCAGGAACGTCAGCTCATAGGCGACGTTTGCGCTGTCCTCGTTGAGCGTCTCCAGAACGAGCGAATCGGCGAAGGTGCCGAGCGCGTCGAGCAGACAGTAAATGACGGGCAGCGCGAGCGCAAGCCAGGATTTGGCATAGTGCCGGTTGGCTGCGTCCTGACGGGCGGCGCGCAGACCTTCGTCTTCGTGGGCTTCCACGATGCCGAGTCCGATCACGCCGATACAGACCAGCGCGGTGGCAAGAAGCTGCATGGGAACGATCTCGCCGATGCCGCCGGTGATCAGACACAGCACGGCGACGATCGCGCCGGAGGAATTGCAGATGGGAGAAGAAATGGAAAGCTCGATATAGCGCAAGCCGAGGTAGCCGATCGCCATGGACGAAATGTAGAGGAGCGACACAGGCAGATAGGTCGCAAATACGCCGGGATTGATCTCCACGCCGCCGATAAAGACCTCGTACGCCGCGTGCAGACCCATCACGACGCCGACGGCAATGACCATCTTGAGGTGCGAAAGCTTATCGTCCTCGCCCTGACAGCCGATCTTGGAAAACAGGTCGCTGCCGCTCCAGCAGAGCAGCGCGATCAGGGAAAGCCAGAACCACATATTCAATGAATCTCCTTTGTTGATTTGAAGGTTTGCACACAGTCAAATCATACGGGGAGGGGGTCTGCGGCGGAAATGGCGGTTGGTGGCATAGGTTCTTCGAATGAGCATGGAATCCTCCGAGGGAGAGAATCAGGGGAGCTTGATGAGTCCCGCGTCAAGCATTTTCTGAAGCGAAAGCAATACGCCAAGCTTTGCGTGATGCCATGTCAGACCGCCCTGATAGTAGACGGCATACGGCGGACGCACGGGACCGTCGGCGGAAAGCTCGATGGAGCTGCCCTGCACGAAAGCGCCGGCGGCCATGATGACGGGCGCATCGTAGCCGGGCATCGGCGCGGGAACGGGTGTGGCATAGCTGTCAACGGGAGCCGCCGCTTGAATGCCCTTGCAGAAGGCAAGCATCCCGGCCTCCGAGCCGAGCTCCACGCACTGAATGATGTCATGCCGTGCCTCCGCGGCGGAGGGGACGACGGAAAAGCCGAGTGTTTCATAGCAGGCGGCGACAAAAACGGCGCCCTTGAGCGCGCCGGAAACAACGTTCGGTGCGAGGAAGAAGCCCTGATACAGCGCGGGCAGTAAACCCAGGTTTGCGCCGACCTCCTGCCCGAGTCCGGGCGCGCTGAGACGGTAGGCGCAGCGGTCCACGCATTGCTGCGTGCCGCAGATGTAGCCGCCGATGGGGGCGAGACCGCCGCCGGGGTTTTTGATGAGGCTGCCGACGATCATATCCGCGCCGAGGTCGCTCGGCTCGATGGTTTCCACAAATTCACCGTAGCAGTTGTCCACCATGACGATGACGTCGGGCTTGACGGATTTGCACGCGGCGATGACTTCGCCGATCGCGCTGACCGAGAGCGTGGGACGCGGGCAGTAGCCCTTGGAGCGCTGAATGTGGATGAGCCTGGTCTTTTCGCTGATCGCGTTTTTGATGCCGCCAAAGTCAAAGCTGCCGTCGTCATGCAGATCGACCTGACGGTAGGTGACGCCGTATTCCGCAAGGGAACAGGGGGAGGGACGAATGCCGATGACCTCCTCCAGCGTATCGTAAGGCTTTCCGGAAACGGCAAGCAGCTCGTCGCCCGGAAGCAGGTTCGCGCTCAGCGCGACGGCAAGCGCGTGGGTGCCGCAGGTGATCTGCGGACGGACGAGCGCAGCCTCGGTGCGGAACGTGTCGGCATAGACGCGCTCTAAATTGTCACGCCCTTCGTCGTCGTAGCCATAGCCTGTGGTGGCGGCAAAATTTGCGGCGTTGACGCGGTTTTTCTGCATCGCGGCAAGGACCTTTGCCTGATTGATCTCGGCATTGCGGTCGATCTCGGCAAAACGGTCCTGCAGCGCGGCAAGAATGCCTTCGCCAAAGGCAAGCACCGCTTCGCTCACGCCGAGCCGGCGGTAGATTTCATTCGTTGTCATGACAGCCTACTCCTTTGGAAGCTTCACGCCGTTGCACTTTAAAAGGAAACGCAGGGGATAGTCGCGGTCAAGATAGTTTTTGCCGTACCATTCAAAGGTCGCGGCAGGGAGATGCTGAAGCTCCGGCGCTTCGCAGCGGAACAGCTCAAAGGTCTTGCGGTCGCCTGCGAGCAATGCCGCAAGCAGCTCGCCCTGCTTTTCTTCGTACAGCCGCGTCAGGCAGCGGTCCATAATGGCGGCGCACGCGGCTTCCTCCTCGCCGGCGTAGTCCTCGCGATGCGCGAGCCAATAGAGGAACTCGTCGGGATCGAGATCCAGCTTGGTCGTGATCTGAGAGAGCTTGTAGAAGGCGAGCCTGTCTCCGCTTTTGAGCACCTCGATGAGATAGGCAATGAGCCGCTCGTCCAGCGCAAGGCAGTCGCAGAAGACCTCGAAGGCGTGCTTGCCGGCGTCGGGATCTGGCTCCTCCGTGCGCGTTTCCGGCGGCTCCTCTTCCGCTTGCGTGCTTTCGCTCATCAGCTTCGTGAGCAGCTCCGTCAAAGCGCCCTCGTCAAATTCGTCGTAAAGCGACTGAGGCAGCTCTTTTCCCTCGGCTGCGGCACAGCGGCGCACGAATTCGGCGATGCTCATTTCGGAGAGCTGCTTTTGCAGCTCAACAGCACGTTCCCCGGCGGAAGCCGCGTGCAGCACGATGCCTTCCGGCGCACTGCGTGTGCCTTCGCACAGCTCGGTCATATATTGCAGGCAGTAATCCCAAAGTGACATGGCGGTCTCCTGTACTGTGCCCCTGCCGAAAGGGACAGGGTACACGATATAATATGGGGATTCTAACATAAGCTGCGGCGGAATGCAACAAAAACCGAGGCGCTGTTCATGCCGTAGCGCGCTGCATGGTCCGGAAGAATTCGAGATTCTTTTCGGTCTTTTTTCCTGCGGAGCAAGCTCGATCTCTTTCTGTACGGCGCCGATCGCCTCCTCAATTTGCCCGAGATGCGCGCAGGCGAGCGAAAAGCGGGCGTAAGGCAGGCTGCCATAGGCATATGCAGCAGATTGAAACGGGTGCAGCTTGCTATTTTCCGGGAAAGTGTCTATAATAAAAAAGAAGAAAAGACGAAGAATAGAGGAGCTCCGCCATGAACCATTTTGCTGCGGTACGCGAAAAACTGAACGATCATGGACTTGACGCCATGCTGCTTACCTGTGCTGCAAACCGTTACTATGTATCCGGCTTTGCCTCGACCGGTACCGATGGGGTGGCCTTCGTTACGCGGGATCAGGCGTATTATTTTACGGATTTCCGCTATATTGAGGCGGCAAAGGCGCAGGTCAGGGACGCAGTTGTCGAGATGACAAAAAGCGGCCGCGGCTATGTTGCGCTTTTGAACGAAGCGATCGGGAAGCACGGCGTCAAACGCGTCGGCTATGAGGATGCTTATATGACGGTTGCGGAGTATAACATCTATCGCGAAAAGCTGAACTGCGAGCTTGTCCCTGCGACAGGGCTGATGACGCAGCTGCGCATGGTCAAGGATGCGGAGGAACTGCAGACGCTCATCTCCGCGCAGCGCATTGCGGAAAAAGCGCTTGAGGAGATCTGCAACGACATCCGCGCCGGCGTGAGCGAAAAAGAAATCGCGGCAAAGCTCACTTACCTGATGCTGCGCTACGGCGCGCAGAACATGTCTTTCGACCCCATTGTCGTTTCCGGCGCCAACGGCTCCATGCCGCACGGCGTACCGGGGGACAGGAAAATCGCGCCCGGCGACTTTGTCACCATGGATTTCGGCTGCATTTACCGCGGCTACTGCTCGGATATGACGCGCACCGTTGCCGTCGGACACGTGACGGAGGAAATGGACAGGGTCTACCACACGGTGCTGCGTGCGCAGCTTGCCGGCATCGAACGGGCAAAAGCGGGTGTGAGCGGATGCGATATAGACGCGGCTGCGCGTGACATTATCACGAAGGCGGGTTACGGTGAGTATTTCGGTCACAGCTTCGGTCACGGCGTCGGCGTCGAGATCCACGAGGCGCCGAACGCAAGCCCGAATCATAAAGAGGCGCTGCCTGCCGGCGCGGTGATCTCAGCGGAGCCGGGCATCTATCTTCCGGGCAAATTCGGGGTGCGGATCGAAGATGTGATCGTGCTGCGCGAAAACGGCTGCGAGGACATTACGGAAGCGCCGAAAAAGCTGCTGATTCTGTGACGATTTGACTTATCGGCGAAGCATGTGCTAAAATAAAGCCAACAAACAAAGGGAGCCTATTATGCGAAAAGTAAAATTGCTTGCAGCGCTCGTTCTTGTCCTGGCGGTCATGGTGGCGCTCAAGTGCTGCAATGGAAAAGAAAAAGAAACGCCCGAGGCTTTAACGAATGATCAGGAAGCGGTCGAGACGATTGCCAAACCGGACGGGGAGGAAGTTCCCCTCGGCGTCGTGGCGGAAAACGAAAGCGGCGGTGTCAGCATTACCGTTACCGGGGAAGACGGCGCGCAGAAAACCTATGTGTTTGAAGACGTTGCACCGGACAGCTGGTATATAGACGCAGTCAACTATGTTGTTTCAACGGGCTTGATGAAGGGCAGCGAGGATGCTCCGGTCTTTCAGCCGGAGTACGGCATTCAGCGTGTGCAGTTTGCCGCCGTGCTCTACCGCCTTGCCGGCGGTGAGCATGAGGTGGCGAAAAACAAGTTTTCCGATCTGGAAGGAGACGGAACGGAATGGTTCATGGACTATGTCGCATGGATCACCAACCACGGCTACATGAACGGCAAGGGCGACGGTACCTTCGACCCTTACGGCTTTATCACCTGTGAGGTGGCGCTGATCGTTCTCTATCGTCTGGCCGGGGAGCCCAAGCCGGAGGGGACGCTGGAGGGCTATCCGTATGCACCGAAAGTATCTTCTGAAGGACGGGACGCTGTGGCATGGGCATGGAACAGCGGGCTGATCAATGAGGAGGAGTGCGTGTGGTATCCGACGCAGGCGATCAGCCGTGCGCAGGGCGCAGCACTTTTTATGCGCTACAGCGCGATGATGAAATAAACAAACAGATGTCAAAAAAGCGGACAGACTGCAGCCTGCAGTCTGTCCGCTTTTTTCGATGACAAAACGAAAAAGATAAAAAAACCGTAAAGAGGGGGTTGACAAAGCGGGAGGGGGATGGTATTCTACCAAAGCTGTCTGCGGAAGACGGCGGAGGGCAAAACAATTTGGAAAAACGCGAAAAAGTTCTTGACAAATGGTTTTGTGCCGAGTATAATCAACAATGTTCCGCGGTTGGAGCGCGAGCGTCCGAAAGCCGGAGCGTGTACCTTGTAAATTAAACAACGAAACTTGACAAGCACCAGAAGAAAAGATGTCGAAAGACATCGGCTTGCTTCAGCTGAGGTTGAGTCAATTACTCAGCGGGGGCAAGGATAAAAGGAATGAAGCTATGACAAATAGCTCGATAAAGGTTAAAGCGGTCGAAAGACCGATTTAATACCATTTTATTGAGAGTTTGATCCTGGCTCAGGACGAACGCTGGCGGCG
>JAEDKW010000008.1 GCA_016295615.1 Oscillospiraceae bacterium | reverse complement strand
GACCTGCGCCGCTCGCTCGGCATCGTGCTGCAGGAGACGAACCTCTTTACCGGCACGGTCATGGACAACATTCGCTACGGCAAGCTCGACGCGACAGACGAGGAGTGTATTGCGGCGGCAAAGCTTGCCGGTGCGGACGACTTCATCACAAGACTGCCGCAGGGCTACGGCACCGAGCTGACCGGCAACGGCGCCAATCTCTCGCAGGGTCAGCGCCAGCTCATCGCGATTGCGCGCGCCGCGGTCGCCGATCCTCCGGTCATGATCCTTGACGAGGCCACCTCCTCCATCGATACGCACACCGAAGCCATCGTCCAGCGCGGCATGGATAAGCTGATGGAGGGGCGCACCGTGTTCGTCATCGCGCACCGGCTCTCCACCGTGATGAACTCCGACGTCATTATGGTGCTTGACCACGGACGCATCATCGAGCGCGGCAGCCACGAAAAGCTGATCGCGGAAAAGGGCACCTATTACCAGCTCTATACCGGCGCATTTGAGCTGGAATGACCGCAGCGCCCCGCACGGTATTGAAAAACGCACAGCCCGCTCCGAAAATACGGGGCGGGCGTGCTTCTTTTTTCCTGTTTCCGGCAGAAAAATCGTTTGTGTGCTGCCTGTTTCCGCGCAAATCTGCTTGACAACAACATGGTCTTGCCATAAAATGTCTATGCTGGATAAGCAAAATTGCATAATCTGTATTTAATTGGAGGACATTATGGCGCGTATGATGGACGCTATCGTAAAGCCGGCTGCCGCTGCCGGTCTGGAGCTTCGTCAGGTACCCGTCCCCGCTCCGGGTCCCGGCGAGGTGCTGATCAAAGTACACAAAACCGCGATTTGCGGCACTGACGTTCATATCTATGACTGGAACGAATGGTCCGCGCAGCATGTCAAACCGCCCATGGTCATCGGTCATGAGTATGTCGGCGAAATCGCCGAGCTTGGCGCCGGCGTGACGGGGCTCCATGTCGGTCAGCGTGTCTCCGGCGAGGGGCACATCACCTGCGGTCACTGCCGCAACTGCCACACCGGCAACATCCAGTGGTGCAAGAACACCAGCTCCGTCGGCGTGGACCGCGACGGCGCGTTCGCAGAATACGTCTGCATTCCCGCTTCCAACGTGATCATCATCGATCCCAACCTTGACGAGGATATCGTCGCCATGTTTGACGCGGTCGGCAATGCGACGCACACCGCACTGATGTTCAACCTTGTGGGCGAGGACGTCCTCATCACCGGCGCAGGTCCCGTCGGCATTCTCGCCGTCGCCATCGCCAAGTACGCCGGCGCACGCCGCGTCATCGTCACCGATCTCAACGACTACCGTCTCGAGCTTGCCCGCAAAATGGGCGCGGACGCCGCCATCAACACCGGGCGCGAAAACCTGCAGGAAGCCATGCGCGCGCAGGGGCTTGTCGAGGGCTTCGACGTCGGCTTTGAAATGTCCGGCAGCGGGGCGGCTCTCAACCAGATGATCTCCGTCATGCGCAACGGCGGCAAAATCAGTCTCCTCGGTCTCGGCAACGCCAACATCAGCCTCAACATGAACGACGTGATCGGCAAGGGTCTGACCCTTCAGGGCATCTACGGCCGCAAGATGGATAACTGGCACCAGATGAGCTATATGGTGCAGGGCGGTCTGGACCTCTCCCCCGCCATCACGCACCGCTTCCACTACACCGAATTTGAAAAGGGCTTTGAAGCCATGCACAGCGGAAGATCCGGCAAGGTCATTCTCGACTGGACGAAACAATAAGGAGGAACGATCATGAAGACAGCTTATGAGCAGTACCGCGCCGAGCTCGACGCCATCCGCGAAGCCGGCATCTACAAGGACGAGCGCATCATCACCACGCCCCAGCGCTCCCGCATCGACACGACCGCAGCCAAAGCCGTGGTCAACATGTGCGCGAACAACTATCTCGGTCTTTCCGACGACCCGCGTCTGATCGCCGCGGCGAAAAAGAGCTATGACGAGTGGGGCTTCGGGCTTTCCTCCGTGCGTTTTATCTGCGGCACGCAGGAGATCCACAAGCAGCTCGAGCGCAAAATCGCCGGCTTCGTCGGCATGGAGGACGCCATCCTCTACTCCTCCTGCTTCGACGCCAACGGCGGTCTTTTTGAAACGCTGCTCGGCGCGGACGACGCCGTCATCTCCGACGAGCTGAACCACGCGAGCATCATCGACGGCGTGCGTCTTTGCAAAGCGCACCGCTACCGCTATAAAAACAGCGATATGGAGGATCTGCGCAGGCAGCTTACCGACGCGCGCGCCGCGGGCTGCCGGAAAATCATCATTGCCACCGACGGCGTTTTCTCCATGGACGGCTACATTGCCGATCTCAAGGGCATCTGCGACCTTGCCGAGGAGTATGACGCGCTCGTCATGGTCGACGACAGCCACGCGGTCGGCTTTATGGGCGAGCACGGCCGCGGCACGCCGGAGTTCTGCGGCGTGATGGGCAGGGTCGATATCCTCACCGGTACCTTCGGCAAGGCCATGGGCGGCGCCTCCGGCGGCTACACCGCCGCGAAGCGCGAGATCGTCGATCTCCTGCGCCAGCGCAGCCGTCCGTACCTGTTCTCCAACTCCCTCGCTCCCGCCATCTGCGCGGCCACGATCGCCACGATCGACATGCTCACCGAGTCCACCGCCCTGCGCGACAAGGTGCATGAGAACGCGCGCTACTTCCGCGCGGAGATGGAAAAGCTCGGCTTTGACCTGCTGCCCGGCGAGCACCCGATCGTGCCCGTCATGCTGTACGATCCCAAGATCGCGGGCGAGTTTGCGCGGCGCATGCTTGAAAAGGGCGTGTATGTCGTCGGCTTCTGCTACCCCGTTGTGCCCAAGGGACGCGACCGCGTGCGCACGCAGATCTCCGCCGGTCACACGAAGGAAGACCTTGATTTTGCCGTCAAGTGCTTCGGCGAAGTGAAAAAGGAAATGGGACTCTGATCGCATCCCGGCAAAAAGCTGACACCGTTGAAAAAAACCGCTGACTTTGTCAAGTCAGCGGTTTTTTTGTTGTGGGTCGCTTTCTCCGTTCGGTACGGGTTTTTACACTTCGGGAAGCGTGGCGAAGCCTTTTTCGATCTCTTCGTCCGTCAGCTCGCTGTCCACCATCTGTCCGTCGTTGAACTTCTCGTAGGCATAGAGGTCGAAGTAGCCCGTACCGGTCAGTCCGAACACGATGTTCTTCGCCTCGCCGGTTTCACGGCACTTGATCGCCTCGTCGATCGCGACGCGGATCGCGTGGCTGGATTCCGGCGCCGGCAGAATGCCCTCAACGCGGGCAAACTGCTCCGCCGCCTTGAAGACCTCCGTCTGCTTGACGGCGCGCGCTTCCATCAGACCGTCGTGATAGAGCTGGGAAAGCGTGGGGCTCATGCCGTGGAAGCGCAGACCGCCGGCATGAATGGGTGAGGGCATAAAGCCGCTTCCCAGTGTATACATTTTGGCAAGCGGGCACACCTTGCCGGTATCGCAGAAGTCATAGGCGAACCTGCCGCGCGTAAAGCTCGGGCAGGAAGCCGGCTCGACCGCGATGATCCGGTAATCCGCCTCGCCGCGCAGCTTCTCCCCCATGAACGGCGAGATCAGTCCGCCCAGGTTGGAGCCGCCGCCGGCACAGCCGATGATGATGTCCGGCTTGACGCCGTATTTATCCAAAGCGGTCTTCGTCTCAAGTCCGATCACACTTTGGTGCAGCAGCACCTGATTGAGGACGCTGCCGAGCACATAACGGTAGCCCTCACGGTTCGTCGCATCCTCGACCGCTTCGCTGATCGCGCAGCCGAGACTGCCTCCGGTCCCGGGGAATTCGGATAAGATCTTGCGTCCCACCGCCGTCGTCTCCGACGGAGACGGGGTGACCGTCGCGCCGTAGGTCCGCATGACCTCGCGGCGGAAAGGCTTCTGCTCATAGCTGACCTTGACCATATACACCCGGCAGTCCAGCCCCAGATAGCCGCACGCCATCGAAAGCGCCGTGCCCCACTGACCGGCGCCCGTTTCCGTCGTCACGCCCTTGAGTCCCTGCTGCTTGGCATAGTATGCCTGTGCAATGGCGGAGTTGAGCTTGTGGCTGCCGGAGGTGTTGTTGCCCTCAAATTTATAGTAAATGTGGGCGGGGGTCCCGAGCTTCTGCTCCAGACAGTAAGCACGCACCAGCGGAGAAGGACGGTACATCTTGTAAAAATCGCGGATCTCCTGCGGGATCTCAATATATGCCGTCGTCTCGTCCAGCTCCTGACGCACCAGCTCATCGCAGAAAACATGACGCAGCTCGTCAAACGTCATCGGCTGTTTCGTTGCCGGATTGATCAGCGGCGCAGGCTTGTTCTTCATGTCTGCGCGAACATTGTACCAATATTTCGGCATTTCTTCTTCGCTTAAATAGATTTTGTAAGGGATCTTCTGTTCGCTCATTGTCTTTTCCTTCCTTTCTGATGATTCGCGGGACAAAATAAAAAATCCCGTCCCGCAGCGATATACTGCTGCTGGGACAGGAACGATTCGTTTCCTGCGGTGCCACCCGGCTTGGCGCGTTTCGCGCCCACTCAGCGTATGCAAACACATACCGGTCTTTGATAACGGAGTTCCACTCCGGCTCGCCTACTCGCTTCAGCTCGCCCTCAGAAGCCCATTCCACCCGACCGAACGCATCGCAATCACACCGCCTGCGACTCTCTTTGCCGTTCCGCTTCGAATGTACTCACTCTTCTTCAACGGTTTTTTACATTGTATGCTCTCTTTTTCCATTTGTCAACTTCAAATCTTACCAGATTAAATCGCTTTAAAGCGCTGAATTGTTGTGCATTTTGCGCGAATGCGCCCTTATTGTCATATTTGAGCCTGTCTGCCGCTATATCTTAAAACAGCAAAACATAGACAGGAGGCTTCTTATGAGAAAATCGTATCTGCGCACTTACGGACTTTTGGGCGCAATGCTTGCCGCCATTGTGCTCGGCTGCCTGTTCGGCGCGCTTTGGCCGGGCGCGGTGTGCCTTGAACCGCTGGGAACGATCTTCATCAACCTGATGTTCTGCATCGTTGTCCCGCTGGTGTTCTGCTCCCTTGCCGGCAGCGTTGCCAATATGCACAGTCCCAAACGCGCCGGAAAGATCATGGGGGTCACCCTTGCCGTGTTCGTGATCACGGGACTGATCGCCGGTGCGCTGATGCTGCTGGTCGTGCGCATTTATCCCCCGGTTTTGACTGCGTGGACGGATGCTGCCGCCGGCACAGTGGATGATCCCACGCCGCTTTCGACACTGATCGTCAACTTTTTTACCGTCGGCGACTTTGCCTCGCTCCTCTCCCGCAAGGCCATGCTCCCGCTGATCGTTTTCTCCCTGCTCTTCGGCTTCGGCGTGAATCTCTCCGGCGGTCCTGAAACGCTTACGGCAAAATGGCTCTCGGACATGACGAATTGCCTGTTAAAGGTCGTCTCGCTGATTTCCTACTATGCCCCCATTGCGTTTTTCGGCTTTTTCGCTTCGCTCGTGGCAACTTACGGCGCGCAGATCACCGCGTCCTACGGACGCGCGATGATCGCGTATTATCCGCTGTGTCTTGCCTATGCGCTCATTGCCTTTCCGCTCTATGCGCGTTTCGGCGGCGGGACGCAGGGCGTGCGCGTCATGAGAGAACACATCTTTCGTCCGGCGGTCACGGCGCTTGGCACCTGCTCCTCTGTTGCAACGATCCCCACCAACCTGGAAGCTGCGCAGGACAGCGGCGTGCCGCACGATGTTGCCGATCTTGTGATCCCGCTGGGTGCGACCATGCATATGGACGGCTCGTGCTTCAGCTGCGTGCTGAAGGTCTCGTTCCTCTTCGGTGTGTTCGGAATTCCCTTTTCCGACCCCGGAACGTATGTCAAGGTCCTGCTTGTGGCAGTTTTCAGCTCCGTCGCCATGTCCGGTATCCCCGGCGGAGGCTATATCGGAGAGTACATCATCTGCTCGCTGTTCTTCCCCGACCATATGGCGGTCGCCTACCCCATCGCCGTAACGATCGGCAATCTTGTGGACCCTCCCGCCACCATGATCAACTCCGCCGGAGACTATGTGGTGACCTTCCTCGTCTCGCGTTACGTGGAAGGGAAAAACTGGCTCAGCCGGCGAAAGATTGAAAAAAATGAACAAGAATAAAGCGTTACAGCGGAGAAGCCGTTTGACTTCTCCGCTGCTGACCTTTCTGGTTCAATTCTTTCCGCTTTGCAGGCAGGGCGCCGACCAGCGCCGCTCAGCCGATGCCGCCGAGCTTTGCGCCAAGGATCAAAGCGACCAGCGCAAGCACGCAGTATCCGTATTTGCCAAGGGCATAGAACACCTTGCCGACCGGCTTCTTTGCGCCGCAGTTGACCGCCTCCAGCGCCGTTTCCTTTTTCAGCACCCAGAAGAACATGATGCCGGCAAGCATTGCCCCGAGCGGGCAGATGTAGATGGAGACAACGTCCATCCACTGACTTGTCCACGGCTGGATGATCAGCGAGATGAATGCGCCGAGCGCGCCGATCACCGCAACAGCCGGAACGCGCTTTAAGCGGAACTTTTCCTGCATAAAGGCGACGGGCGCTTCATAAAGGTTGACGATGGAGCTGAAGCCCGCAAACAGCACGCAGATAAAGAAGATCATGCCGACGATGCGTCCGCCCGTCATGCCGTTGAACACATTGACGAGATAGATGAACATCAGACCGGGACCGCCTTTGGAAAGCTCCGCGCCGCCGACTGCCATGGCGGGAATGATGACGAACGCCGCAAGCAGCGCGGCAAGCGTGTCAAAAATCGCCACATTGCGCGCGGAGAAGGGAATGTCCTCGTCCTTTTTGAGGTAGGAGCCGTAGATCACGGAGCCGTTGCCCGCAACGGAAAGGGAGAAAAATGCCTGACCAAACGCAAACACCCAGACGATTGGATCGGCAAGACCCGCAGGATCCAGGGTGAAGATGTACCGGTAGCCTGCGCCGGAGCCGGGCAGCGTGGCGATATAAACGCACAGACACAAAAACAGTCCGAACAGCAGGGGCATCATGATCTTGTTGACGCGCTCGATTCCGCCGCTGATGCCCATGGCCATGATGACGAGCGCGCAGGCAAGACCGACGATCTGCCACACACCGTTACCCAGCGTGAAAATCCCCTGGGAGAACATCATGCCGACCGCCTCACCAAGCTTCTCCGTCTCCGGCGCCGTTGCGCCGAATGCGCCGACGATGCTGCCCATATCGGTGCCAAGCGCATACAGTCCGCCGCTGATGCCCATGAAGCAGTATTTGAAGATCCAGCCCATAACGACCGTATAGCCGATGGCAAGCATCATCGAGCCGATGACGGGGATCGCGCCGATCAGCTCGCCGGTCTTGCGGCTGCCGCGCTGTTCGGTGCATTTGCCGAACGCATCGACCGGACCCGCTCCTGCCCAGCGGCCGAGCGCAAATTCTTCCATCACGCCGGTGGAAGCGATCAAAACGACAAAGATGAAATACGGGATCAAAAAGGTCATGCCGCCATAGGCAGACACCAGAACGGGAAAGCGCCAGATATTTCCCATGCCGACTGCCGAGCCGATGCAGGCGAGAATAAAGCCTGCTCTGTTTTTAAAGTTGTCGCGTTTCATTTCACTCATGGTGAAGCCCTCCTCTTTGCGGCGGTGAACGGGGCAAGTCAACAAAAAAACGCCTTATCCCAACATGGGACAAGACGAATCCTGCGGTACCACCCAATTTGACGCTCACGCGTCCGCTTTCTTTCACACACGCCTGATATGTGCCGTCCGGATAACGGGTACGGTCCCCGTTGTTGCTACTTGCCGCATGGGCGTTCACTCCACCCTCACAAGACCATTCCCCCTGTTTCGTGCCGCAGCGCTTCCACCGTCCGCCGCTCGCTGTACGCCGTATCACAGAGGTACTTTTCCTGCTCATCGGTTTTATGGTGCTATTATAACAGGGAATACGCTTTTGTCAAGGAATTTTCTTTCAAATTTTGCCGCGTTTCACTTGACAGCCGTGCAAAAAATCCTTATAATAGCCTTTGCTGTGAATCGGGGAGTAGCGCAGTTGGTAGCGCGCTTGGTTCGGGACCAAGAGGCCGTGAGTTCAAGTCTCATCTCTCCGACCACGTCGTCGCGGACTGTATATCGTCCGCGACGACGTTTTCTTTTTTCTGCCAGCCGGCGTTCCTCATTCGTTCCGCCGCTCCTTCGCTCCGAGCGGAAAACCGAAGCAAAAAAAGCCGTGTCGTCGGCAATCCCGTAAAACGCAATACGCTTATCGGTATCATCAGCGGCTCCTTATGCTGCACGCCTTTGGTGCAGCTCGTGTTCGTATCACGATACTTTTCGGAGGCAACTATGGAAAAAGCCAAGGTCGTTCTGCTGCCGTGCAGCAATTATGATGAAGAAGCCGTGTATACGGCAATTCGCCGGGGGTTGGCGATGCTCGGCGGACTTGAGCGGTTCGTTTCGCCGCAGGAGCACATTCTCGTTAAGCCGAATCTTCTGAAAAACGCCGCGCCCGATAAGGCAGTCACCACCCACCCCTCCGTCTTCGGCGCAATGCTTCGCTGCCTGCGCGAGGACGGCTTCGACAAGCTTTCCTACGGGGACAGCCCCGGTCCTGCCGCAAGCCTTGAACACGCCGTCGAGGAATCCGGGCTGCGCGCGCAGGCGGAGAAATACGGCGCGGTACTCGGCGACTTTTCCGGCGCAGAGACCGTCGAGTTCCCGGACGGCAGGGTCTGCAAAAAATTTATGCTCTGCCGCGAAGTGAAAAAGGCGGATGCCGTGATCAGCCTTTGCAAGATGAAGACGCATGCTCTTGAAAACATTACCGGCGCCGTCAAGAATCAGTATGGCTGCATCTACGGCTCCTACAAGGCTGCCGGGCACGCGATGTATCCGAACAGCCGCACCTTTGCCGACATGCTCTGCGACCTCAACCGCTGCGTTGCTCCGCGGCTTTACCTGATGGACGGCATCATCGCCATGGAGGGCAACGGTCCCGCATCGGGCACCCCAAAGTCCATGAAAGTCCTGCTGCTGTCGTCGGACCCGGTCGCGCTTGACAGCGTGTTTGCAAAGCTCGTTTTCCTCGATGCGCACCACGTGCCCACCTGTGTCAGCGGTGCAAAAAACGGTCTCGGTCGGATGGAGTATTCCGAAATCACGATCCTGACGCCGGACGGCGAGATCAGTGCGGAGGAGGCGGCAGAAAAGTACGGCGATCCGGGCTTTGAGGTCCATCGGAAAAACGCCACCTTCTGGCGTGTGCGCAGTCTCCTCCCCGCCGCAAGGAAATACAGCGACCGTCCCGCGGTCGACCCCGATCTATGCATCGGCTGCGGGATCTGTCAGCAAGCCTGTCCGGTGGACGGGCAGGCGGTCCACTCCGGGCACGGGCAGAAGGCCGTCTACAACTACAAAAAGTGCATCCGCTGCTATTGCTGTCAGGAGATGTGCCCTGTCGGCGCGATCACGAGGAAGCAGGTGCGCGGCTGATCCCACCCAAATTGCAAAAAAACGGCTCCGAAAATCGTCTGATTTTCGGAGCCGTTTCATCGGATCCTTTCAAGATGCGCAAAGCCGCCGGTTTTACTTTTCCGCTTTCTTCTTTTTGTGAAGGCTCACGATACCGAGCAGCAGCACATAATACGCAGCCAGCAGCACAAGCGTAACGAGGGTCATCCCCGTCGAGCGCGGCGCCAGACTCACAAGAATCAGCAGCGGTATCGCCAAAAGGATCGCAAAGCTGGAGCCGATGACAAGGTTGTTGGCAGCCGGCGTCTTCATCTGAGGATCCAGCTCGCGCAGCAGCAGCACACCGGAGCTGATGGTGCCGGTCATCATGCCGTACATGGAGACGAGACCTTCGTAGTAGTATTCGCCGTATACCTTGCGGCAGACATACTTGAGATGGAAAAGCGTCACCACCGCGCCGGCAACCGCCATCAGGGCAAACGGAAGCCACAGTCCGCTGAGGTCTTCGATCTCAATGGAGGCAATGCCGGCAACGATCATCACATCAAACGCAAGACCGGAAATGCGGCTTAGCAGATAATTGTTCTGATACTGATGATTCATGATCTTCGCACTGCGCATCTTCTTCAGGATCACGCGCAGCCCGATGGCGATGCCGGAGCCGATCATGAAGTTGAAGCCCCAGAGCAGGGCATTGAGGGTGTTTGCCGCGCCGGGAGCATGGGTCGTGAGCGCGGAGGTGATCCCGCGCGTGACGAGATAGGTCACAAGATAGACCGCCAGCACCATTGCCACCTGCACGCTCAGGCGGTCAATGGATTCCGCGATGGGGATCTCATCCTCGTCCTGGAAGGTATCCACCGTAACGGAGCCGGAGATCCGATCCTGATCCACGCGGGCGATGCGTCCCCTCCGCGCAAGATAATTGATGTAAAGAACGCCCACGACGCAGGCGCAGAGATAGCCGGCTGCGGCGATGGCAAGCCCGAAGGAACGACCGCCGGCGAAGCCCAGCGCCTCATAGGAGGAGCCGATATTGTTGGCCTGTCCGGGTCCCTGACCGTACCCCATGGGCAGCAGGACGCCCGCGGCCTCAAAGAGTCCGGGCATCACGGTATGGGCAAGACCGAGCGAAATGATAAGACCCGTGACGCCCTGGATCATATAGGAGCCCACAATGACCGCGCCGCTTTTGAGCCCTACCATGTCGCCGGACTTCTTTTCCGTCTTCTCCGGCACGCGGAGGGAAAGCGCAATGAAGCCGATGGCAATGCCGTGATAGGTCACATCCTCAAGGAACGCGGGGTCCGGAACGATGATATTCAGCAGCTTGGCAAACAGCAGCAGAAAGCCGCCCAGCACCGCCGTCGGCATCAGACTGCGGCGAATGAAGGGGATCTTCCGGCGCAGAACGTTCGCCAAAAGAATGGTCACGGCAAGAATGCCGATTTGGAGCATGGGGTTCCAAAGCGCGGTATTGGCGGATGAATAGTCCATAACAGTTACTCCTTTTCCCGGAGATTTTGGTAAAGATAGAGATACTTCAGCGCCGAGAAGCTCTCGTCGCCGCGCAGCTCATATTGGGTGTCGGTAGCGCCGATGTGCGCGGTCAGCGTGTTGCGGGAATGTACGGCAAGACCGCGGATCTCGTCAAGCGGGATCCACGTATCCCCGAACAGGACGCCGTCCTTCCGGGCAGCCAGCGTTTTTCTGTACGTCTGCTCGACGCCGTGGTTTGCACCGATCTGCTCTGCCGTGACCTCATCGGAAAAGAGGATATCGTCCTCCGCGCTCTCATCAAGCAGCGCGCGCAGCCGCCGCTGCTGCAGTCTGTCCCAATCGGTCACGGTGTGGAGCCTGCCGGTATGGTCCAAAAGCTCGCCATAGACGGTGTACTGCGCAGAAAAACCGCAGGCGCAGCGGACCGTATCGCCGTGCGAGCGCAAGGTTCCGATCGCACCGCAGGCAGGGCAGGCGAAGATAGCCGCCTCCAGTCCCCGGGCAAGCTCGCGTCCGCGATAGGCAACGCGGTGCGCCGCCTCGGAGCGATACGCGTCCTCGTAAAGGTCCTTGCGGATCGCCTCCGTCACCTCCTCATCCGTCATGCCCCTGAGCTCCTCCGGCGCGTAGACACGGACGAGATGACCGACGACCTCGCCCCGGCGGGCACGGACGCTCCAGCGGGGCTGCGTAAAGTATCCGCCCTCAAAGCGGAAGGTGATGAGCGGGGCGCCGGTGCTCCTGGCAAGCTTTCCCGTCACCGGCGGGATCGCGCCGGTGACGCCGTTGAAGGAACGGTTCCCCTCGGGAAAAAGGGCAACGCGCTCGCCTTTGCGGATGCTGCGCAGAATGTCCATCGAGGACTTGAGCCCCAGCTTCCCCTTTGTGTGGACGATGGGGTCAAAGCAGCGCGTCAAAAGCCAGCTGCCCAGACCTTTGCGCAAAACATGTTCGCTTGCAACAAAGCGGATATCCTGTCCCGAGGCAACGCCCAGCAGCGCCGGGTCCAGATCCATATTATGATTTGCAAGGAGCAGATACGGTCCCGGCACGGCTGAAAAATCATCATAGCGGTATCCGAATTTCCAGCGGAAAAACGGGGCAAGCAGCATGTGAAGAAAGGCGGTGAACCATCGCGTGCGTTTTGTTTCTCTCATGCGCTCTCCCCTTTCGCATACGGTGTGTTCGCTCCCATTTTAAAAGAAAGCTCAGAATTGTGCAAGAAAAATGTCGAATATTTTGTGCTTCTGCCCGTCCTCTTTTACTCGAATCCCCGGTCTTCAAGCTGCAGCTTCATCTCGATATGAGGAATGCCGTCTTCCAGGAATTCCTCCGAGGTTTGTACAAACCCCTGCTTTTCGTACAGCGTCCGCGCATACACCTGCGCTTCCAATCCGATTGCCGACGCGTGAAGCTCCTCTTTCGCCAGTTTGATCCCCTCGGCAAGGATCCTGCTGCCCATGCCGCACCGTCTTTTCACCGCAATGACTCTTCCGATGCGAGCTTCCTTTGAAGCGGGATCCTCCCGAAACACCCTCAGATACGCTTGTATCCCGTCTTCATTCTGCAAAAAAACATGGTATGCCGTTTTGTCGGTCTCATCGATATCCTGATAGGGGCACGCCTGCTCCACAATAAAAACCGCATTGCGGAGCCTGAGGATCTCGTACAGCTCGTCGCGCGACAGGTCTTTGTATTTTTTTATCACAAGTTTCATTCCGCACACTCTTTTCCTGCTCAGCACAGCATTGTGCCGCCGCATTTCCCGGTAAGCCTGCCCCCGGCAACGGCGGCTTCGCCGCTGACGAACACATAGTCAAATCCCGAGGCAAACACGTCCGGCTTTTGGTATGTTCCGTTTTCACGGACGTGCGTGGGGTCAAAGAGCAGCAGATCCGCATCCGCGCCCACTTCGATCCTGCCCTTTTGCGCAAGCCCAAACCGGTCGGCGGGCTGCCGCGTGACCTTATGCACCGCCTGTTCAAGTGTCAGGCATTTTTCCTTGACAACATACTTTTCCACAAGTCTTGCAAAGGTTCCGTATACGCGCGGATGCAGCAAACCGGCGCTGGGGTAGGTCGCATCGGAGATCACACCGCTGTAGGGCTTTTGCAAAATCTCCCTGATATCGTCCTCATGCGCGATGAAGTCGATCATCGTCGTCATACACGCCTCCTGCGCAAGAAGGTCGAACAGCGCATCGTAGGGGTCTTTGCCCAGCTGCTGCGCAATGCGCCCGACCGACCAGCCCTCGTAAGGCTTGTTCTCTGCGCGGCGAAGCCCCGTCGCGATCACATTTTCAAACCCGACCAGCTCCGTGATATTCTCAAAATCACTGCCTGTCTGCATGCGCCGCTTCATTTCCCGTCTTGCGTCCTCACTTTGCAGCGCGGCGATCAGCCTGTCCGTGCCGCCCTCCTGAAACTCCGGCGGCAGAACATGGATCAGCTGCGTGGAGCCTGCGGCGTAGGGGTATACGTCGCACGATACATCCACGCCGTCCTCCCTCGCCTGTTCGATCAGGCGCAGCATCTCCGGCACGGCCTTGCGCCAGTTGCGTGTTCCGATGGCTTTCAGGTGGCTGATCTCAAGCGGCGTTTTGAGCGCCTTGCCGACCAGCAGCATCTCCCTGAGCGACTCGACCACGCCGTCCCCCTCCTGCCGCATGTGGACGGTGAGCGGGACACCGCTTTCGTAGAGCGGGGCAAGCGCGCGGATCAGTCCGTCTGTGGAATAGAAGATTTCCGGCGCATAGCCAAGACCGAGCGACACGCCCAGCGCGCCGTCGGCAAGCGCCTGTTCCATATAATAATGCAGCTCGCGCTCCTGCTGCAGATCAAGATCGCCTGCGGCAAAACCGGAAACGAGCGTGCGCAGCGTTCCCATGCCGATCAGCATGGCGTTATGAAGCGGCAGCTTCCGCTCCTCAGCCGCCTGAAAATAGTCCTTCAGCGAGGCAAAACGCAGCTTTTGCGGTATCTCGCCTGTGATGGGGGCAAGATAGCGCACCGTTTCCTCCGCGTGTTTGCCGGTGACCGGCGCCATGGAAAGCCCGCAGTTGCCGTTGATGAGCGTCGTCAAGCCCTGTGACAGCTCGGCCGCTCCAAAACCGTCGCGAAACAGCGCCGCGTCCGCGTGGCGGTGGATATCGATAAAGCCCGGCGTCAAAACGCGCCCGTCGGCTTCGATCACCTCAACAGCCGCCGCTCCGGCAAGCTGCCCGACGGCGGCGATGACGCCCTCCCGTATGGCGACATCGGCGGTAAACGCCGCAGCGCCGCTGCCGTCGATCACGCGGGCGCTGCGAATCAAAGCATCAAACACAGTCTCTCGCCTCCGCCGTTCAGTTTACCACCACGGTCGTCTGATTGCAAGCGATCACCCTTGCAATCAGGCAAATTTTGGGCTATACTGTCCGTAAGTAACCGAGAGGAGCGTTCCCATGAGTCAGAAGAAAACCCGCATTCACGATTGGCACAATTTAAAATGGCCCTTTACCGTCACATTTTTGTACTACTCACTCCTTTCCCTGTTTACCGGCGTTGCCGAGTGGAGCGAAACCGGCTTTGTCTCCGTCCTCGGTATCGCCCTGCTGATCGATGCGGTCGCCTATATTTCTTACTGTTTCTTTCTCTCCAGGGACAGGGAGGATCTGCAGAAGCTCTGGTTTGTCTTTATCCTCGCCTATCTCCTTGCGACCACTGAGCAGCTCGGCATCGTATGGCAGCGGCTCTCCGATTACGCCGCGGCGCATATGTGAGCGTTCGGTATCTTTCCGCAAAAAAGCACCGGTTTAGGAAAAACCGGTGCTTTTTTCACGCATTATCGTTGTTCGATGCCCTTGAGGGTTACAAGCTTTTCAAGAAGCTCCACCGTACCCTCAATTCCGAGCAGGCTCGAGTCGATGCACAAATCATAGCTCTTCGCATCGCCCCAGTCCTTGGAGGAATAGTAATTGTAGTATGAGGCGCGGGATTTATCCGTGCGCTTGATGCGCTCCTTCGCCTCGTCCCTCGTAATGCCGTTGCGCCGCGCAACACGCTCGATCCGGTTTTCCAGCGGGGCTGTGATGAAGAGGTTGATCACATCGTCACGATCCTTGAGCGCATAATCCGCACAGCGGCCGATCAGTACGCAGGGACCCTTATCCGCAAGCTTTTTGATCGTATCGTAGGTTGCCAGGTAGACCTGCTGCTCAATGGAGCCCTTGGGCATGACATGATTCATGGAGAAAGAATACGGATCCATGGCGACGGAGTAAAGAAAGCTCTTGGGACGCTCGTCAAAGCTGCGGAACAAGTCCTCGCAAAGTCCGCTTTCCTTCGCCGCCTCCTTCAGCAGCATATCGTCATAGTAAGCGATGCCGAGCTTTTCCGCCAGCATCGTGCCGATCTCGCGGCCGCCGCTGCCATACTGCCTTCCAACGGTAATGACCATAGAAACTCCTCCTTTTGAGCGCAAAAGCAAAGTGGTGCTATTAAAATTATAGCACCACTTTTTGCGTTGTTCAATCTTTTTTCGCCGTCGGATCTTCTCAGATCCTGCCGAGTTCCCTGAGGAGCTTCTCCGGCGTCATCGGCCAGGAACGCATCCACACGCCGCAGGCATCGTGGATCGCGATACCGATGGCAGGCGCCGCGCCGTTGCAGGCGATCTCGGAGATGGACTTGGCGCCGAAGGGACCGTACTCGTCATTGACGTCGATGAGCACAGCCTTGAAATCATCCGGCGCTTCGCCGATCATGGGGGCGCCGTAATCGGTCAAATTGGCGTTGATGCACCTGCCGTCCTGATCGAGCTTCATATCCTCGTACAGGGTATGACCGATGGACTTCATGGCAGCGCCGTACATCTGGCACAGGGCGATCTCGGGATTGATCGGCGTGCCGGCATCCTGGAGGGCATAGAACTTCTGCACCTTGATCTCGCCGGTCTTGACGTTGACCGCCACCTGAGCGAAGTGTGCGCCGTAAGGCACGGAGGACGCAGTCGTCACATAGCTGCCGTGCGCCACCATCTGACCGCGGCCGTCGCCGGCGATCGCGGCGTGGGACAGATCCGCATAGGAGATGGCGTTGCCGGTGGCTTTGGAGTAGACCTCGCCGGGGGCGCGGACGTCCAGATCCTCGACCTTCTCGTTCATCTGCAGGGCGGCTTCCTTCAAAATCTCCTCCTTCAGCTTTTTCGCAGCCGTCAGGGATGCGTTGCCGCTGAAGAACGTGCCGGAAGAGGCGTATGCGCCGGTATCAAACACGCAGGAGTCGGTATCGCCGGAGACGACGGTGATCTTTTCCATGGGGAGCTTGAGGATCTCTTTGACCGCCTTGGCGGAAATGGTATCCAAACCGGTGCCGAGATCGGCTCCGCCGCTGTTGAGAATGACCGTGCCGTCGGTTTCCAGCTTGGCGATCGCCTCCGCATGGTCAAGACCCGGCAGACCGCTGCCCTGCATGATCATCGCAAAGCCCTTGCCGATCTTCCAGTCGGGGTCTTCGGAAACCTCCTTCTTGCCCCACTCGATCATCTCGCAGCCTTTGGCGATGGCTTCATCCAGACCGCAGGAGCCGACGGGCACGACGTTGCCTTCGCGACCTTCGCCGAGACCCTTGAGGATCTCGAGCATGTAGCCTTCGCTGACGTGGTTCTTCTCCACCATGGTACGGTAGTCGACACCCAGCTTATCCGCCAGCTCCGCCATTGCCATCATGATACCGTAGGTGCCCTTCGGCGTACCGTAGCCCTGGTAAGCGCCGGCGGGCGGCGTATTGGTATAAAAGACCTTCAGGTCGTATGCCATGTTGTCCACGGCGAACAGCGGCAGCGTCTTGGAGCAGCTGTTCATCGGCACCGTCAAACAGTGGTTGCCGAAGGGACCGGTGTTGGCGCAGACCTCCATGAACAGGGCGGTGATGGTACCGTCCTTCTTGCCGCCCATCTTCACCTTCACGCGCATGGGGTGGCGGGTGGAGTTGGCGTAAAACTCCTCCGCGCGGGTATTGCGGTAGTAAACGGGCTTGCCGGTGACCCATGCGGCGTAGCCGGTCAGGTCCTCGACAAGAATGTCCTGCTTGCTGCCGTAGCCGCCGCCGACACGCTCCTTGATGATATGGATCTTGTTTTCGGGGATCCCGCAGACCCAGCTGACAATACGGCGGACATGGTAAGGCACCTGCGTCGCGCAGTTCATGACAAGCCGCCCGTTCTCAATGTGGGCATAGCAGACATGCGGCTCCAGCGGGGTGTGCTGGATCTGGCTGGTCTGATAGGTGCGCTCCACGATGGCGTCCGCCTCGGCAAAGCCCTTTTCGATATCGCCGATGCCGCCCTTATTGGATGCGGCAATGTTTTTGTGGATATCCGCGCCCAGGGGGAACTGATAAACGACCTTGCCCTCGCGCTTATCCCCGGCGAGCTTGTTGAACTCGGCAAGGTCCGCAGGCGCGCCGGCGTTATAGATGACCTCGCCGTTGTGGACGAGGGGCGCGCCCTCTGCCATGGCCTGCTCCACCGTGTAGACGGCGCCCTGCGGCTCATACTCGACCTTGATGAGGGCGGCAGCCTGATCGGCGATCTCCGGCGTGCGGGCGACGATGCCGGCAACGCGGTCGCCCACATGGCGCACCTTCATGTTGAAGAGCCGGCGGTCATGGGGGGACGGCTCGGGGTTGCCCTGACCGGCCTGCATGTAATGTGTTTCGGGGGTATTGTAGGCGGTGAGAATGGCGGCAACGCCGGGCAGCTTCTCCGCTTCGCTGGTGTCAATGGACTTGATGTAAGCGCTGGCAAAGGGGCTGCGCAGAACGTGCAGGCACCATGCATTTTCGGGTACCTTATCCTCAACGAACACGGGCTCGCCGGAAACCAGCGCCGCGCCGTCGATCTTGCCGCAGGGCTTGCCGACGACCTCGAGATTGGGGCGGAAGGAAGGCGCGATCTCGCTTTTAAACTCGCCGAAGTCGCGCAGCTCGGTCGCCAGCTTGACGGCCAGATAATAATGCTCATATCCGGCGTCACGGATAAAGATGCTGCTGAGCACCTCCTTGATCTCTTCCCGGGTGGGGTTGGGCTTTTTCTCCAGCAGCCAGGTCAAAATCAGCGCGGCGGCAGGCGCGTTATAGGCGCTCTGCACGATGCCCGCGGCGACCATCGCCTTTTGCACATAGTTGATCTCGCGTCCGTTCATCAGGGACTCCGCCGTTCTGATCTCGGCGCCCTCAGCCTGATAAAACAGGATAAAGTTGGCGTATTTCAGCTTGCCGTTGAAGATAATGGTATCGCTGCCGGCAAAGCCTTCGGCATCGTCGCTGTCGCGGACGCTGCGGCAGCCGGCGTGATACAGGACATCGCGAAGCCTTGCGGTGGGTTCGGCACGGAGAACGATCTCTTCGCCGTTGATTCTGCATTTCAGTTCCATCGCGGTTACCTCCCGAGTGTAAAAACAGTGCTTGCCAGATACTTCTTATACGCCGCGCTGCCGGTCATGTCGTCAACAAAGGTCATATGGTCGGCAAGGTCCGCAGCCGTACCGTAGGCAAGCTCGCTGCCGGATGCGCTGAGCGCGTACCTGCCGCCGCTGACGGCGGCGATGAGTGCAGCGTGGCTGGAGGAGGTGTTGCCGAAGCGCCTGACCCAGCCGGTGCGGTCCTTGTCGATCACGATATACTCAATGAGGCGCATGCAGTCGCTTTGCAGATACTCGCCGATCGCCTTGTCCTCCTCGCCGTGAGGCGTGACGGTCTTGAGCACGGCGTCCGCCGCGGTGAGCGCGGCAGCCATGTAGCTGTCGGAGCGGCGCAGACCGATGTTGCCGCCGATGGTCGCGCTGTTGCGCTTGGCAAAGGAAGCGCAGAATGCGGCGGCTTCCTTGATGAAGGCGGGGACCAGATCACTTTCGATCACATCCTGCAGCGTGCAGAGCGCGCCAATGCAGATCTTGCCGTCCTTCTCGGTAATGGTGTTGAAATCGAAGCCGGTTATGTCGATGAGATCCTTGCCCCCGGCAGCGCCGCCGAGACGGAGGTCATCGGTGCCGCCGGCAAGGTAGACAGCCGTGCCGGCATGCTCCTTACGGAGGTCAACGGCTTCCTGCGGTGTTTTGGGATGATAGATCATAGCGTGTCCTCCCTGTTCTTATTCTTCAATATCCACACGACCGGGTGCGTGACCGGCTGCCAGCGCGTCAATGAAGAACGCGAGCATTCTGCGCGTGGTATTTCTGCGGTACTCGGGCATGGCGTGCGGACTGATGACACCGTTCCACGCGTCAAGAAATTCCTCTTTACAGGCGCTGAGTTCTTCCAGCTTCCTGCCGATCAGGATCTCCTCCGCCTTGCGGGAGCGCGCGACCTTGGGACCTGCCGCGCCGGAGGAGGCGCGGAAGTCGGCGAGCACACCGTCCCTGACCGTTGCGGCGGCGGAGAGCGTCAGCTTGGAGATGGCGTTGGCGCGGCGCATGCCGATCTTGCGATAGAAAATGTGCGTGAACTGCGGCTTGGGGATAACGATCCCGGTGATGATCTCATCGTCACGCAGCTCCGTCTTTTTGTGGGCAATGATAAAGTCGTCCACGAGCACTCTTCTCTCGCCGTCCAGGCTCTTGAGCACCACTTCCGCGTCCATGAGGATCAGCGGCTGGGGCATGTCGCCCTTGGGGGAGGCGTTGGCAATGTTGCCGCCGATGGTGGCGCTGTTGCGCAGTGCGATGGCGCCCATGCGGGAAGCGGCATCCTTGAGCAGCTCCGGTGCAATGGGAGACCCGGCGATCTCCGCGGAAGTCGTGAGCGCGCCGATCTCGACGGTATCCGCGGTCTCGGTGATGCCCTTGAGCTCCTTAAGACCGGTGATGATCATCACATCGCCGCGAAAGGCGGGGGTAATGCCCGCGCCCATGCTGTTGGAAACCATCAGGTCAGAGCCGCCGGCGAGGATGGTCGCGCCGGTCTCTTTGCGGATGCGAAGCGCTTCTTCGAGCGTTTCGGGTATGAAGCACTTTACTTTCTCCATAAAGCCGCTCCTTTCTTCGCTGCAAGCTTGATGCACTCGACGATCAGGTCGTAGCCGGTGCAGCGGCAGATGTTGCCGCTGATGCCGACGCGGATCTCCTCTTCGGTGGGGTCTGCGTTTTTGCTCAGAAGCACATAGGTCGCCATGACCATGCCCGGAATGCAGAAGCCGCACTGGACGGCGCCGCCCTCGGCGTAAGCGTCGATGATGCACTTCCCCTTTTCGGTGTCACGGATCCCTTCGATCGTGGTCAGCTCGCAGCCGTTGACCGCGCCGACCGGAATAATGCAGCTGGTGACCAGCTCGCCGTCCTTGATGATCGAGCAGGCGCCGCACTCCCCCTCGCCGCAGCCTTCCTTGCTGCCGGTGAGACCGTAATCCTCGCGCAGGACGTCGAGCAGCCTTCTGAGCGGATCGCCCCGGTAGAGCTTCTGCTCGCCGTTTAAGGTAAAACGAACATCAGTGTACATGTTTTATAGCCTCCTCAATATCTTCCGGCGGGATGGGGATCGCAGTGAACTTCGTGTTCAGTGCGCGCTCGACCGCGTCAACATACGCGGCGGAGGCGCCGTTGAACACCAGCTCTCCCATGCCCTTGGCGCCGTAAGGACCCCAGGGATAGGGATTTTCCTGAATGTGATAGAACTGCTTCGGGAAATCCATCGAGGTGGGGATCACATAGTCGGACATGCTCTTCTGCCTGAAGTAGCCCTTCTTGTTTTCAAGCTTTTCCATTGCGCCGTAGCCGAGCGACTGGATGATGCCGCCGTTGATCTGACCGTGGACGATCAGCTCGTCGATGGCCCTGCCGATTTCATGGGACGACCAGATACCGGTGGTCTTGACCTCGTTGGTGAGCTTGTCGACCTCGACCTCCACACAGGCGACGCCCCAGCCGTAGCCAAGGTACGCATCGCCCCGGAACGTGGACTGATCCCAGGGGTAGCCGTCGGGATGCTCGTATTCGACCTCGGTGGTGAAGTCGCCCTCGTTCCAGCGCTCCTTCATTTCAAGCGCGGCGCGCTCGACCAGGCGCCCGACGATCATCGTGGAGCGCGATGCCGCCGTCGGACCGGAGTCAACGACCTTGGCGGTATCGGGATTGAAATACTCGATCTGGTCCATATTCACGCCCAGCGTGGCAGCGCAGATCTTGCGAAGCGTCGTTTTGAAGCCCTGACCCATTTCCGTGGAGCCGACCTCGATGCGCACCTTCTCGCCGGTCTTGACAAGCCTTGCATGCGCCTTGATGATCGCCTGCTCGCCGTTGCCGGTGAAGGCGCCGCCGTGGTTATAAAGAGCAATGCCGATGCCCTTGCCGCAGCCGGGCTTGTACTCCCTGACCTTGCGCCAGTAGTCGGATTCTTTGGTGACTACCTCGAGCATTTCGGGAAGCTTGACTTCTTCAATGATGTGACCGTTGGTCGTGGTCTCGTCGCCCTTCTTGCAGAGATACTGCATCTTGAACGCGAGCGGGTCGACGCCGAGGTGGCGCGCAAGATGGTTCAGGTGCGTCTCGATCGCAAAGAGCGTCTGCGGCGCGCCGAAGCCGCGGAACGCGCAGGTCGGGAACGTGTTGGTGCCGATGCCTTCGCCCTTGAGATAAGTATTGTCAAAGGTGTAGACGCCGTTTCCGTGGAACACGCCGCGCTGCAGAACAACATAGGAGGACGCCAGGTAGGCGCCGCAGTTATAGTAGATATGACCCCAGACGCCGGTGATCTTACCGTCCTTGACCGCGGTTTTGTAGATGCACTTGGACGGATGGCGCTTGACGGAGAACTGCGTGTCCTCCTCGCGGTCGAAGACCATCTTGATGGGCTTGCGGATCTTGTTCTCCGCGACCAGCAGCGCGCCGCACAAAACGTCCGGAAAGTGTTCCTTGCCGCCGAAGGCGCCGCCGGTGGTGCACTGACGGACAATGATGTCGTCATAGGGGATATCGAGCAGCCCCGCGATGGACTTTCTGATGTAGAACGGGCACTGGGCGGAGGCGTAGAAGACAAACTTACCGTCTTCCATCGTCGCAATCGCGCTGTTGGTCTCAAGGTGGACATGCTCCTGATACGGCGTTTCGATCGTCTCTTCAAAGACCTCGTCCGCCTCGGCAAACACCTCGTCCATGGGACGACCCTTCTCGCAGAACAGCTCGCACATGACATTGCTGCCCTTCTCGGGGAACATGGGACCGCCGACGCAGTTGATCCCGTCGTCGATCGTGACGGCAGGCGTCTGCTCCTCATAGTCGACCTTGATCTGCGCCTTGAGCTGCTTCAAAACGCCGCGGTCGGGACCGACCACAAGACCGATCGTCTCGCCGACATAGAGGACATAGCCGTCTGCAAAGCAGCGCCAGTCCTTCGCGATCATCCACAGCTCGTTCTTTCCGTTTGCGGGAATGTCCCCGGCAGAGATAAAATGGTAGCCCTCCGGAAATTCGGGCAGATGGATCGCCTTGATCCTGCCGCGCGGAACGGTGGAGCGGACCATGTAGGCATACTGCATATCGGGCAGGGTCATATCGCAGACGTACATCGCCTCGCCTCTTGCCTTTTGCAGCGCGTCCACACGGACGATCCGATCATTGATCTTCGTCGCCGGTTTCAGCTTGTTGGCACTCACTTCAGACATATAAACCTCCTTCAGCGATCCTGTACAAAGGACCGCTTCTTTCGGAAATATTTAAATCATTTCGGTTTTGATAAGCAAAATTTGTATTGATTGGCCAAATATCGTCGGATTGATGATATCATTTTAGCACGGATTGTTTAATTTGTACAGCGATGACGTAATCCTATTTTCAGAATAGCGCGTGTATTTTCCGGTTGCACAGGAAATACTACCTGTGGTAAAGTTACACTAACAAAGAAAAGAGTTGATTTTGATGCAAAAGAACCCTTCCGTCGGGTGTCTGGTGATGGCGGCGGGAAACGCCAGGCGCTTCGGAGACAACAAGCTCGCCGCGCTGGTCGAAGGGAAAACGCTCATTGAGCGTGCGCTCGACGCCGTGCCGAAGGAGCTGTTCACGCGCGTCGTCGTCGTGACGCAGTATACAGAGGTCGAATCGCTCGCTGTTGAGCGCGGTCTTACCGTGCTTTGGAACAAGCATCCGGACTGGGGCATCAGCCACACGATCCGCCTGGGCACCACCGAGCTTCAAAAGGACTGCGGCGCGATCTGTTACATGGTCTCCGATCAGCCGCTTTTAAAACGCGAAAGCATCGCCGGAGCCGTTGACCTTTACCGCCGGCATCCCGACTGTATCGTCGGTCTTTCCCACGGCGGCAAGCGCGGCAACCCGTGCATTTTCCCGCGTGAGTTTTTTCCCGAGCTGCTTGAGCTCAGAGAGGATCACGGCGGCAACACCGTCATCCGCCGCCACGAGGACAGGCTGCTTCTCTATGAGGTCGGCAAGCAGGAGCTGACCGATGTGGACACGCGCGAGGCGCTGACCGATCTGGTCGCCTCGCAAAGCGCCGGCAAGGCAAAAGAGGTTTGACCATCTTTACGAAAGCGTCATTTCGCCGCGAAGATCCTGCTCCATCTGTGCTTTCACGCTCTCTTTGTCGAAGCCGCGGCTGAAAAGATAGTAGAGCTTGGCGACAGCCGCCTCCGTCGTCATGTCAAGACCGCTCACGGCGCCCGCTTTCTTCAGTGCGTTCGAGGTTTCGTAAGTGCCGAGCGACACGGCGCCCTGCGGACACTGGGAGCAAACGGTCAGCACCGTGCCGTTGCGGAACGCCTTGCGGATGATCGGCAGCAGCGCGTCCCCGTCGCCGGGGATATTGCCCGCGCCGAAGGTTTCGATCACGATGCCGCGGAGCTTCTCCGTCATAATGGATTCAAACAGTTCAAACTGAATGCCCGGGAACACCTTGAGGACCCCGATGGGCACATTCTCCAGCAGCTGGAGATGCAGACCGCCTTGCTGTCTTTGACGCAGGGCGGCTTCATTATATTTGATGGTGATGCCCGCCTCGGCAAGATGCGGATAATTGGGCGAAATGAAGGCGATGAGTCCGTCGGCGGAGTACTTCGTGGCGCGGTTGCCGCGCAGGAGCTTGCCGCCGAAATACAGGCACACCTCATGTACCTTGTCGCCGCCGGCGATCAGCAGCGAGGTGATGAGGTTGTCGCGTCCGTCGCTGCGGATCTCGCACATCGGGATCTGCGATCCGGTGAGAATGACCGGCTTATCAAGACCTTCGAGCATGAAGGAAAGCGCGGAAGCCGTGTAGGCCATCGTGTCCGTACCGTGGAGGACGACAAATCCGTCGTAGGCGTCGTACCGGTCGGCAATGAGCTGCGCGATCTTGTTCCACTCGTGCAGCGTCATGTTGGAGGAGTCGAGCAGCGGCTGCATCTCGACCATGTCCCATTGGGGCATCTGCGCGGCATACAGGTCCGGGATCGCCTTCATCGCAAGCCGGAACTGTCCGCTTTGCGGGGCGTAGCCGTTTTCCGTTCGTGTCATGCCGATGGTGCCGCCGGTGTAGATGATAAGGACTTTCTTCTTCATATCACTTGTCTCATTCAGCATGTTTTTTTAGAAGCTACCACCAGTATCTTGGCATCTTGGGACGTTCATACGGCGTTTTCATCAGCGGGAGGCTTGTGCGCATCTCCCCGTCCCACGCGAAGTACGCGCCTGCCACGGCAGGCGCCGTGGGGATCGTGGTGATCTCACCGATGCCGATGGCGCCGCAGGCCATGTCCTGACCGGGCTTCTCCACCAAAATGCTGTGGATCGGCGGCACCTGGTTGGCGCGGAACAGACCCAGCGTGCCGAATTTGGCGCTGGGAATACAGTCATACAGCGGATAGTGCTCCGTCAGGGTGAAGCCCAGCGCCATGGTGACGCCGCCCTCGATCTGTCCCTCGCAGGAAAGCGGGTTGATGGCCTTGCCGACAAAATGAGCCGCATCGATCTCCCTGATGGTGCCGTCGTCGTTGAGGACGCAGACGTGCGTCGCGTAGCCGTATGCCACATGGCTCACCGGATGTTCCACGCCCTCCGCGCCCAGCGCGTCGGTTTTTGCCAGATATTCTCCGTAAAACTCCTGTCCCTCCAGCTTCTTCCAATCGACCGAGACGCCCTCCGGCAGCCGGCTGCCCACCGTGCCGCCGTCGCTGTTGCTGCCGGGCAGAGCTTCCATCCCCTGCTGATGGGCGATGCCGGAATAGCTGGATACCGTCACATTCGCGCCCGCCGCCGCGAGCAGCTTCTGGCACGCTCTGCGGCACGCCTCGCCGGTGACCAGCGTCTGCCGCGAGCCGGACGTGGTGCCGGAATCCGGCGCGTTCACGTTGTTGGCGGCTTCATATACGATGTCCTCGCGCCTGCAATGCAGCATCGTCCCCACGATCTGCGTCAGCACGGTGCCCAGCCCCTGCCCAATGCAGGAGGCGCCGGAGCGGATGTGGAGCTTTCCGTCCTGCACCGCCACAATGCACCGGCCGGTGTCCGGAATTCCCACGCCCACGCCCGCATTTTTCATCGCGCAGGCAATGCCCACATTCCTGTTCTGCTCGCAGATGTCCCTGACCGCCTCCAAGGTCTCCACAAGACCGGTGGACGGCGGTGCGATCTGCCCGTTGGGCAGCACCTGTCCCGGACGGATGGCGTTGCGGTACCGGATCTCCCACGGGGAAATGCCCAGCTCATGCGCCATTTTGGTCAGCGTCATTTCAAGGGCATAGCAGGTCTGCGTCACGCCGAAGCCGCGAAACGCGCCGGCAGGCGGATTGTTCGTATAGTATGCGCGGCCGGTGATCTCAAAATTCTCGTAGTGATAGGGTCCGGCGGCATGCGTGCAGGCACGCTCCAGCACGGGACCGCCCAGCGAGGCATACGCGCCGGTGTCGGCGGTCACCTCGGCCTTTACGCCCCGGATGATGCCGTCGCGGCTGCAGCCCATGGTGATGGTCACCTTCATGGGGTGGCGCTTGGGGTGGATCAGCATGCTCTCCTTGCGGCTCAGCTTCACCTTGACGGGTCTTCCGGAAAGATACGCGATCAGCGCCGCATGGTGCTGCACCGTCACATCCTCCTTGCCGCCGAAGCCGCCGCCCACCAGCATGTTGGTAACGCGGATCTTCTCCTTCGGCAGACCCAGCATACAGGAGATCTCCCTCGCCGTATCGTAGGTGCCCTGGTCAGAGGAGAGGACCGTCACGCCGTCCCCCTCCCGATACGCCACGGCGCATTCCGGTTCGAGGAACGCATGCTCCGTGTAGGGCGTCTCATAGTGGTACATCAGCACATAGTCGGCATCGCGGATGGCCTGATCGGCATTGCCGCGGCTCACGTGCTTTTCGCACAGCAGATTGCCGGACTCGTGCACCAGCGGCGCATAGGGCTGCGCGGCATAGGTGGGGCTGAAGACGGGCTTGAGCGGTTCGTATTCGATCTCGATCAGGGCTTTCGCCTGCTCCAGGATCTCCTTCGTCTCCGCCGCCACCAGACAGATGGCGTCGCCCAGATAGTGGGTGATCTTCCCCACCGGGATCATGGTATCCCAGTCCTGCTTCAGATGTCCCACCTTGACCTGTCCCGGGATATCCTCAGCCGTATAAACGCCGATCACGCCGGGCAGCGCCTCCGCCTTCTCCTTGTGGATCGCAAGGACCCTGGCGCGGGGGTATTTGCTGCGCACGGCGCTGCCGTAGATCATGCCGTCGACATACACGTCGTCGGGGTACTTGCCGTAGCCCTGCACCTTTTCCGCAACGTCGATGCGCGGCACACGCTCGCCGATCTCGCAGCGCTGCTCCGCGGCGTCGGGAAGCTTCCCCGCGCGGAAGATCTCCGCCGCCAGCAGGATGCCGTCAATGATCTTGACGTAGCCGGTGCAGCGGCAGATGTTGTTGCGGATGGCAAACGCCGCCTCCTCGCGCGTCGGCTCGGGATTGGCGTCGAGCAGCGCCTTGGCGGAGATGATCATGCCCGGGATGCAGAAGCCGCACTGCACGGCGCCCGTCCTGCCGAAGGCATAGGTGTAAACTTCTTTTTCAAAATCGGACAGTCCCTCGACCGTCACGATCGTCTTGCCTTCAAGCTTGTCTGTCTGCGGAACGCACGCCTTGGTGGGCTTGCCGTCGATGAGCACGTGACAAGTGCCGCATGCGCCCTCGCTGCATCCGTCCTTGACGGAGGTCAGACGCAGCTCATCCCTTAAAAAGCGGATCAGTTTCTGATTCTTTTCCGCCGCTACGGTTCGACCATTAACAGTAAAAACAGCCATATACGAGCACCTCGGAATGGATAAAAATTTTTTTGGCAGCCTAATTATTTTTATTGTACCATATTTTATATAAATTGCAACCAAAATTCTCT
>JAEDKW010000065.1 GCA_016295615.1 Oscillospiraceae bacterium | reverse complement strand
CAATAAGCCTTCCCGCGCAAAGAAACCGCACTTCATGACGAAGTGCGGTTTCTTTTGCTTTTATTGCCTTTTATCTTCTGTAGCCGCGGTTGAGACGCATCTCAAGCGCGTCAAGCTCCTCGTAGAGCTCGGGCGGGACCTTGCCGATCTTTTCATAATAGGCGCGGGCGTCCTCGCACTCCTTGAGCCAAAGCTCGCGGTCGACGGAGAGGAGCCTGCGCATATCGTACATGGACATCTCAAGACCCTCCATGTCGATATCGTGGGTGTTCGGCTCATAGCCGAGCGCGGTCTCCGCCGCGCCGATCTCATCGTCCGCGCGGGAGATGATCCACTGCAGCACGCGCATATTGTCGCCAAAGCCGGGCCAGGCAAAGTTCCCCTCCTCGTCGGTGCGGAACCAGTTGACGTTGAAGATCTTCGGCGGTCTGGGGATCTTCTTGCCCATATCCAGCCAGTGCTGCCAGTAATCGCCCATGTGATAGCCGCAGAACGGGAGCATCGCCATCGGGTCGCGGCGGACAACGCCGACCGTGCCGGTCGCGGCGGCGGTGGTCTCCGACGCCATGATCGAGCCGATGAACACGCCGTGCTGCCAGTTGAAGGACTGATAGACCAGCGGCGCGGTCTTGGCGCGGCGTCCGCCGAAGATGATCGCGCTGATGGGAACGCCCTCGGGATTGTCAAACTCGGGACTCAGGCACGGGCAGTTGCGTGCGGGCGCGGTGAAACGGCTGTTGGGATGCGCCGCCTTTTCGGGGCTCTGCGGCGTCCAGGGACGTCCGCGCCAGTCGATCGCGCGGGTGGGCGGTTTTTTGTTGAGTCCCTCCCACCAGACGGTATTGTCGCTCAGATCGAGCGCGACATTGGTAAAGATGGTGTCCTTATGCGTGGAAATGAGCGCGTTGGGGTTGGACTTCATGGACGTTCCGGGGGCGACGCCGAAAAAGCCGTTTTCGGGGTTGACCGCCCAGAGCCTGCCGTCCTTGCCGATGCGGAGCCACGCGATATCGTCGCCCACGCACCAGACGCGCCAGCCCCAGCGCTGCAGCCCCTCGGGCGGGATGAGCATGGCAAGGTTTGTCTTGCCGCAGGCGGAGGGGAAGGCGGCGGAGACATATTTGACCTCGCCGCGCGGGTTCTGGATGCCGAGGATGAGCATATGCTCGGCCATCCAGCCCTCCTGCCGGCCGAGGTTGGAGGCGATGCGGAGCGCAAAGCACTTTTTACCCTGCAGCACATTGCCGCCGTAGTTGGAGTTGATGGAGATGATGGTGTTGTCCTCGGGGAAGTGGACGATATACTTGTTGTTTTTATCGAGATTGCACTGGCAGTGCAGTCCCTTGATAAAACCGGTATCGTCGCCGAGCGCATCGCACACGGCCTTGCCGATACGGGTCATGATATTCATATTCAGCACCACATAGATCGAGTCGGTCAGCTCGAAGCCATACTTGGCAAACGGCGAGCCGATGATCGACATGGAGTAGGGGATGATGTACATCGTGCGCCCCTTGTAGGCGCCGTCAGCCAGCGCGTACATGCGCTCGTACATCTCCTTGGGTTCCACCCAGTGGTTGGTAGGACCTGCGTCCTCCTCGCGCTCACAGCAGATGAAGGTGCGGTCCTCGACGCGCGCGACGTCGTCGGGGTCGGTGCGGTGGAGATAGCAGCCCGGAAGCTTGTCCGGGTTGAGCTTGATGAGAGTACCGTCCCGGACCGCCTGCTCGCGCAGCTCGTCCAGCTGGTCCTCTTCACCCGTGATCCAGACGATGCGGTCCGGCTTGGTGATGGCGGTCATTTCGTCGATCCAGGACAAAACGGCCTTGTTGTTTGTCAAATTTGTCATTTGTTCTTTCCTCGTAGCATTCACGGCATAATTGAAAAATTTTTATGCCGCGTCTTGTGTGGTGTGCTGTGTCCGCTTGCGCGGCAGGGAGCTAACCGATGCACAGGAAAAAAGGTTGCTATTGAGTTCTCCTTTCTGCTTTGAATTTTATCAGAAAGTTTTCTCAATAACAACCATTCAATTATGATTTATTTCTATAAACGAAGGATTTCCTTCACGTTTTTTCGGCGAGTGCAGCCGAAATTGCACCGGAGAGCGCGGCAAATTCCGCAAGACCGAGCCGCTCGCCGCGGATGTTCGCGTCCAGTCCGCAGGAGGTGACCGCCTGCGTGAGCCGCTCTTTCGTCAGGTGCGTGCCGAACGCCGTCATCAGGCTGTTGACCAGCGTCTTGCGGCGCAGCGCAAAGGCGGCATAGACCGTTTTAAAAAAGAAGGCTTCGTCCGCCGTCTCGACCGGCGGTTTCCCGCGCACCACGGCGCGCACTACGGCGGAGGTCACCTTCGGCACCGGTTCAAAGCACTCCTTCGGCACCTCAAAAAGAAGCGCCGGCTCGGTATGATACTGCATGAACACGGAAAACGCGCCGTACGCCGCCGTGCCGGGCTTTGCGCACAGGCGCTCGGCGACCTCCTTCTGCACGAGCACGGTAATGCTCCCGAAGCATTTGCTCTCGATGAGCGCCGTAAGCGCAGGCGTCGTGATGTTATAGGGGAGGTTGGCGCAGACGATCGGCGTGAGTCCATCCAGCTTCTCACGCACGAGCGCGGGAATGTCGGTTTTGAGGATGTCTGCGTTGACGACCTCGAAATTGCTGAAATTCGCCATGGTTTCGCTCAGGATCGGCAAAAGCGTGCGATCCAGCTCGACGGCGACGACCTTTCCCGCGCGCTTGCACAGCTCGTGGCTGAGCGCGCCGATGCCGGGACCGATCTCCAGAACGCCGTTTTTTTCCTCCGCCTGTGAGCTTTCCGCGATGGCGGCGGGAATGTCGGGATCGATGAGGAAGTTCTGTCCCATCGACCTGGAAAAGTGAAACCCGTGGCGTCTGAGCAGCGCCCCGATCGCAAGAGTGTCATCATGCCCCATATTGCCGTACTCCTTGTTCGTTCGTCAGGGCAGCGCACGATCCGTGCAGCCGGACTGTACGCTGCCGTTTTGAAATATTGTATCACACTTTGCAGAAAAGAGTAGCATCATTTTGCTTTATATGGTAGAATAAGCAGGTATTTTGAAAGAATGAGGTTTATCCGTATGGAACTCACGCTGCAAACCTTTTTGATCGTCTGCCCGCTGGTGTTTCTCGGCGGTTTTGTCGACTCTGTCGCGGGCGGCGCCGGGATCATCACCATTCCCGCCTATCTGATGGCGGGCATCCCGGTACATCTTGCCGCCGGCACGAATAAGCTTGTTAACGGCAGCGGCACGCTCGTTGCCACGCTGAAGTATATCAAAAGCGGCAAGGTCGTATGGCGTCCGGCGCTGCTCGCCGGCGTCGGCGCGCTGCTCGGCTCCGCCGTCGGCACGCAGCTCGCCGCCGTCATTTCCGAAGCCGCTTTGCAGGCGCTTCTGCTCATCGCTCTCCCCTGTGTCGCCGTTTTCCTGACGATCCGCAAGGACTTCGGAAAAGAGACGCCCGAGGAGCAAAAGGTCACGGTCTCCTCTGCGCGGGAAGCGCTGAGCGCATGCCTCATCGGTCTGGTGTTCGGCTGCTACGACGGTCTGCTCGGACCGGGGACCGGCACCTTCATGATCATGGGCTTCACCGCCTTTCTGTCCATGGACCTGATCACCGCTTCCGGCTGCTCGAAGGTGAGCAATCTTGCTTCCAACATTGCCTCCGCGGCCGTATGGGTCCTGCACGGGCAGGTGCTGTGGATGCTCGCGCTCCCTGCGGTGTGCTGCAGCATCATCGGCAATTATCTCGGCGCACAGTACGCCATCCGCGGCGGCAGCAAGAAGATCCGCAACATGATGTTTGTGGTGCTGGCTCTGCTGTTTATCAAGATGGCTTACGAGCTGCTGTTCTGAATAAAAAGGACCCCGCCCGGTATATGAAAGCCGGACGGGATCGCTTTTTTCACTCTGTTTCAGTCAAGAAAATATACCGTGGAGTTCTTCTGCCTGCCGAACTGGATGCATTCTTCCAGCGTATTGAGATACACATCCACCGCCGCGCCGCGCACGCCGGTATCCTCCGCGACTGCATAGCCGTAGGTGTACCCGCTTGAGCCGACAACGAACATCTTCGTCCCCAGGGGGATCACGCGCCTGTCAACGGCGACCGTGCCCACGTGCACCGTCGTACCGGTGGCAGTCACCGTGTCCACCTTGCCCACGCCGGCGGTATACGCCGTGCAGGTGACGGACATGGAGCCCGTAAAGTGGATGGAATCGCCGGATTTCATCTTGAGGTAGCCTCCGCCGTCCTCTTCATGCACCACGGAGAGGATCGTATCGCCGGGCTGAACCTCGCTGACCAGCGTGCCGCAGTAGGCAAGCTCGGTCACGGAGGTATTGTTGCTCTCCGACACCGCCTGACGCGAGACGGCCTGCCCGTCGGCGTAGACCACCTCGTACACCACATCGCGCGTCCCGTCGATGCCCTCCTGCACCACTTCGATCTCACCCTTGGGTCGGTCATAAGCGGGCGTGTAGATCGTCGTGTGCGCTACCGCTTCCTTCGCCGTCTCGTAATAGACGAAGTCGGAAGCGATCTCCACCGTGATCTCTTCTCCCGAAATATCCACGACTGCCATCTCAAGCGGGCTCATGCTGATCTTGAGACGGTTCAAAAGCTTCCTGACCGACTCACCGCTTCGCGTGGTCGCGTAATCTACCATATCGCCGTGGAAAACCGTTACCTTTTCACCCGCGGTGAGTACCACCTCCGCTCCGGCGCTGCCTGCGCCGGTGACGATGATCCTGTCGTCAGCAACGGTCGTCGTGCTGTCAAGCACGGCGGACGTTTTTCCGTCCGTGATCAAATACAGCGCCTGTGCACGCACGTCAGGCAGGACATTGAGCGTCATGATCATGGCAAATGCCAAAAAGAAAAACGCCTGACGGGACTGCCGTGCAGCAAACCGCTTTCTCAGTTTTCGGAACATGTACTTCTCCTTTCCGCACGCAAAACAGGGTTTTGCGCGTTCGGGGCATGCCAAACGGCATGCGTTTCGTAAAAGTTACATTTTGTAACTTTTGAAACTTGGGGCAGTATACCCCATAATTTCCGGTTTGTCAAGTTTTTGGGGCATGGACACCGCGCCCTCTGTCTTAATCTATTTCATTCTTCCCAAAATTTGTATGCTTTAGTCCAACAAAAAAGAGCGGCGTATTGGCGGGTGTATGCAAGGCAATAAGATAATCAAAGCATAGAAGATACCCGGAACAATTGCCGGACTTTATTTTTTCATCGCCAATATACTCAACAGCATACCACGGCTATAAAACAAAGCATAAATGTTACTATGCGTTGCTTGCAGCAATGGGCAGTTTCTCATACAATAATGTCAGCGACCGAAAGAAAGGAAGTTATCCCTAATGTTAAATGAAAACATGAAAGCAATCAGAAAATCAAAAGGACTTTCGCAAGAAGAGCTTGCTGTCAAGCTGAATGTGGTGCGTCAAACAATCTCTAAGTGGGAGCAGGGATTATCTGTTCCTGATGCTGATATGTTGATTACTATATCAGAGGCGCTTGAAACACCCGTAAGCACTTTGCTTGGAGAAACTGTTATTGAACCGAAGGCTGATGACTTAAAAGTGATTTCCGAAAAACTGGAGATTATAAATTTGCAGCTCGCACAAAGGAAGATTGCGAGACGAAAAGCGATTCATTGGCTGCTTATCTCATTGTGTGCAGTCATCGTAATAATTTCTGCGGTCTTAATGGCATTCAATAGCCCTTACTTAGGTTGGGATTACAGCAGCCATGAAACCGCCGTTGTCGGAGTAGCTTTTCACGCATTTGAATGGCTGTTTGTCAGATTAGCACCGATTATCCTGACAGGGGCATTCGTTGGAATTTT
>JAEDKW010000064.1 GCA_016295615.1 Oscillospiraceae bacterium | reverse complement strand
AACAAGTAAAAACCGGCACGCAAGGGACGATAACAGTAAGAAAGAGAGCGGGGTGTGAGCACCCCGCTCTCTTTTTCGCTTTTGCAGCAGAAAGCCCTTCTTCCGCAGAGAGGCAGGGCATAAACTGAAATAAAAAGCATGTGCCGGGGCTGCGTTTCCGATGCACGTGAAATGGCGGTTCAGTGTTTGCTCTGCGCCGCCTTCTTGCGGTATTGAAGCGGCGTCATGCCGACCTTTTCACGAAAGCGCTTGATGAAGTAGCTGGTCGAGTTGAAGCCGCACATATCCGAAATATCCAGCACGGAGAGCAGCGAGTCCGTGAGAAGAAGAACGCTTTTTTGCAGCCGGTAATCCGTGAGGTAGGTGAAGATGGAGCAGCCGTAGGAGGACTGGAACAAACGGCAGCACTCGCTTTTGCTGACATGGATCTCTTCGGCAATATCATCGAGGGTGAGCCGCTCGCCGTAATGCTCGTGCAGGAAGCTGAGGATCGCCCTGGCTTCGTAGCGCTCGTTGAGTTGCGGAGGAACAAGGGGAGCTTCGCTGCGCCGCAGCAGCAGATGCCACACAGCCAAAAGCCGGCTGTATGCCTCCAGCTCATAGCCGAAGTCGCCGTCCTGCAAAACGCGGAACAGCTCGCTGACCTGCGCGAACAGAAGCTCATCCTCGCCTTCGGCGGAAAAGGTGACCACCTGCATTTGCGGGTCCTTGAGATAGGGCAGGAAGTATTTTTGTTCGACGACGCTTCCGTGAAAGAGCGTGAGCAGGGACGGCTGCACGTTGAGCGTGAGGTAGCGCGCGGATTCCGGCGTAGTCGGACGCGACATGTGCTCAATGTTGGAGTTGATGAAAATACCGTCCCGCGGGCGCAGGGTATAATTGCAGCCCTGAAGCGTCATTACCATTTCACCCTCGAGCACGATGCTGAACTGCAGCTCCTCGTGCCAGTGCCAGGCGTTGAAGCCCAGCGGCTTATCTTTCAGGCAGGTTTCGTGGACAATGAGAGGGAACGCGTACGACATTGCAAAATTGGCTTTTTGGTTAGCATCTACAAAAAACATGGCGCCTTTCTCTCCTTTGCTGCAATATAATTATATTTCCTGCGTATATTTGAATAGAAATGACACTGTTTCTACGATAAAATTTATATAACAGAAAGGATATTCTGTCAAGATTTGACGGTTTTTCATTCTTTTGATGAATTTGTCCGTTTTGAAACTTGCAGAATGCCGCTGCAACAATTTTAAAGGAGGGGATCATTATGTACAAAGTAGACCTCAACAGCGATCTGGGTGAAAGCTTCGGCGCATATAAGATCGGGCTTGACGAAGAAGTGATCGCTCATGTCTCTTCGGCAAACATCGCCTGCGGCTATCATGCCGGCGATCCGCTCGTGATGGATAAGACCGTCGCGAATGCGAAAGCGGCGGGTGTCGCTGTCGGCGCGCACCCCGGCTACCCGGATCTGATGGGCTTTGGTCGCCGCAACATGGTTTGTTCTCCGAAAGAAGCGAAGGCATACGTCAAGTACCAGCTTGGCGCGCTGATGGCCTTTGCAAAGACCTATGACCTCAGACTCCAGCACTGCAAGCCCCACGGCGCTCTTTACAACATGGCGGGCAAGGATATGGATCTCGCGCTTGCCATCGCGGAAGCGATCGCCGAAGTGGACAAGGACGTCATTCTGCTCGGTCTTGCCAACAGCAAGATGATCGAAGCGGGCAGGCAGGTCGGTCTCCGTGTTGCCAGCGAGGTGTTCGCTGACCGCGCCTATCAGGCGGACGGCTCCCTCGTTCCCCGCAAGCTTCCCGGCGCCGTCATCCACGATGCGGACGAAGCCATCGCGCGGACCGTCCGCATGGTCAAGGAGGGGAAGGTCACTGCCATCACCGGCGAAGAAGTTCCTCTGGACGCCCATTCCATCTGCGTCCACGGCGACAATCCCTCCGCTGTTGAGTTCGTCAAGAGGATCCGCGCGACACTTGAGGCGGAAGGCGTGACGATCGCGCCCATTTCCGAAATTGTGTGACCTGGTAAGAGATTACCCGCGGTAAGCGGAAAATAATTTTTAGGAGGTTATTTATGAGCAACGAAAAGACCAATGAAAAGAAAAGCCTATCCGTTATGCTCGGCGCAGCATTCCTGATGGCGACTTCCGCCATCGGACCCGGCTTCCTGACCCAAACTTCCCAGTTTACTGCAAAGTACCTCTCCTCGTTTGCCTGCGTTATCGTCTGTGTCATCATCATGGATATGATCGCGCAGACCAACGTCTGGTCCATCATCGGCGCATCCGGCCTGCGCGGTCAGGAGATCGCCAACAAGGTGCTCCCCGGTCTCGGCTATCTCCTCATTGTCCTGGTCGTCATCGGCGGTCTCGCGTTCAACATCGGCAATGTCGGCGGCGTGGCACTCGGCTTTAATGCCGCGATCGGCATTCCCGAAAAGGCCGGCGTTATCATCGGCGGTGTGCTGGCCATCTGCATCTTCCTTTCCAAGAATGCCAAGGGCATCGTGGACAGAGTTGCGCAGGTCCTCGGCGGCATCATCATCATCGTCATGCTGATCGTTGCGTTCATGTCCAAGCCCCCCGTCGGCGACGCGGTCGTCCACATCTTCACCCCTGAAAATCCCAAGGATCTCATCCCCGTCATGATCACGCTGCTCGGCGGCTCCTGCGGCGGCTACATCACCTTCTCCGGCGCGCACCGTCTGCTGGATGCCGGCAACGGCGGCAGCAAGGATGAAGTCAAGTACTTCCGCAAATCCGTCCTCACCGGTATCGGTGTCTCCGGCTCGGTCCGTATCCTGCTGTTCCTCTGCGTGCTTGGCGTCTGCACGGCCGGCACTGCGGTCGTGGCTGAAAATGTCGCGGCTGTCACCGGCGCCTCCAACCCCGCCGCCGAGGCCTTCCGTCTCGCTGCCGGCGACGTTGGTTACCGTCTGTTCGGCATAGCGCTGTTCTCCGCCGGTATCACGTCCGTCATCGGCGCGGCGTATACCTCCGTTTCCTTCCTCAAGACCGTCCACCCGTTTATTGCCAAGAACGAAAAGTGGTTCATCGTCGGCTTCATTGCCTTCTCCACGCTCGTTATGGCGATCCTCGGCGGCGCAAAGCGCATGGTCATTCTGGCGGGCGCCGTCAACGGCCTGATCCTGCCGATCTCCCTTCTGTGCATGCTGCTTGGCTGCCACAAAAAGTCCGTCGTGGGTGATTACAAGCATCCCGTGTGGCTGCAGGTGCTCGGCTGGTGCGTGGTCGGCGTTGCCGGCTACCTCGCCGTTACCGCGCTGCCCAACCTTGCCAAGCTCTTTGCCTGATCGAAGCGCTTTCATGATACAGCGGCCTGCTTCGCGGGCCGCCGAATCATAATCTCAAGAAAGGAATGGTCATGACCATGGCTGATGTAAGATTTCTGCTCAGCGGCGACACGGCGCTGACCGCAGAATTTGGCAATGAGATCAGCGAGAGTATCAATGCGCAGATCCGTGCGTTTAACATTGCGCTTGAGCATGCGAAGATCCCCGGCATCGTCGAAACCGTGCCGACCTATCGTTCCCTAATGGTGCATTATGATCCGGGCATCATTTCCTACGGTTCACTGGTCAAGAAGCTCAAAAGCCTTTTGACGCAGCTTGACAAGATCGAGATTCCGCCCTCGTCCGTGCTGGAGATCCCGGTGCTGTATGGCGGAGAAGAGATGGGTCCCGACCTTGCATTCGTGGCTGAAAACGCAGGGAAGACGGAGCAGGAGGTCATCGACATCCACACCTCCACCGAATATCTCATTTACATGCTCGGCTTTACACCGGGCTTCACCTACCTCGGCGGCATGGACGAATCCATCGCCGCTCCGCGTCTGAGTCAGCCCCGCGTGAGGATCCCCGCCGGTTCCGTCGGCATTGCCGGCAAGCAGACCGGCGTATATCCCATTGACTCCCCGGGAGGCTGGCAGCTCATCGGACGCACGCCGGTCAAGATGTATGATCCGAACCGCGAGACGCCCATCCTTCCGCAGGCGGGGCAGTATATCAAGTTCCGCGCCATCGATCAGGCGGAGTACGACAGAATTGCCGCGGAAGCGGAGGCAGGCACTTATGTCTGCAGGAGCTATCCGAGAGGGGAGGGCGCAAAATGAGCATCACCATTCTCAACCCCGGTCTTCTGACCACGGTGCAGGACTTCGGCCGCATCGGCTATCAGCAGTTCGGCGTACCCGTTTCCGGCGTCGTCGATCCGCGGGCAATGAGCATTGCCAACATTCTTGTGGATAACCCCGAGGATGAGGCCGTTCTGGAATGCACGATGCTGGGTCCCCAGATCCGCTTTAACGCCCCCAACGCAATTGCCATCACCGGCGGCGACCTCGGTCCCACGATCGACAATCAGCCCATCCCAAACTATGCCGCGATCCGCGTCGAAGCAGGGCAGGTGCTCCGCTTTGCGGGTCTGCGCTCCGGCTGCCGCGCCTATATCGCCTTTGCCGGCGGGCTGGACATCGCGCCCGTCATGGGCAGCCGCTCGACCTACATGAAGGCAAAGATCGGCGGCGTTGAGGGCCGCAAGCTGCAGAAGGACGATGTGATCAAATTCCGCAAACCGAATCCCGACCTGCGCGGGTTGAATATCCGCCATATTTCTCCGGAATTTGTTCCGCGCCTTGAGTATAAGCTCCGCGTGGTTCTCGGTCCGCAGGACGATATGTTTACGGAACACGGCATTGAGACCTTCCTCAGCGAATCCTATGTCGTTACGCCCGAGTTTGACCGCATGGGCTGCCGTCTTGACGGCGAAATCATCGAGCATAAGGGCGAGAGCGGCGACATTATCTCCGACGGCATCGCGTTCGGCGCCATTCAGGTGCCGACTGCCGGCAAGCCCATCATCATGCTCTCCGACCGGCAGACGACCGGCGGCTATACCAAGATAGCAAACGTCATTTCAGCAGATTTCCGCATCCTTGCACAGCTCAAAGCCGGCGACAGAGTCCGCTTCGCTCAGGTCTCCGTTGCCGCCGCGCAGGACGCGCTGCTGACCCAGCGCGCTGCGCTCAAGACCCTGCGCACCGCTGTCAGCCGCGCCTGATAAAAACCGCTAACAAATCGGAAAGGAGAACGATTGCCGTGGCATTTGACATTACTCCGTATATCAACATGAAGCCCTCTGAGGTCCGCAAGCTTATCCGCGAGGGGAAGATCGACTTCCCGACCTCCGGTATGTGCGCCGGCTATGCGCAGGCCAATCTCGTCATTCTGCCGCCTGATTATGCCGGTGATTTTGAAGAATACGCCAGGAAAAACCCTTTTCCGTGCCCCATCCTTGAGATCATCAAGGGTACGCCCGAGACGCACGCCATGGGCGAAGGCGGCAACATCTGCACCGATATTCCCAAGTACCGCATCTATCGCGACGGCGTCTGGACCGGCGAAGAGCTGACCGATGTTTCCGAGTATTGGAAGGATGGCTATGTCGGCTTCCTGATCGGCTGCTCCTTCTCCTTCGAGGAGGCGCTCATTCGTGAGGGCATCGAAATCCGCCACATCGCGCAAAAGCGCAATGTCCCGATGTTTAAGGTGCCGCTGTTCCCGACGGTCCCCGTCGGACCGTTCAGCGGACCGACCGTTTGCTCCATGCGTCCGATGACGCCCGAGAACGCCAAAAAGGCTTACGAAATCACCGTCAAGATGCCCAATGTACACGGCGCGCCCTATCACATGGGACCTGCCGCCGCCATCGGCGTCGATGCCATGAAGCCCGACTTCGGCGATGCGGTTGACATCTACGAGGGCGAGATCCCCGTGTTCTGGCCCTGCGGCGTGACGCCTCAGGCCGCCGTCGAGAATGCGAAGCCTCCCATCATGATCACGCATGCCCCCGG
>JAEDKW010000063.1 GCA_016295615.1 Oscillospiraceae bacterium | reverse complement strand
TCAGCTTTGCACGGTCACGTCGTGGATCCACCTGCCGCCGAGCAGCCGCCATATGCCGAACGGACACTTGAGCAGCGGCTCGTACGCCATCACGAAGCAGAACAGCGCCGCCGGCGCATCGAGGACGAGACCCAGGAGCGCGAGCAGCGGAAGCGTACCGAGCCAAAGCGGGAGAATATCCATCAGCATCGCGCTGCGCACATCGCCCCCGCCGCGCAGGACGCCTACCACGGTCGTTGTGGCAAACGCGTGGAGCGGCGCCGCGGAGGAATAGGCGTAGACGAACAGCGTGCAGATGCCGGCGGATACCGCGGAGAGCTTGAACAGCGGCAGGACGTAAGGCCGCAGGAGCAGCAGGTAGAGCCCCGTTTCCGTAATGCCGACGAGCACGCCCAGACAGAGGGACACGACGGTGAGCGCCTTGCCGACAGAGAGGACCTGCTCCCGGGGCGTCCCCGTTCCGATCTCCTTGCCGACGATGACGGCGGAGGCTGCCGCCACACCGAACATGCTCGCCGTAACGAGCTTGTCGATGCCGCCGGCGACGGTGTAAGCGGCGATGAGCTCCTCGCTGAGAGCCATGTGCCCCATGATGACGGTGAACAGCGACGTGCCGGTGCCCCAAAGCGTTTCGTTGATCAGAACGGGCGTGGAGTATTTGACAAAGCGGCGGAGGATATCCGTTCCCGGCCGGAGAATGCGCCGCGGCTGCAGAGGCATCGTGCGGCAGCGCGCGGCATAGGCGAAGGAGATGACAAACTCAATGACGCGCGAGGAGAGCGTCGCGACCGCCGCGCCGCGGATGCCGAGCATCGGAAAGCCGAGCTTTCCGAAGATCAGAAGGTAGTTGCCCAGCGTGTTGCACACGGTCGAGACCGCAAAGACGATCATGCCGAACTTCGGGTTTTCGATGCTGCGCTGCATACCGATATAGATCGACGAGAGCGCGTTGAAGATGTAGGAAAAGCCGACGATCCGGATATACGGCTCCGCCAGAGCGATGAGATGCAGGTTGTCCGTAATGAGACCGAGGACCCCCGCGGGGAAGAAAAACAGGATCAGGGCGAACAGCGTTGAAATGCCGCCGGCAACATAAAAACCGATGCCGATGACGCGGTTGACGGATTCGCGGTCGCCCTTTCCCCAGTACTGGCTGATGAGAATGCTGGAGCCGCTTTGCAGACCGAATACGACCAGCTGGATGATAAAGATCGGCACGTTCGCCACGGTCACGGCGGACATCTGACCGCTGCCGAGAAGCCCGACCATGAAGGTGTCCATAAAGCCGAGCGAGGTGGTGATAAGGTTCTGTGCGATCACCGGCAGCGACAGGTAAAGAAGCCGTTTATAGAAGCCTTTGGGCTGTTTGAGACAGGAAAGCATCACAGGACCCCTTTCTGCCTCAGAGCATCGCAAAGCGCGTGTCGCGGTGCTTCTGCAGCGCAGCGCACAGCGCGTCGATCTCCTCTTTCGCCGTCTCGGGACCGAAGCTCACGCGAAGAACGCCGGCGGCGGTCTTCTTGTCAAGCCCCATGGCCTGATAAACGTGGCTGAGCTGTCCGCGGTGACAGGCGGAGCCGGCGGAGATGCAGATGCCCTGATTGCCCAGCTCCGTGACGACGTTTGCCGACGGGTAGCCGACGAGCGAGACGGCGAGAATGTGCGGCGCCGTGCCGTTTCCGATGCGCTTCACGCCGTCGATCGCGAGAAGCTTTTCCTCCGCGTAGGCTTTGATCTGCGCCATGTGGGCGAGATTGTGCTCAAAGTGTTCCGTGCGCAGCGCAACGGCTTTTGCAAAGCCCGCGATCTGCGCGGTCGCCTCCGTGCCGGAGCGCAGACCGCGCTCCTGCCCGCCGCCGGCGATGAGAGGACGCGGCGCACGCACGCGCTCGCCGAGATACAGACCGCCGATCCCCTTGGGCGCGCCGAGCTTGTGACCGCTGACGGAGATAAGATCCGCGCCGAGCCGGTCCGCGCGGAAGGGATCGGTCAAAAAGCCCTGCACCGCGTCGGTATGCAGCAGGGCGGCGCTTTTGCGCGCCCTGAGCAGCTGCGCGACTTCGTGCACGGGGAAAACGCAGCCGGTCTCGTTGTTCACGAGCATCATGGAGACAAGGACCGTATCCTCGCGCAGCGCGTCCGCCACCTGCTCCGCGGTGACATTGCCGTTTCGGTCGGGCTTCAGATAGGTCACCTCGTAGCCGTCCTGCTGCAAAAGCCTGCACGGCTCCAGCACCGCGCTGTGCTCCACGGCGGTGGTGATGATGTGTCTGCCCACGCGGCGGTTCTGATGCACGGCGATCTGAATGGCCCAGTTGTCGCTTTCCGAGCCGCAGGAGGTGAACACGAATTGCTCCGGTCTGCAGCCAAGCGCCGCGGCAAGCGTTTCACGCGCGGCATCGACCCCGAGCCTTGCCTGCGCGCCGGTGGGATACTGCGAACTGGGATTGCCCCAGCCGTTCACGAGAGCGTCGTACACGGTGTCCGCGACCTCCTTCGGCACCGGCGTCGTTGCGGCATGGTCAAGATAAATCATCGAAAACCCCTCCCTGGGACTTGAAAGAATCGCATTTTACCGGTACAATATTATATCCATTGCCATTTGAAATAGCAAGGGGAGAAACGCCATGGCGCGAAGGAACGGTTTTTGCGCGCCTTTTGCGCCCTGCGGCGCAGCGGAAAGGAACGGTCATACCCATGCGAATCGCCATCTGCACCTTGGGCTGCAAGGTGAATCAATATGAAACGCAGGCGCTTGAGCAGGAGCTTCAGCGCCGCGGTCACGAGCTGGTCGGCTTTGAGGAAAAAGCCGACGCCTACGTCGTCAACACCTGCTCGGTGACCGCGGTGAGCGACAAAAAATCGCGCCAGATGCTGCGTCAGGCGCGCCGCCGCAATCCGGACGCTGTGATCGCCGCGTGCGGCTGCTACGCACAGACGCATCCGGATGAGGTGAAAAGGCTTGCGCCCGACGTGCTTGTGGGCACGAACGAGCGCACGAAGCTTCTGGATCTCATTGAGCGCGCGGCGCGTGACCGCCGACCCATCGTGAACGTGGACGACGTTTGGCAGCGCCGCGCATTCGAGGTGCTGCCTGCCGGCGGCATGGTGAGCCGCACCCGCGCCATGATGAAGGTGGAGGACGGCTGCGTGAACTTCTGCACCTACTGCCTGATCCCGTTCGCGCGCGGACGCGTGCGCTCGCTGCCGATGGAGGAAGCGAGGTCGCAGGTGCGATTCCTGCGCGCGGAAGGCTACCGCGAGATCGTTGTCACCGGCATCGAGATCTCATCTTACGGTACGGACTTCGGCGACGGCACGGCGCTCATCGACCTGCTTGAGATGCTCTGCCGCGAAGCGCCCGACGTGCGCATCCGCTTCGGCTCGCTCGAGCCGCGCACGATCACCGAGGCGTTCTGTGCGCGCGCAGCGAAGCTCGGCAATCTTTGCCCGCACTTCCATCTTTCGATGCAAAGCGGCTGTGACGCGACGTTGAAGCGTATGAACCGGAAATACGACACCGCGCGCTTTTATGAAGCCTGCACGCTTCTGCGCAGGTACTTTGACGACCCTGCGATCACCACGGACCTCATTGCCGGCTTCCCTGAGGAAACGGAGGAGGAATTCGCCGAGACGCTTGCCTTTATCGAAAAGTGCGCTTTTGCCGACATGCATGTGTTCCCGTACTCCATCCGTCCCGGAACGAAGGCGGCGGAGATGCGCCAGGTCGACATGCCGGTGCGCGTTTCACGCGCGGCGCGCGCCTCCGAGATCGCCGGGACGATGCACCGCGCCTACATGGAGCGCTGCGTCGGGAAGACTTTCCCGGTGCTTTTTGAGCAGGATAAGGACGGGCACAGCGTCGGTCACGCGCCGAACTATATGGAGGTGCGCGTGGAGGAAGCCGGTCTTCATAATCAGGTGCGCATGGCGAAGATCACCCGCGTGGACGGGGAAACGCTCTGCGCGGAATTGTCGGAGGAGTAACACCATGGGAAACCACTTTTTCGCCTATATCTCCCGCATGCGCAACATCAAGCGCTGGGCGCTGATGCGCAACACGGAGGAGGAGAATATCCAGGAGCACAGCCACATGGTCGCGGTGCTCGCGCACGCCCTTGCGGTGATCCGCAACCGCGTGTACGGCGGCAGGGTCGATGCGAATTTGATTTCCGTCGTCGCGCTCTATCACGACGCATCGGAGATCCTCACCGGCGATATGCCGACGCCCATCAAGTACTACAATCCCGGGATCAAGGAGGCCTACCGCAAGGTCGAGCGCATGGCGGAGGAGAAGCTCCTCTCGATGCTGCCGGAGGTGCTGCGCGCGGACTATGAGCCGCTGCTGCAAAACAGCGACGGTACGGTATGCGCGATCGTCAAGGCGGCGGATAAGCTTTCCGCTTACATCAAGTGCGTGGAGGAGCTCAAGGCAGGCAACCTGGAATTCAAGAAAGCTGCCGAGCAGACGCGCGCGGCGCTCGAGGCGATGAAGCTGCCCGAGCTGGATTATTTCCTCGCGAACTGCATGGACAGCTTTGCAAGGACGCTGGACGAGCTGGACTGAGGACGGAACTTTTTTGCGGAAAGGTTCGTCCAATCCGATAGGAGGATCCCCAAAAATACCGGAAGATCGGAGAGTTTGAGATGAAGAAGCTGTTTGCAATTTTACTTGCCCTGATGATGGCGCTGAGCATGGCTGCCTGCGGCGCGGCCGGTCAAAGCGCGGACACGGCGGCGTCGGAATCCAATCAATTCAGCAACAAGGCGGATTATGAGACGCTGACGGAGGAAGCGGAATACTGGGACGGCGGTCTGTACGGCGAGACGCAGACCACGGCTGCGCACAGCGGCGCGAAGAAGATCTACCGCGCGACGCTTGAGCTGCAGACGCTGGAGTTTGAAAAAGCCAACGCGGACATTGCCGCTCTGGTGGAGCAGTACGGCGGCTATTTTGAGGAAAAGAGCCTCTCTACGTATTCCTCCAGCTACCGCCATGCCGATTATACCGTGCGTGTGCCGGCGGCTCAGTTTGAGAGCTTCTGCGCGCAGGTGGGCGATCTGTGCCATGTGACCTACACCACCAGCTCCGCCGAGGACATCAGCGAGACCTATTACGACACCAAAGCCCGCCTTGAAACGGCGCAGATCAAGCTTGAGCGCCTGCAGGAGCTTCTCAAAAAGGCGGACAATATGGCGGACATCATCACCATCGAGTCTGCCATCAGCGAAACGGAGTACGCCATCGACGCGCTCAGCGGCACGCTGCGCTCTTACGATTCGCTGGTGGATTACGCGACCATTTATCTGAACCTTGAGGAGGTCTACCGCCTTTCCAACACCGTGGACGCGCCCAAGACCTTCGGTGAGAAGATGGGCAACGCGTTTGCGGACGGCGTCAAGAAGGCCGGCGAGCTGCTTGAGAGCATTGCGATCTGGCTTGCCTACAACTGGCTGACGCTCATCATCTGGGCGGTCATCCTTACGGCGGTGATCCTGCTGGTGCGGCGCGTGCGCAGGGGTGTGAAGCTGCCGAAGATCAAACTCGGCAAAAAGAAACAGATCACCGCACAGACGGAGGAGAACGACAGAACGGAGGAATAAGAGCATGACAGTAACCTGGCTCGGACACGCCTGCTTTCTGCTCGAAAGCGGCGGGTATCGCATCGTGCTGGATCCGTATGATGTGGAAACCTATCCGGAGCTGCGCGTCTGCGCGCATGCGGTGCTCTGCTCGCATGAGCACCGCGACCACTGCTTTTCTTCGGCGGTGACGCTGCTGCGTGACGGAAAGCAAAGCCCCTTTACCGTCGGGACTGTGGACACCTTCCACGATGAAAAGCAGGGCGCGCTGCGCGGCGGGAACAAAATGCACATTCTGCGCGCCGAGGATCTGACGGTCGTCCACGCGGGAGACCTCGGTCATGAGCTCGATGACGCGCAGCTTGCCGCGGTGAAGCACTGCGATGCGCTGCTGCTTCCCGTCGGCGGATACTATACCGTGGACGCACCGACTGCGAAACGAATCGCCGACGCCGTTTCGCCGCGCATCGTTGTGCCGATGCACTATCGCTTCGGTACGCATGGCTATGATGTGATCGGCACGGTGGAGGAGTTCACCGCGCTCTGCCCGGCGGCGGAAGTGACGATGCTTGACAGCGACAGCTTTGTGCTGACAGGGAAGACGCCGCGCGGCGTGCTCGTGCCGCGGTTTGCGGAAGAAACGC
>JAEDKW010000062.1 GCA_016295615.1 Oscillospiraceae bacterium | reverse complement strand
CGGATCTTGCCGTCGGCAATGTCATAGAAGCGGTTGATGAGGTTGGTGATGGTCGTCTTGCCGGCGCCTGTTGCGCCGACGAAGGCAACCTTCTGACCGGGCTCGGCGTAGACGGAAACGTCATAGAGTACCTGCTTACCCTCCTCATAGGCGAAATCCACGTCGGTCAGCCGGACGTCGCCCTTGAGCTCGGTGTAGGTGACGGTTCCGTCACGGTGCGGCTCCTTCCATGCCCAGTGACCGGTGTGCCGGTCGGTCTCGATGAGCGTACCGTCCGGTGCGATCTCGGCATTGACGAGCGTGACATTGCCGTCATCCGCCTCGCCCGGTTCGTCCATCAGCGCAAGCACACGCTCAGCGCCCGCCATACCCATGACGATCGCGTTGACCTGCTGAGTAAGCTGGTTGAGATTGGCGGTAAACTGCTTGACCATATTCAAAAACGCGACCAGAATGGAGATGTCGAGCAGTTTGCCGGAGAGGGAGGGGTTCGGCAGCCCGGCAAGCAGATATGCGCCGCCGAGCACGGCAATGAGCACATAAAGAATGTTGCCGATGTTCATGATGATGGGACCGAGGCAGGAGGCGTAAGCGTGCGCCTTGCCGGCATCCTCGCACAGCGCGTCATTGAGCGCGTCAAAGTCCTTTTGGCAGCTGCTTTCATGGCAGAAGACCTTGACGACCTTCTGACCGTTCATCATTTCCTGAATATATCCCTCGGCCGCCGCCACGCTTTGCTGCTGGCGCACGAAATATTTGGCGCTGCCGCCGCCGAGCCTGCCGGAGACCGCCGTCATGGCAGCGATGCCGAGAAGGATCAAAACGGTGAGCGGGATGGAGTACCACACCATGATGCAGAACACGACCGCCACGATGCAGCCCGAGCGCAGCAGCGCGGGGAGGGATTGCGATACCAGCTCGCGCAGCGTGTCGATATCATTGGTGTAGTGACTCATGATGTCGCCGTGCCGGTGCGTGTCAAAGTAGCGGATGGGGAGATCCTGCATGCCGGAAAACAGCTTTTTGCGCATTTTGGAGAGATAACCCTGCGTCATAATGGCGTTGAGCTGTGCCTGGGCAAAGATGGCGATCAGCGAAATGATATAAAGTATGACAAGAATTTTAAGCTGCGGGAGGATCTCCGCGCTTGCGGAGGTCCAGTCACCGCTGACATACCACTTTTCCGTGATCTCGACGATCTTCTGCGTAAAGACGGCGGGAATGGCGGAGGCTGCGGCGTTGAACAGCGTGCAGATGCACACGACGGGGAAGAGCACCGGATAGAAGGAGAACAGCATTTTCAAAACGCGCTTGATCGCCTTGACGTTAAAAACGGGACGGCCCTTTGCATTGAGATTGACGCTGCCGTGATTCTTAGACATCCTTCTCGCCTCCCTTCGTCTGCTGGGAGTAGATTTCCCGATAGATGCCGCTTGAGCGCATCAGTTCGTCATGCGTGCCCTGCGCGACGATCCTGCCGTTGTCCAGAATCAAAATGAGGTCGGCGTCTTCGACCGATGCCACACGCTGCGCGATAATGAGCTTGGTCGTTTCGGGAATGTATTTGCGCAAGCCCTGGCGGATCAGCAGATCGGTATGGGTGTCGACCGCGCTGGTCGAGTCGTCGAGAATGAGGATCTTCGGCTTTTTCAAAAGCGCGCGCGCAATGCACAAGCGCTGCTTCTGACCGCCGGAAACATTGGTTCCGCCCTGTTCGATCTTCGTATCGTAGCCGCCGGGGAAGGAACGCACAAAATCATCTGCCTGCGCGAGCCTGCAGGCCTCGATGAGCTCTTCGTCCGTGGCGTTGGGATTGCCCCAGCGGAGATTGTCCCTGATCGTGCCGGAGAACAGCTCGTTTTTCTGCAGCACCATCGCAACTGCCTCACGCAGAGTCTCCACGTCGTAGTCGCGCACATCCACGCCGCCGACCCTGACGCTGCCGCCAGTCGCGTCGTAAAGGCGCGGAATGAGCTGCACCAGCGTGGTTTTGCCCGAGCCGGTCACGCCGAGAATGCCGACCGTCATGCCGGAGTCTATGTGCAGATCGATGCCGCTGAGCGCATCCTTCTGTGCGGCTGCGGAATACTTGAAGCTGACGTTTTCAAAGTCAATGGAGCCGTCTTTGACCTCCCGGACGGGATTTTCCGGATCGTGCAGCGTCGGTTCTTCGTCGAGCACCTCGCAGATACGCTTGGCAGCCTCGACGGACATCGTGAGCATGACGTAGATCATTGAGAGCATCATCAGTGACATCAGGATCTGTACGCCGTAGGTCAGCATGGCGGAGATCTGCCCGACCTGAATGACCGTGCCCTGCGTTTTGACCACGATGCGCGAGCCGACATAGAGCACGAACACCATGTTGAAGTAAATGCAAAGCTGCATCAGCGGCGTGTTGCAGGCGACAATGCGCTCGGCCCTTGTGAAGTCAGCGGCAATATTGTCGGACGCGGCGGCAAATTTTTCCTTTTCATATTCCTCGCGGCTGAAGCCCTTGACCACGCGCATCGCGCGCACGTTTTCCTCAATGGATTCGTTCATGCGGTCGTACTTTTTAAAGACCGCGCGGAACGCGGGCATTGCCTTTTTGCCGATCATGATCAGACCGAAGGCCAGCACGGGGACGATCACGACGAAGCTCGTTGCCAGTGCGCCGCCCATGATATACGCCATGACAACGGAGAAAATGAGCATCAGCGGGGAGCGCACGGCAATGCGGATCAGCATCATAAACGACATCTGCACGCTGTTGACGTCGGTGGTCATGCGCGTGACGAGCGAGGAAGAGGAGAACTTGTCGATATTCTCAAAGGCAAAGCCCTGCACGCGCTCAAACATATCGTGACGCAGGTTTCTGGCAAAGCCGGCGCCCGCTTTGGAGGAGAACACGCCCGCAAGCGCGCCGCAGGCAAGCGAACACAGCGCCAGCACAATGAGCACAGCGCCGGTTCTCATGATCTGCTGCATATCGACGCCGCCTTGAATTTTATTGACAAGGCTGGCGGTAATGAAGGGAATGAGCGCTTCGATGACAGCCTCGCCGATGATCAGGGCGAGCGTCAGGATCGCGGGCGTCTTGTATTCCCGCACGCACGTTCCCAAACGTTTTAATACATGGAGCATAGCCGAATCATAATTTCCTTTCATCATTTTTCATTCACTGTACTATGGTACAGAGTTCCGGACACAAAATCAATGCACAAATTGTGAAGTTTTTCCTCTGAGCGGAAAAGACCGGTGGGAATACCGCCGGTCTTTTCCGCCGCCGGCAGTAAAGCTTCAGCTCTTGCGCTTTGCAATATTCCGGATGGTGCGGCGGTCCTGATTCTTGAGATTGAAGCGCTCGACGAGCGCGCTGATCTGTCCTTCGGTCTCCTCGATCTCCGCATGGAAGGTGCGCGCGCTCACGCGCATCGCACCGTGACCGAGAATGATGACCTGCTCCATGCTGTCCGATGTCGCCACGCGCACGCGCCGCTCCCTGCGCAGCTCATAGGTGGCGCGCTCGATATAGGTGTCAGCAGTTTCCGCCTCCCTGGTGTAGACGACCTTGATCCCGTTCACCGTCTGCACGCTGCCGGGGTTTCCCTTGACCTTGTAGGCGTCAAACACCAGGATCACCACGCACTTGCGGAACCCCTGATAGTTGGAGAGAATACTCACGAGCATCTCGCGCGCGGCGTCAATGTCCTGCGCGGCAACGGCTTTGAGCTCGTCCCATGCAAAGATGATGTTGTAGCCGTCGACAAGCAGGTACTCCGTGTCGGTGTGCTGCGTCCGAATATTGTATTTGCTCTCGTCCAGCGCGGTGCGCGCCGGCTTTTTCGCCGGTTCAAACGCCTTGCGCTCGACCTTTCCATAAGTGCGCTCAAAAATGCTTTGCAGCTCCTTGTCCTGTTCAAAGGAGCCGGACGGCGCGCTGCGGCGGGGGGATGTCTCTTCCCCGGCGTCCTCCGCTTTCCCAAGCTGCACGCCGCTGTCGCAGTGCATCCGCGCGGCGACCTCGTTCCACGGGACCGTGACGCTGCCGCCGTGGTCGCAGAAGACGGAAGAGGAGGGATTGTCGGTGTCGCGCTCGGCGTCGTAGCCGAGCGATAAGAGAACCGCCTCCTGCTCGCGGCACGGCTCGTAGCCGTGCACCGTGCAGGCGAGGCGTCCCCGCCCGCGGGTATAGGCTGCGACCGCGGTGAAATAATCGCGCAGACCCGCAACGGGCGCGTGACCGGTGAGCACGGTCGTCTCACCGTCCGACGCGGGAGCGTCCACGCTGCCGCCCATGTTCTGCAGGTCGGTCATCGCGCGCCCGACACATTCCGCCGGCACTTCAAGACAAAAATCATAGTGCGGTTCAAGCAGGATGCTTTCCGCCTGCATCAGTCCCTGACGGATGGCGCGATAGGTCGCCTGACGGAAATCGCCGCCTTCCGTGTGCTTTAAATGTGCGCGTCCTGCAACGAGCGTAAAGGAAATATCCGTGACGGGGGAGCCGGTCAGAACGCCGCAGTGCTCCCGCTCAAAAATGTGCGAGCGGATCAATCGCTGCCAGTTGAGATCAAGAAGATCGGTCGGAACATCGGAGGCAAAGCGCACGCCGCTTCCGCGCGGAAGCGGCTGCAGCAGAAGCTGCACCTCCGCATAGTGGCGCAGCGGCTCAAAGTGCCCCAGACCGAGCACGCTGTTTGCGATCGTCTCGCGATAGACAACGCTGCCCTCGTCAAAGCTGACGGTGAGACCGCAGCGTTCGGCGATATAAGCGGTGAGGACCTCCAGCTGGATTTTGCCCATCAGCTGTACATGGATCTCGCCGTGCCGCTTGTCCCACACAATGCGCAGCATCGGGTCCTCCTCCTCCAGCTCCCTGAGCCTGGGAAGCACCGTGTGCACGTCCCCGCCGTCCGGAAGAGACAGACGGTAGGTCAGCACCGGCTCCAAAACGGGCTGCGAGCCCTCCCGCTCCGCGCCGAGCCCGAGCCCGGCATAGGTGTGCGCAAGACCGGTCACGGCGACGACTGTGCCGGCAGCCGCTTCATTGAGCGTCTGATATTTCTGACCGGAGTAGCGGCGCAGCTGATCGGCTTTTTCCGCATACTGCGTTTCACCGGCGGTATAGGAAAGCGGCGTCTTTACCTTCAGCGTGCCGCCCGTGACCTTGAGCCAGGTCAGGCGCGCGCCCTGTGCGTCGCGTGAGATCTTAAAGACCCTTGCGCCGAATTCGCTGCCGTATGAACGCGCTTTCATCAGTTCCGCGGCGGAGACGAGGAACTCCTCCACGCCCTCAAGCCTGAGCGCCGAACCGAACCAGCAGGGGAATACCTTTCGCGCCGCGACCAGCGATGCCGTGCCTGCATTGCTCACACTGCCGCTTCTGAGATACTCCTCAAGCGCGGCTTCGTCGCACATGGCGACGGCTTCGTCATGCGCGGCGGTAAAGTCGATGCAGTTGGAGCTGAGCTTTTTCTGCACTTCCGCCATCAGCGTCCCGCGCTCCGCGCCCGCGAGATCCATTTTGTTGACAAACAGGAAAACGGGGACCCGATACGTCTCCAAAAGGCGCCAGAGCGTGCGCGTGTGGCTCTGTACGCCGTCCGTTCCGCTGATGACGAGGATCGCGTAGTCCAGTACCGGGAGCGTGCGCTCCATCTCCGCGGAAAAGTCCGCATGACCCGGGGTGTCAAGAAGCGTCAAAACCGTATCGCCGACGGTGAGGATCGCCTGCTTGGAAAAAATGGTGATGCCGCGCTCGCGCTCCAGCGATTCGGTGTCCAGAAAGGCGTCGCCGTGATCGACGCGACCGAGCTTTCGCAGCGCACCGCTTGTATATAAAAGCCCTTCAGAGAGCGTTGTTTTGCCCGCGTCCACATGGGCGAGGATCCCGACGGTGATATTCTTCATGCTACCTTATCCTGTAAATCATTTGGTGAAAACAGCATTCCGCCGCGCCGGCAGAACGCGGAACGCGCGGTTGCTTTACCACCGGAATTATGGCACAGATCGGCGCAAAGCGCAAGGCTCGCGAAGCCGGTTTTATGGAACCGCGCGTGAAAAGGGTGCAAAAAGAGCGAAAAGGCGGGTGCTGTGCACGGCAAGACTTTATATTACGATTTCTAATATATCTCTAATGCTTAATTCTTTTGCTTTTTCGGCATTGTTTTTTGTTCAGTTGTGCGAATTGACAACGCGGAAAAATGTTCGTACAATAGGCGCATAAGATTTAACGCTTTACTTTGCGAATGAAAATCAAGGAAAGGAGCCTCGCCATGAACCGC
>JAEDKW010000061.1 GCA_016295615.1 Oscillospiraceae bacterium | reverse complement strand
GATTTTCACGCACCGCCGGCGGCACTCTTTTGCGCAAAAGGACGCCGCCGGCGGCGCAAAAGGGAAAAGCATGCGCAAGTGTTTGCTGCATGGCTTGCCCTTGCTCCCATTCTGTGCAGTTTTTCTTAGAAAATACGCTGTTGCTTTTTTAAATAATATGATATACTGAATCTATTGAGTTTCTTTCAATGAGGAGGTGCGGCAATGCAGGCGCTTGCCCATTTCAGGACGATCACGCATCATCGCCATCTGGTGTGCGCATACTGCTTCAGACTGGGACTTTACCGCCAGGGGCTGATGCATGATTTAAGCAAATACAGCCCACTTGAGTTCTGGCGCGGTGCGAAGTACTATCAGGGTTACCGCAGTCCGAATGACGCCGAGCGCAAGGAAAACGGCGTGAGTCTTGCGTGGCTGCACCATAAAGGACGCAACCGCCACCATTTTGAGTATTGGATCGACTATTGCATCGCCGCGGACGGGAGCGTTTACATGGGCGGATGCAAAATGCCGCTTCGCTATGTGGCGGAGATGTTTTGCGACCGGATCGCCGCGTGCAGGACCTATCTCAGGGAGAACTACACCGACGCGGCGCCGTATGATTATTATGTCCGTTCAAAAAAGCATATCCTCATTCATCCGGACACAAGCAGGCAAATCGAGGAGATGCTGCTTGTGCTCAAGGAGCAGGGGGAAGAAGCGGCGTTCACCCACGTGCGCACTCTGCTGAAAAATGAACGGAGCGCTGCAAATTGACGAAAACACTTCTTTTTTCTGTATTTCCCTTGCAAAACCTCTGTCATGAGAGTACAATAGTTGATGATTTTTAAAGAGGACGGAACCATTTCTATGAGCCACCCCTACAAAACGCGCGCAGGCGGTGCGACCGTGACGGTGTTTGTGCCCTACGATTGCCGCAATCACTGCCCGTTCTGCGTGAATAAACAGGAATATGCCCACAATGAGGGTTTCAGCGTAGACGCAATTTTAAAAAGCATTGCCGTGATGGATGAGATCACACCGGCGTGTGATTTTGTATTCACCGGCGGCGAGCCGTTTGCCAATCTCGGTCAGCTTCAGCGCATGCTCGATGCGATCCCCGCCACACATAAGATATATATCAATACGACCTTTCCCGTTCAGCCCGGCTGCAGCGCGGAAGAGATGCTCGCTTTTACGCGGAAGAACAGGGATAAAATCACCTGCATCAATGTTTCCCGCCATCTGCAGCGCTATGTGGAAGAGTCTCCCGACGAGGTCGTGGCGCAGATCGCAACGAAAAAGCGTATCAACTGCGTACTGTATCAGGACTATCCCGCCGATGAGCTGACCGCTTATGTCGAGCGCTGGCGCAAGTACAGCATTCCCATTCAGTTCCGCTATGACTACACGGAAACGACGCCGGAAAATCTGTACGAGGAAGAAAACGACAAAATTCTTCAGGATCTCAGGGCGCAGTTTCAGTATATGGGACTTGACGGCTGCCGCATGAGAAACGGCTTCCACTTTGCGTACAAAGGCATGCACATGACCTACCACAAGACGCTTCCGTACTCCACCATCGTGGAGACGGATGAAAACGGCGTGACCTACGATATCCTCTACGATATTCTCATCAAGCAGAACGGCGAGCTGCACTCTGACTGGACAGGCGTAAAGCTCGATGTGGAGAAGTACAGAAACGTTGTCTTTGAGCCGTATGACCTCAAGGTGCTCGACGGAACGGTCGACTTTTAAGGCGGCGCGCCGGCAGGGCGCGGTGCTGCCTTTATAAAAGGAATTGCTGCAAAAAAAAGAGATAGCTGCAAGGCAGCTATCTCTTTTTATATCCTTCCGTAGATCCGGCTGAGCTCATATATGCGCGAGGCGAGCGCGTCATTGGCTTCACCCGGCAGCATGCGCCACTTCCAGTTGCCGTGGGCGACGCCGGGGACATTCATGCGGTGCTGCGCGCCAAGCTCCAGATAGTCCTGCATCTGGGCGATAAAGAGCCTCGCAACGCTGCTCATTCCGCCGCGGATCATACCGTAGTTGAAGCCCTCCTGCGCATTCAGTCCCAGGTATTGTTCGGCAAAAGCGATCTCCTCGAAAGCCGCCTCCGTCCGCCAGAGCGCAAGCGGAGCGTTGTCGTGCGTTCCGGTGTAGCAGACGCAGTTTTCGTCGTAATTGTGGGGCAGGTAAGGGCTTTTGCCGTCGGGAGAAAACGCAAACTCCAGCACCTTCATGCCGGGAAGACCGGACGCCCGCAGCAACGCACGGACGCCGTCAGACGGCTCGCCCAGATCCTCGGCGATGAAGTCCGTGCCGTGGAACCAGCTTGTCAGTACCCCGACGAGCGCCATGCCGGGACCCTTTACCCAGCGACCGTTTCTCGCGGTCGTTTCCCCGTAGGGGACGACCCAATAGCTTTCAAAACCGCGGAAGTGGTCGATGCGGATGACGTCATAGAGCCGCCGGGCGCCGTCCACACGGCGGATCCACCAGCCGAACCCGGTTTGGGACATTTTTTCATAATCGTAGAGCGGATTGCCCCAAAGCTGACCGTCCGCACTGAAGTAGTCGGGCGGGACGCCGGAGACCGCAATGGGGACGTTCCGCTCGTCGAGCAGGAACATCTCCGGCTCCGCCCACACATCGGCGGAGTCCGGCGAGACATAGATGGGCAGATCGCCGATGATGCGGATGCCAAGCGCGTTGACATAGGTCTTGAGCGCAGTCCACTGCCGGAAAAAGAGAAACTGAATATAGGTGAACAGCTCAATGTCCGCCTTGAGGAGCCTGCGGTATTTTTCAAGGGCAGCCGGGCTTCTGCGGCAGCGAATGTCCTCGTCGGGCCACTCGCTCCAGGGCTTCATGCCGAAGTGCCGCTTGAGCGCCATGAACAAAGCGTAGTTCGTAAGCCAGTGCGCATTCTCCGCGGTAAAGCGCTCCACCTCACAGCGGTCGCGCTTGAAACCGCGTTCGGCGGCTTTCTGCAAAAGCGCAAAGCGGTTTTCGTAGAGCTTCCCGTAATCGACGCAGCGGGGATCCGCGCCCCAGTCACAGCGTTCGACCTCCCCGCGCGTGAGAAGCCGGTCGTCGATCAGCGCGTCGAGATCGATGAAATAAGGGTTGCCTGCAAAGGAGGAAAAGCTCTGGTAGGGGGAGTCGCCGCAGCTTGTGGGACCAAGCGGGAGCAGCTGCCAGTAGCGCTGACCGGCCGCGTGCAGAAAATCGGCAAAATCATACGCGGCCCTGCCCATCGTGCCGATGCCGTAGGGTGAGGGCAGGGAGGACAGCGGCATCAGAATGCCGGCGGATCGCTGGAGCATGAAAATCACTTCCTGTTTGATGGCGCTCGTGCCGCCGGTCTTGCCTTAGAGAAACCTGCAAAGGAGGATCGGGAGAAACACGGCGGGGACATAATTCATGACCTTGATCTTAGTCAGCCCCAGCAGGTTGAGCGAAAGACCGACAATGAGGATCGAACCGACGCACTTCATCTCCGCGATGACAACAGGCGTAAGGAAGGGCTCGATAAAGGACGCACCCAGTGCGATGGCGCCCTGATAGAGGAAAACCGGAATCGCCGAAAGGGCGACGCCCACGCCCATCGTGGAGGAATAGACGATCGAGGTGATGCCGTCAAGCGTGGATTTGGCGTAGAGCGTGGAATGATCGCGCAGAAGACCGCTGTCAAGCGCGCCCATGATCGCCATGGCGCCCACACAAAACAGCAGGGAGGCGGACACGAAGCCCTCGGAGATGGAGCCCTTTGTATGTTTCCCGGCAAAGCGGCGCTCTACCCAGTCGCCGAGGCTGCGGATCCGGTCGTCCAGACGGAGAAGCTCGCCGAGGATGACGCCGAGGACGATGGAGAGGATGGAGATGAGCGCGTTTTCGCCGGCAAGCATGCCGTCGACGCCGATGTAGAGAACGCACAGCGCGATCCCTTTGGAGATCGCGTCGTTGAACCGGTCGGGAATAAACTTACCGAGAAGCAAGCCTACAACGGTGCCTGCGATGATGGTGAGCGAGTTGACAATTGTACCTGTTAAAATCATTTTTTCTTCGCCTCTTTGCGTAAAGTAAGCTGTCTGACGACTTCTCCGCCCATCATCAATCCCGCGCAGCCCGGAACCCAGGTGACGCTTGCAGGGACGCTGCGCCGCCCGGGAGGGGGCGTTTCCAGCGCTTCCGGCTTTGCCGGAAGCTCGGGGGAGAAGAGAACGTTCAGGTGTGTGATGCCGCGGGCTTTCAGTTCCTTGCGCACGACGCGGGCAAGCGGGCAGTTGTAGGTCTTGGAGATATCCGTGATCTGCAAAAGCGAGGGGTTGAGCTTGTTGCCCGTGCCGAGCGCGGAGAGAATGGGAATGCCGCGTTTGTGCGCGGTTTCAATGAGGTCGAGCTTGCTCGAAACCGTATCGATCGCGTCAATGATATAATCGTATTGCGCGGTGAAGAAGTCCCGGCGGTGCGCTGCATCATACCGCGCAGCGATCGGGTGCAGGACGATGTCCGGATTGATGTCGCGGCAGCGCGCGGCAATGACGTCCGCTTTCGGCTGCCCGACGGTGGAGTGCAGCGCTTCAAGCTGACGGTTGAGGTTTGTGACGCTGACCGTATCGTCATCGATGAGCGTCAGCTCGCCCACGCCGGAGCGCGCCAGCGCCTCAACGGCGTAGCTGCCGACGCCGCCGAGACCGAAAACGGCAACATGGCTGTTTTGGAGAAGAAGCATGGCTTCCTCGCCAAAGATCATTTGTGTGCGTAAAAACTGCTGCTGCATAAGGCTGCCTTTCTGCGAATTTCGCGTGACGGTGCTGCAAGCGGCGCAGCCGCGGCGGGGAAACAAAGAGAAGCCGGCGTATCGCCGGCTTCTCTTGTCATGCAAGGGGAAGATCAGCCGACGTACTTCATGCCGCTGAGCTCTTCGGATTCAATGCTTTCGGTGAGCGCACCGATCCACGCATTGTAATCGGCGGCGCGAAGATCGTTCCGGACATCCACTTTCCAGTATTCAAGAGGATTGGTCCCAACGAAGTACATGACATGATAGCCGTACTCCGTCTCAACGATGCCGGTGTCGCCGCTCTGGCGGGAGCTGTCAAAGCACCAGGTCTCGAACGGCTCGACCATCTGACCGAGGGCGATGTCCTCATACAGACCGCCGGAAGAAGCGGAGCTGTCGCTGGAGTACTGCGCGGCAAGCGCGCCGAAGGCGTCCTCGGTCTGCTCGCCGGCAAGATACTGCTCAAGCACGGAATTGGCGATATCCTCGTCAGAGACAAGAATGTGGCGGACGGAAACGGGATGGTAGTCGTTTCTGCTGCGGGAGTGGAAGACGACGGCGTAATAGCCGTTCTCGCCATAGGGGACGACGGTGGTGTCGCCGCTCCGGCGCGCATCGTCAAACGCCCAGGTAAGCATTTCGGAGGTCACGCTGCGCGTCGCGTGAGACTGGTGATAATATGTGCCCTCCAGCTCCTCGGCAACGGCGTCGAAGGCTTCGCCGGCTTCATAACGGGCAAGAGCGGACTCGGCTTTTTCCTTGGTCTGAGCAAGAAGCGCGGCCTTTTCTTCATCGGTCGCCTCGCTGTCGGCGGTGTAGGTGAATACGATGAATTCGATGTCGGCGCTCTGATAAGCTGTGGGGTCGGCGTCATACGCGGCCTGAATATCGGCGTCGCTGTAGGTCAGAGAATCCAGATAGGCATCGCGGTAAGCCTCCGCCAGGGCGACCAGCCGGACATTGCGCTCAAAGACCTTGGTCGTCATCGTGCTGCCGAAAACGGCAGCGAGGTACTGCGCGCGGGTGTAGCCCTGAAGCGCGGCATAGGTATCAATGTAGGAATAGTTGCTTGCAAGTGCGGCTTTTTCCGCTTCCGAAGCATCAAAGTTTTCCTCCTTGGCCTTCTGGGCAAGAGCGGATACCTCATCTATCGTGGCAAACGCCTGCTGAGCAAAATAGTCGAACCAGGTGCCGTCGATCATCGAGCAATCCTGCTCGCGCAGATCCTTTGAGGTATCAAAATAGTAGCTGATATAGTCGGAGTAGCTGCTGACGAAAGTGTTGTAGGCGTTGCGGTAGTAGTAATTCACATCGGCGGCGGTAAAGGTCTCGCCGTTGACGGTGTAGGCCTTGGCGTTGCGGTCGATCACATGGGAATTGGCAACGACCGTGATGACGGCAACAGCCACAAAAATGACGGCGAGCACAGCATAAAGCAGATTGCTGCGGCGGGCCTTGGTCTTTTCCTCCGCGGCGCGGGCAGTTTTCGGATCAACATAGCCGGAAGCAGCCTGCTCCTGACGGGCTTTCTTTTCTCTGGATGCACTCATTTGTTACTTCATTCCTCTCAAGTGATGCGGCTTTTTCAAAAGCCGGAATACCAGCGCATTATAACGAATGCGGCGGTATTTTGCAATGAAAAAATTGTAAATTGTGTTCGC
>JAEDKW010000060.1 GCA_016295615.1 Oscillospiraceae bacterium | reverse complement strand
GCTGATCGCCGCCGTCAGAAGACGCTTAACGGCGGGCGGGCTTATGCCGACCGGTCCGATTCAGACTGCCGGTCCGCTCCCGTTGTGAAAGCTGTGGTTGCAGGTATAGAAAAACGCAACGAACCATGAGACGACCATGGGGCAGCCGATGAAGCAAAGCATCCCGCCGATCGTGCCGCATATCCAAGACCGGACCGCCAGCCATGCGAGCAGACCGGATGCGCCGAAGACCGCGCTCAGAAGGCACAGCAGGCATTTGTATTTGGCGCTTTCGCTCCAGTTTTTCCGCTCGATGCGCTCCCACAAGTATTTCATACAATTCATCATATCGTTCATATCCGCACCTCCTTGCAGGAAGCATAGAACCGAAAGGTAAAATCGAAAACGCCCGACAGGTAAAAATTTTGTAAAGATATCAAATTTTACATAGCTTTTACAAAAGCACCTGCAAGCGTTTTACAGACTTACTGTATGATGCCGATGATCAAAAAGGATCCATCGAAAAGCAAGGAGGCAAAAATGGATATTTTCGGCGTGCTGACAATGATCGGAGGACTTGCCCTGTTTTTGTACGGGATGAACACCATGGGCGACGGTCTTGTGATGCTTTCGGGCGGAAAGCTGGAAAAGGTTCTGGAGAAGCTGACGGAAAACAGGATGAAGGCGTTGCTGCTGGGCGCCTTTGTGACCGCCACGATCCAGTCTTCGTCCGCGACGACCGTCATGGTGGTTGGCTTCGTCAATTCGGGCATTATGAAGCTGACGCAGGCAGTCGGCGTTATCATGGGCGCCAATATCGGCACGACGATCACCTCGTGGATCCTCTCTCTGGCGGGGATCGAAAGCGGAAACGTGTGGGTCAAGCTGCTCAAGCCGAGTTCCTTTTCGCCGGTGCTTGCGGCGATCGGCATCATTTTCCTCATGACGGGAAAAGACGGGACGAAAAAGAAGACGCTCGGCACGGTCCTGCTGGGCTTTGCCATATTGATGTTCGGCATGGAGACGATGAGCGGCGCGGTGTCTCCGCTGAAGGATAATGCCGCGTTTACCGGAATGCTGACGGCGTTTTCCAATCCCGTGCTCGGCATGGCTGCCGGAGCGCTTTTGACCGCCGTCATCCAGTCTTCGTCTGCGTCGGTGGGTATTCTGCAGGCGCTCTGTCTTTCCGGCGTGGTCAGCTATGGATCGGCGATCCCCATCATCATGGGGCAGAATATAGGCACCTGCGTCACGGCGCTGATCTCTTCCGTGGGCGCCAGCAAGAATGCAAGACGCGCTGCCTTTATCCACCTGTATTTCAACCTGATCGGCACGCTTGTGTTCATGGTCTGCTTCTATTCGATCAATCATTTTGCCCGGTTTGCCTTCCTTGCCGATTCGGCAAATGCCGCCGGGATCGCGGTGATCCACAGCCTGTTCAATATCGGCTGCGCCGCCGTTCTTTTCCCCTTTGCCGACGCGCTTGTGAAGCTGGCGACCATGACGGTGCCGGACAAAACGGCGACAGAGGAAGTCTCTTCCGAGCCTCCGGCGCTGACTGCGCTGGATGAGCGCTTTTTGGACAGTCCCGCATTTGCCATGCAGCTGTGCAGGAATGCCGCCGATCAGATGGCGGAGCACGCAAAAGAAGCGATCTTGCTTGCGATAGAGGTGCTTTCGGAGTATTCTGAGGATAAGATCAGAGAGGTGATCCGCCTGGAGCGCCTGGTGGACCATTTTGAGGACGTTCTCGGGTCTTTCCTGGTGAAGCTTGCCGGTCGAGATCTGAGCAAGGAAGACAACCATCTGCTTTCCATCCTGCTGCATGCCATCGGCGATTTTGAGCGTATCTCCGACCACGCCGTCAATCTGACGGAATCCGCCGAAAAAATGCATGAACAGGGGCTTGCGCTTACCAGGCAGGGGAAACAGGAGCTCGACAGCTTGAGCGTTGCCGTTCGTGATATCATATTCCTGACGACAAGGGTTTTTGAGAATATGGATTCCGAGCACGCTCCGGATGTGGAGCCGCTGGAGGAGGTCATCGACGGACTGGTGCTGGAGATGAAGCAGCGGCATATCGTCCGCCTGCGCAGCGGGATCTGCTCGATGGAGGCAGGGCTGATCCTGGAGGACATTCTGACGAATTACGAAAGGGTCTCCGACCATTGCTCCAACGTCGCGGTGACGATCATCGAGATCCAGTCGGACGCGCTGGATATGCACGAATATCTGGACGTAAAGATCAAGGGCGGGGATCCGCATTTCAGACAGGAATATATGAGGCTGAAAAACATTTACATTCTGCCGTAGGAAAGGAGAACAGGAGATGGCGCTCATCTATATCGTAGAGGACGATGCAAGCATCCGCGAGATCGAAACGATTGCCCTGAAAAACAGCAATTACATGGTCCAGGCCTTTGAACGGGCGTCTGTCTTTTATGAAAAGATGGAAGAGCTTCTCCCGGATCTGATCCTTTTGGATATTATGCTCCCGGATGAGGACGGCTACCGGATCGTCCGCCGGCTGAGGAGCAATCCCAAAACCAGGCATATCCCGGTCATGATGATCACCGCCAAGACGACCGAAATGGATATGGTAAAGGGGCTTGACGACGGTGCGGATGATTACATCCGCAAGCCCTTTTCCGTCATGGAGCTGCTCTCCCGGGTCCGGGCGCTTTTGCGGCGGACCCAGGAAAAAGAACCGGAGCAGCTTCTTGTGGGGAAGATACTGCTGGACAACGAAAGACACACGGTCGTGGCGGGAGAGCGGAGCGTGGAGCTGACGCTGAAGGAATACGAGCTGCTTCGTTATCTGATGCGCAATGAGGACATCGTATTGTCGCGCGAATCCATCATGCTGAGCGTCTGGGGCGTTGACTTTGAGGGGGAAAGCCGCACCGTTGATATGCACATAAAAACGCTGCGGCAGAAGCTCGGCGAGCAGGGAAAGCAGATCCGCACGGTGCGGGGAGTCGGTTATGCCATCGGCGCAGAAAGCAGTGAGGAATCATGAAACAGAGGATCAACGCAAGGCTCGCGCTGATTTCGCTGATTGCGATCATAGCGACCGCGGTCGGCGTCACACTGGTGTATTACGGATTGTTCCAGACACAGGTGCGCAGCGATCTTCGCCTGAGCGCAAACCTTTTGATGGAAACGGAAGTCTTTCAGAACGCCTATGCATCGGAGAACAAGAATACCGCCGCGCTGCAGCGTCTGAGCTCCGGGGACTTGCGCATTACCTGGATCGATGAGGACGGTATCGTGCTGTTTGACAACGACACGGACGTCAGCGGGCTTTCCAACCATTTCGACCGGCCGGAAATCCGGCAGGCGCTTGAGCAGGGGGAGGGTGAAAGCACCCGCAAGTCAGACACGCTGAACATGAACACGTTCTATTATGCGCTTTTGCTGGAGGACGGTACCGTGCTGCGCGTGTCCACACAGGCGAGGACGATCACCGGCGTTTTTCTGACCGCCTTTCCGGTCATCGCCGGAATTGCGGCGATCATTCTGCTGATCTGCATTCTGCTCGGTCACCTTCTGACCAGGCAGCTTCTCAGCCCGATCGAGCAGATGGCGGAGGATATCGACGACAGCAGCCTGACCCCGGCGTACAAAGAGCTGGAACCTTTTGCGGATAAGATCCGCAGCCAGCACGAGAAGATCCTTGCGGCGGCAAAGAGCCGGCAGGATTTTACCGCCAACGTATCGCATGAGCTGAAAACTCCCATCACGGCGATTTCCGGCTATGCGGAGCTGATCGAAAACCGCATCGTGGACGGCGAGGCGCAGATCCATGCCGCGCAGCAGATCCGCCGCAACGCGGAGCGGCTGCTTTCTTTGATCACGGATATTATCGAGCTGTCAGAGCTTGACCACCGCGAGCTGCCGAGAACCTTTGAGCAGACGGATCTGTTCAGGATCGCGCAGGAAAGTGTGGATGACCTTCAGGCGCTCGCGCGTCGCAAGTCTGTGTCGCTCAGCTGCGGGGGGACCTCTGCGGGGATCAGCGCAGACCGCAGTCTGATCCGCGAGATGATCGACAATCTGGTGCAGAATGCGATCCAATACAATAAAGAAAACGGAACGGTCCGGGTTTATGTAACGATCGATCACGCGCACCCGAAGCTCACGGTCAAAGATACCGGGATCGGGATCCCGACCGACCAGCAGAGCCGGGTTTTTGAACGGTTTTACCGGGTGGATAAAAGCCGCTCGAGGGAGACCGGCGGAACAGGACTCGGTCTTGCGATCGTAAAACACATCGCGCAGATCCACTCGGCGGAGCTTTCCATGAACAGCACGCCCGGCGTCGGCACGGAGATCACGGTCAGCTTTTGACGCAAGACGCGCTTCAAAGGCGCGCAAAATGCACAAGGGTCCTGCGGACAGGGGCGTCGAAGCGAATGCCTCCTTCCGCGCGGAGACGGGGTGCCGCCGGGCAAAGAAACGAAAAAGAGAAACAGGAAAAAAAGACGCCCGCGGGCGTCTTTTTTTGCGATTTTGCGGCATGCGGAAGGCAAAGGCGCAAGGCTGCCCGAAGGCGGCATTTTGAGCGGGCAAGGGATAAAACATGCCGGAAATACAAAAAACTCACCGGAATTTCGGTGAGTTTACAAATTTTAGCTTGACTTTCCTGCGGCAAACTGGTAAAATTAAGCGCTTATATCCGAAAGTGGGAGTTTGTCGCACTCCCACCCAGTAAAAAAAGAATAGCATACCCCGGCGAAAAAGACAAGTGCACCTTCTTGACTTTTAACAACAAGTCCGGGCGTATCGAAAGAGCAATTACATTCCTTCGGGGTGGCAGAACCCGGAGAAAAGAAAGGCGTGAAGAGCAAAAATGGCCAAAGACAAGATGTACGGCAAGACCCTTCGCAAGAATTTTGCCCGACATGAGGAGATCGTGGATATGCCGAATCTTCTGGAGCTCCAGAAGAAATCCTATCAGTGGTTCCTCGACACGGGTCTGCGTGAAGTCTTCGCCGACGTTGCCGCGATCTCCAACTATGCCGGCAATCTGGAGCTGAGCTTCATCGACTTCAAAATGGACGAGAAGCCCAAGTATGACGTGCTTGAGTGCAAGGCGCGCGACGCCACCTATGCCGCTCCCCTCAAGGTCAGCGTTCGTCTTTACAACAAGGAGACGGGCGAGATCAAGGAGCAGGAGATCTTCATGGGCGACTTCCCGCTCATGACGCAGCAGGGCACCTTCGTCATCAACGGCGCGGAGCGCGTCGTCGTGTCCCAGATCGTCCGCTCCCCCGGCGTCTACTTTGACAAGCAGATCGACCTCAAGACCGATCTGCCGCTGATGTCCTCCCAGGTGATCCCTTACCGCGGCGCGTGGCTCGAATACGAGACGGACGCCTCCGAGATCTTCTATGTCCGTATCGACAAGAACCGCAAGATCCCCGTCACCGAGCTGATCCGTGCGCTCGGCTATAAGACCGACAGCGAGATCCTCGAGCTCTTCGGCGACGATCCCCGCATCGTCGCAACGCTTGAAAAGGACGCCTGCAAGACTTACGAAGACGCGATGCTGGAGATTTACCGCAAGCTCCGTCCGGGCGAGCCGCCCACGGTCGAAGCCTGCGAAACGCTCATCAACAATCTCTTCTTCGATCCCCGCCGCTATGATCTGTCCATGGTCGGCCGTTACAAATACAATAAGAAGCTTTCTTTGTGGGCGCGTATCCGCAATCAGAAGCTCGTTTATCCCGTTGCCGATCCGCGCACGGGCGAGATCCTCTTCGACGCCGGTCACATCGTCACCGGCGATGAGGCATGCGAGCTGGACGCCATCGGCGTCAACGATGTGACCATCGAGGTCGACGGCAAGCCGCTGCGCGTCTTCTCCAACCATATGGTCGAGCTGAACCGCTTCGTTGACTTTGACGCCGCCGCCGAATGCGGCATCAAGGAGCGCGTGCGCGCGAGCGTGCTGCAGGAGCTGCTGGAGAAGTTCAGCGGCGAAGAGCTGAAGGAAGAGCTCCGCGCCAACGCGGACCGTCTGGTGCCCAAGCACATCCTGATCGAGGATATTCTCGCCTCCATCAACTACATGAACGCGCTTGCCGCCGGCATCGTCTACAAGGACGATATCGACCATCTGGGCAACCGCCGCCTGCGCTGCGTGGGCGAGCTGCTGCAAAACCAGTTCCGCATCGGCTTTTCCCGCATGGAGCGCGTCATCCGCGAGCGCATGACGATCCAGGATCTTGACATCGTCACCCCGCAGAGCCTCATCAATATCCGCCCCGTGACGGCGGCGATCAAGGAATTCTTCGGTTCCTCTCCGCTCAGCCAGTTCATGGATCAGACCAATCCGTTGGCGGAACTGACGCACAAGCGCCGTCTGTCCGCGCTCGGTCCCGGCGGTCTGAGCCGCGAACGCGCCAACATGGAAGTGCGAGACGTGCATTACAGCCACTACGGTCGTATGTGCCCGATCGAGACGCCGGAAGGTCCGAACATCGGCCTGA
>JAEDKW010000007.1 GCA_016295615.1 Oscillospiraceae bacterium | reverse complement strand
ATACGACCCTGTTCGGGATCGAGGAAGCAGACGCGGAAGTTGTACTCCTGCAGAACGCCGTCCTGAACGGTGACCTTTTCGTTGGTGGCAACGGTGGACATGTCGGAGACGTGATACTCATTGAGGACGGACTGGATCGCGATGCACTGACCGGAAGCGTTCGGACCGATGATGGCGCAGACCTTATCCTGTGCGCACAGACGCTTGGCAACGTTGACCGCTTCCTGCGCGTCACCCTTGGTATCGTAGCAGATGAGCTCGATCTGCTTGCCGAGGATGCCGCCTTCCGCGTTCTTCTTCTCAACGAGAAGCTTCAGGGTCTGGCTTTCGCAGGTGCCGTAGGCCGCCTGCTCGCCGGTGAGGGAGCCCATCCAGCCGAGCTTGATGGTGTCGGAGTCGCCGCCCGTGGTGTCGCCGCCGCCGCAGCCGGCGAGCAGACCGACGAGCATCAAAGATGCAAGGACAAGAGCAAGAACTTTACGCATGAGAGATTCCTCCTTATAATATTTGTCCTCCGCCGAGGACAGGGGTTGGTTCTCTGAATTGCAAGGCTGAGAGACAACAAATTCTTTTTCCAAGCTTCCCGACACGGTACGGAAGAGAAGAAAGCCGGTGCTTTCGCGAGAAAAGAAGCCTCTGTGGAGAAGCAAAAACAGCGGCTCGTCATGGTACGAGAAAATGTGCAATTCTTGAGAATTCGACATAGCTATTATAATGCGAAAAAGTCTTTTGTGCAAGTCGAAATGAGAAAAAGCAAATTGCAAAATGAAAAATGTACAAAATAGACAAATTCGGCGCGCGGCAACGGCGCAAAAAAGCCGGTCAAAAGAGAAAACCGGCGGCGCGCTTCAGCCGCTGTCCACAAAAAACGAATATTCAACAACAAGAAACGAATGAAAATAGCGGAAAACGAGGCTTTTCGGAGAAAAGCAAAAGCGGCTTGGAATGAATATTCAATCGGTGAAACTTGCAAGCTGGAGAAGGGCAAAACAAGAGCGGGAGGAAAAGGGTGTTGGGCAAAATCAACAAAAGCTCAAAAGCTTTCGGTACATATCGCCAATCGTCCCGATCAGCGCGTCCGGAAAATCGAAGGTATCCGTATGAAGCGGAGGGCAGTCTCCGCCGCCGACGTAGAAGATGGCGCCGGGGATCTTCTTCGTGTACCAGCCGAAATCCTCGCTGGCGCGAAACGGCTCGGCGAGCGTTTCCACCGGGATCCCCAGCTCGCGCGCGGCGCGGCGCACCTTTTCGGCGCAGGCGGGGTGGTTGAAGGTGTCGGGAAACGCATCCTCGTAGCGGACAGCGCATTTGAGACCGTACTGCGCGGCGCGCTCCTGCGCGGTTTCCCCGATCGCGCGGAGCAGATCGTCCAGCTCGTCGCCGAAGGCGCCGCGCACGGTGAGCAGCAGCTCGCCGTGACCGGCGTTTGTGCCGAAGGCGTGCTCGCCGACGTTGACCGCAATGACGGTGACGAGCGTCATGCCGCGGTATTTGGGGTTTTTGGACAGACCCTCCAGCGCAAGTATCAGCTCGGAAATGGCGAAGGCGGGGTTGCGTCCGTTCTCGGGATAGCAGGCGTGGGACTGCTTTCCCTCAAAGGTGAGGATCATGCCGGTGGAGGCGAACTGCGCCGTGCCGTCGGGCGCGGCGACGGCGCCGAAGCGCAGACCCGGCAGATTATGCACGGCATAGATCTCGGAGATATGCTTTTCCTCAAGAAGCGCCGCGCACTCCGCCGCGCCCTGACCGGTCTCCTCGGCGTGCTGGAAGATGAGATAGACATTTTTGTCCGCGCCGTTTTCCTCCAGATCGAGCGCGAACGCCGCGAGCGCGGCGGAATGTCCGTCGTGTCCGCATTTGTGGGAGATCCCGGGGAACTTCGAGGCGTAAGGCACGAAGTCGGGCGCCTCCTCAACGGGCAGCGCGTCAAAGTCGGCGCGGAAAGCGATGTTGGGCTTGTCATCGCCGGCGCGGTAGGCGGCGTAGAACCACCTGCCGCGGTCTACGAGCTCAAGCTTCGTGTGCTCCTTCAGAAATTCCATCAGATGCGCTTTTGTCCACGTTTCGTGCATGGAAAGCTCGGGGTGCGCGTGGAGCTGGTGACGCAGCTCAGTGGCGGTGCTGAGGATTTCGCGTTTCATGAGGATCACTCCTTATTTATACTGTGCAGGAGAGGGCTCCTGCCGTTATCTGAAAGCGTACGGGGAAAAGAGACTGTACAGGTCTTCCCTATCAGAATATGCGCCGGAGGAGAAAAATAGTTGTACTGCCTGCGCGCGTCAGAGGTCGAATTGCTGCCCGTCATGCCGGATGCGCATGATCTGCCCTGCGTGCTGCGGATGCTCGGCGCAGTAGCGGTCGATCCACTCGAATTTGTCCCACATGTGCATGGGGAAAACGGTCCGGACCTCGATGTTTTTGAGCAGATACTCAATGCCCATGCCGAAGCCGTCCTCGAGCCTTGGGTCGAGCGGCAGCATGGCGACGTCGATCACCGGCTCGCAGCCGTTGTCGTAGACCTCGCTGTCCACGGCGGAGCGCAGCTTCTCCACGGCGCGCTTGTAGCTTGCCGCCATGTTGCTGCAATACGCCTTGCCCTCGCTCGTCCAGTGCCACCAGTTGAGATCGCCCCCGTGATAGACGAGCGTTTTTTCGCAGTCGAGCAGAAACGCGCAGCCGATGTCGGTGGATTTGACCGTGCGGATTGTCAGCGTCCGTCCTGCGGCCTCGGTGACGAACACCGTGTCCGAGCGAAGCAGCGTCACACGGGAAAACATCTCGTCCGTGATCCCCAGCCAGCCGCGGCGGCGCTCGGTGAGGTTCACGTCGCGCGCAAGATAGTAATGGATGTCGGGATGCTGCGGAAAAAGCTCGGTAAAAATGCGCGGATCAAAGTGGTCCTCGTGTCGGTGACTGGCAAAGATGAGCAGCGGCTTGGTCTTGTTAAGCTCCGGCAGCTCGCCCTTGTAGAAATCGAAAAGCGTGTAGAAATGCTCCCACTCGACCAGAAAGCCGCTGTGGGCGAGAAAGGTAACGGTCATACGATGCGCCTCCTGCGTTGATACCGCAATTATACATGCAAAGAATCCGCGATGCAAGATGCAAGACAGCACGGCACAAGCTCTTGGCAAACGGGAAATCGTATGATACAATATCTTGAACGGCGGCGCGTCCTGCGCGGCGCATGCCGGACGAACGGAGGGGTGGAAATGCTGAAGAAAGCCTATGTGGAGATCACGAACCGCTGCAATCTTTCCTGCGCATTCTGCCCGAAAACGAAGCGTGAGGCGCGCACGATGACGGCGGAGGAGTTCGCGCGCATACTCGACCGGCTGTGCGGTCGGGTGAGCTATGTGTATCTGCATGTCATGGGCGAGCCGCTGCTGCACCCGCAGCTGGGGCAGCTGATGGCGCTTTGCGACGAGCGCGGCATGAAGGTCTGCATCACGACGAACGGCACGCTTCTTTCCGCGCGCGGCGGCGAGCTGCTGCGGGCAAAAAATCTCCACAAGGTCAGCGTATCGCTCCACTCCTTTGAGGGCAGCGGCCGCGCGCCCGGGGAGGAACCGGCGTATCTTCAAAGCGTCTGGGACTTTGCCGCAAAAGCGAGCGCGCGCGGCGTGATCGTGGCGCTGCGGCTGTGGAACGAGGGCGGCGCGCAGACGCTCAACGAAGGCATTCTCGATTTTCTGCGCGAAAAGCTCGGCTGCGCTGACTGGCCGGAGACGCGCGAGGGCAGCTTCAGGCTTGCCGATCGCCTGTATCTCGAGCGCGCGCAGAAGTTCGACTGGCCCGATCTGAACGCGGACGAGACGAATGCGCAGTTCTGCTACGCGCTGCGCGATCAGCTCGGCGTGCTGGCAGACGGCACGGTGGTGCCGTGCTGCCTTGACCATGAGGGCGACCTTGCGCTGGGAAATCTCCTGGAGCAAGATCTGGACACGATATTAAGCAGTACGCGCGCGCAGGCGCTGCGCGAGGGCTTTTCCCACCGCACGCCGGCGGAGGAGCTGTGCAGGCGCTGCGGCTATGCGACGCGCTTTAATCATTGATATGAAGGAAAACTGGGAAAATCTGCAAAAACTGACGCCGGCGCTTCTTTTGTGGTACGACGCGCACAAGCGCGCGCTGCCGTGGCGCGAGACGGTGACGCCGTACCGCACCTGGGTGTCGGAGATCATGCTGCAGCAGACGCGCGTGAGCGCGGTGATCCCGTACTTTACGCGGTTCATGGACGAGCTGCCGACGGTCGGGACGCTTGCGGAGGTCCCCGAGGAGCGGCTGTTCAAGCTCTGGGAGGGGCTGGGCTACTATTCGCGCGCGCGGAATCTGCAAAAGGCGGCAAAGATCCTTGTCTGCGAATACGGCGGCGCACTGCCGGACACGGCGGCGGAGCTTGTGAAGCTGCCGGGCATCGGACACTATACGGCGGCAGCGATCGCCTCGATCAGCTTCGCACAGCCGCTTGCGGCGGTGGACGGCAATCTCCTGCGCGTTGCCGCGCGCGTGAGCGGCTGCGGTGAGGACATTATGGACGCGAAGGTGCGGCGGCTGTTTCAGGAAAAGCTCGACGCCGTGATCGACCGCGCGCGTCCCGGCGCGTACAATCAGGCGATGATGGATCTGGGCGCGACGGTGTGCCTGCCGAACGGTGCGCCGCTGTGCGCGCAGTGCCCTGCGCGGAGCTTCTGCGAGGCGTACCGGCAGGGGCTGACGGAGCTTCTCCCCGTGCGCGGGGCGAAAAAGCAGCGCCGCGCGGAGGAACGGACGGTATTTCTCATCAAGAGGGGTGACACCCTCGCCGTGCGGCAGCGCCCGGACACGGGTCTTTTGGCAAGGCTGACGGAGTTTCCCAATGTCGGGGGCAATCTTGACGCCTCCGGCGCGGAGATCACTCTGGCGCAGTGGGGACTGACGGCGAAACGCATCGTCCCCGCCGGCACGGCAAAGCACGTCTTCACCCACATCGAGTGGCAGATGAAGGGCTATTTTGCCGAGGTCGAGGGCGATAACGGGGCGTTTCGCTGGGTGACGCGCGCGGAGCTTGACGCGCTCGCGTTCCCGACGGCATTCAAAGCATACACCGAAAAGGCAAAGAAACTGTTTTAAGGGGAGAATGTCAAAATGGCACAGCTTTATTTCAAGTACGGCGCGATGGGCTCAAGCAAGACGGCAAATGCGCTGATGGCGCGCTTCAACTATGAGGAGCGCGGACAGAAGACGCTGCTTGTAAAGCCCCGGATCGACACGCGCGACGGCGACCACATGGTTCGCTCGCGCATTGGGCTTACGCACCCGTGTGTCTACTTTCACGAGATGCGCGCAATGAGCGAGGAGGAGCTCAGGACGAATGCCTGCATCATCGTCGATGAAGCGCAGTTTCTGACGCAGGAGGAGGTCATGTACCTCGTGCATCTTGTGGACGACTGCGATATTCCCGTCATCTGCTACGGTCTGCGCGCGGACTTCAAGGGCGAGCTGTTCCCCGGCAGCTACGCGCTGCTGGTGATGGCGGACAAGCTCGAGGAGGTCAAGACGATCTGCTGGTGCGGCAAAAAGGCGATGTTCAACGCGCGCTTTGACGAGAGCGGCACCGTGCTCAAGGAGGGCGCGCAGGTGGTGCTCGGCGCGAATGACAAGTACATCGGGCTTTGCCGCAGACACTGGATGCGCGGCGACCTCGGTCCCGACTTCAAGCCGAACGTATGATCTGCCGTCTCTGCCCACGCCGCTGCGGCGCGGAACGCACAAGCGAACAAGGCGGCGGCTTCTGCCGCATGCCCGCCGGCATCGTGGTCGGCCGCGCAATGCTCCACCACTGGGAGGAGCCGGTGCTCTCCGGCACGAGGGGAGCCGGCTGCATCTTCTTCTCCGGCTGCAATCTGGGCTGCGTTTTTTGCCAGAACGGTAAGATCAGCCATGACAATTTCGGCAAGGGCATCTCAAGCGGGCGCCTGCGCGCGGTCATGGAGGAGCTGATCGCGCAGGGCGCGCACTGCATCGACCTCGTCTCCCCCACGCAGTTCACGCCGTGGATCCTTGAAGCGCTGGAAAAGCCGCCGGGTGTTCCCGTCGTGTGGAACAGCGGCGGCTACGAGCGTGTCGAAACGCTCCGCTCGCTTGAGGGCAAGGTGCAGATCTATCTGCCCGATCTCAAGTATGCGCTTGCCCGACCGGCGCGCGAGCTGTCGAAGGCGGAGGATTATTTTGAAGCCGCCTCCGCCGCCATCGACGAGATGGTGCGTCAGGTCGGACCTTACCGCATCGGCGGGGACGGCATCATGCAAAGCGGCGTCATCATCCGCCATCTGGTGCTGCCCGGTCAGCTTGAGAATACGCGCCGCGTCATCGACTACGTCTCCGCGCATTTCCCGCGCGGCACGGTGCTTTTCTCGCTCATGAGCCAGTACACGCCGCAGCCCGGCGCGACAGGTGCGCTTGCGCGCCGGCTCACGCACGCGGAGTACCGTGCGGCGGCGGAGTATCTGCAAAGCTGCGGCATCACCGACGGCTTCTGTCAGGAACTGTCAAGTGCGAAAGAGGAATATACGCCGGACTTTGACCTCGGCGGCATTTGAATACAAAGGGTAAAACCAAAAGAAAAAGTTACAGGGAGGAATCATTATGGAGCGTGTGAGCAAGCGAAACTACTATCTCGACATTGCCGAAACGGTTTTGGAGCGGGCGACCTGCCTGCGCCGCGTGTACGGTGCGATCATCGTCAAGAACGACGAGATCATCTCCACCGGCTACAACGGCGCGCCCCGCGGACGCAGGAACTGTGTGGACATGGGCTATTGTACGCGCGAGGCATTGCAGGTGCCGCGCGGCGAGCGCTATGAGCTTTGCCGCAGCATCCATGCCGAGGCGAACGCCATCATTTCCGCCGCGCGCCGCGATACCGTCGGCAGCACGCTGTATCTCGTCGGACACGACGCCCGGACGGGAGAGCTGCTTTCCGACTCGACCTCGTGCCCGATGTGCCGCCGCATGATCATCAACGCCGGCATCAACGAGGTCGTCATCCGCCGCACGCAGGAGGACTACGACATCATCTCCGTGCAGAAGTGGGTCGACGAGGACGACTCTCTGCCGGAAAAGTAACCGGACAAAAGCAAAACCGGCAGGAAAACACCTGTCGGTTTTGCGCTTTGTATGTGATGATGCCGGAAACCTCATGGTCCAAAGGTCTGCAAAGAGCATCGGTGGTGTTTGCGCAAACGGATCTGCCGGCTTTCATGCGGCAAAAGGGATTCTGACCGCCGCAGAGCGAAAAAGGGAAGAATGCCGTATTTCGGCGCAGCAGAAAAGGCTCTTCGCAAAAAAAGAGGACACCGTTCGGTGTCCTCTTTTGCACAGCGGTCCTTATTCGGTGATGAAGGGCAGAAGAGCGATCTGACGGGCGCGCTTGATGGCCTCGGTCAGCTGACGCTGATGCATCGCGCAGGTGCCGGTGGTTCTGCGGGGCAGAATCTTGGAGCGCTCGGAGATAAATCTCTTGAGCTTGGCGGCATCTTTGTAGTCGATGTATTCGCACTTATCAACGCAGAACTGGCAAACCTTCTTGCGCTTGCGGTTGGCAGCGACGCCACCGGCGCGAGGGGCTCTGTTTTCGCGTTCCATAGCCATGGAAATATCCTCCTTAATAGAATTGGGTTCGGTATCCTCTCAGAACGGCAGCTCGCCGTCCTCTTCGATCTCGGCAAAGCTGCCGGAAGAGGGCGCAGAGTAGCTGTCAGCGGGCGCGCCGTAAGCCGGGGCGGAGTAATCACCGCCGGACATGCCGTCACGCTTGGAGTCGCCGAAGTAAATGTTGTTCGCAAGAACTTCCCAAGAGACACGGTTCTGACCGGTCTTGTCCTGCCACTTGCGGGACTGCAGACTGCCGTCCACGACGATCATTCTGCCCTTGGTGAAATATTTGCTGACAAATTCAGCGGTCTGGCGCCACGCAACAACGTCGATGAAGTCGGTCTGCTTTTCGGCGGCCTCGCGGGACTGAAAGTCCCGGTCGACGGCAACGGTGAACGAGCAAACAGCGACACCGCTTTGCGTGCGGCGCAGCTCAGGGTCTTTGACGAGACGACCCATAATGGTAATGTGGTTCAGCATGACCGTCCCCCCTTACTCGTCCTTGCAGACGATCATGGAGCGGATGATACCGTCGGTAATGCCGAGAATACGGTCCAATTCCTTGGGGAATTCGGGAGCGCTGGTGAAGGTAATCAGAACATAGTAGCCTTCGGTGATGTAGTTGATGGCGTATGCGAGCTTACGCTTGCCCCACTCCTCAACCTCCATAGCCGTGCTGTTCTGCTCCACCAGGGTCTTGAACTTTTCAACAAGCGCGGCGGCGGCCTCTTCGGTCTTGTTGCCGTCGATGATGAAAACGACCTCGTAGTTAGCGGAAATCTTAGCCATTGTCAGTTGCACCTCCTTCTGGTCTATTGGCCCACGCAGCCGCGTGAGCAAGGAATTTCGCTTGTAACCCAAATTACAAGCTCTATTATTATACAAAAATCAAAATCAAAGTCAAGCGCTTTCTCCAAAATTGCCTTACTTTTTCCGGGAAATGCAGCATTTCCAGAATTTGGAACGGCAAACAAAAGGGCGCAGCCTTGCTTTTCCGGCAGAATTCGTGTAAAATCTAACCATACTGAGAAAAGGAAAGAAACAATATGAAAAAATGCTTTGCAGTGCTTTTGGCGCTGGGTATGCTTGCCGCACTGCTCTCCGGCTGCATGTATGAGAAGGCGGAGACGCGGATCGACGTCGACGGCAGCGGAAGCGTGACCGTGACCTTCGGCTTTTCCGAGGAGCTGGTCGAGACATGCGGGCTGTATCAGGAGATCGAGGAGGCAAGCTTCACACCCTTTACCTACAACGGCAGGACATATTACGGCGACAGCGCCACGGAAGCGTTTTCGGATCCCGGGGAGTTCAACGCGATCTTTGCTCAGGCTTCCGACAGCGCGGAGGACAGCGGCGCGGCGGATATGGGCACGGTGACGCTCAGCCGCGGCGCGGACGGCAGCCTGACGCTGACATTTCTTTTCGGCGGAGAGACCGGCGCTGCCGATGCGCTGGAGAAGACCGTGGAGACCCATGCAGCGGAGCTGACCGCTGCGCAGAAGGCAGCGCTGCTTGACGGCATGGTCGCGCTCTACGAGTTCACGTTCCCCGGGGAGATCAGGCAGGTCAACGGCGGCAGCGCGGGTGTGACGGTCAGCGGCAATACGCTGCGCATTGACCTTCTCAAGCTGGAGCTGGGCGCGTACCGCTTCACGACCGCAGCCGATGCGCAGCAGGAGGCGCTGACGGTCCCGCCGATCACGCCGATGGCGATCCCGGCAAGCGGGGTTGCCCGCGCACGCACGCAGAAGATCGACCTCGACGGTACGGCGGTTTCCTTCCGGACCTACGCGCTCGTTGACGAAAACGGCGGCGAGACGAACTTTGTGAAGCTGCGCGATGTGGCGTACGCGCTAAGCGGCACGGCGGCGCAGTTCGGGGTCGGTTGGGACGGCGACGTGCTGCTTGTGCCGGGAGCTTCCTACCAGCCCAACGGCAGCGAGATGAGCACGCCGTTCAGCGGCGACCGCGTCTATCAGAAGGCTCTTGCCGCGACGAAGATCTACGGTCAGAACGTACCGCTCACCGCGCTCGTGCTGACGGACGATCAGGGCGGCGGCTACACCTATTACAGGCTGCGCGATCTGGGGCAGGCGCTCGGCTTCAACGTCAGCTGGAGCGCGGAGCGCGGCATTTTCATCGAGAGCGGCAAGCCCTATACAGCGGATTAAAAAACGCGGCGGGACGTACCCGGAATGTCACATACGATCGGCAAGTGCAGATCAGCCAAAGGTCAAGGCAGGCTTGCCCTTTGGCTGGCTTTTATGGTGCAAACCAACCGGGCGGCTTCGTTTGGCTTGCTTTCCGCTGAGGGCATGGTATCATGAAGATAGAAACAAAGAAAGGGAAAGTTCCATGGATTCAAAAAAAGGAATCAGCTCCTTCGGTCTGCATGTGCTGGCAATGGCGCTGATGCTGTGCGATCACCTGTGGGCGATGCTGCTGCCTGCCCAGGAGTGGCTGACCTGTATCGGACGGATCGCATTTCCCATTTTCGCGTTTATGATCGTGGAGGGCTTAAACCATACGCACGATCGGAAACAGTATTTGAAGCGGCTGCTGATCTTTGCTCTCATCTCGGAGATTCCCTTTGACCTGATGTACGGCTCGACGCCGTTTTATCCCTACCACCAGAACGTTATCTGGACGTTTCTGCTCGCCATTGCGCTGATCCTGATGATTGAAAAGGCGAAGTCTGCGGGCAAGAGGTGGCTGACGGTGGCAGCCTGCGCGGGAGCGGTGCTGCTGGGCACGGTTTTGGGCGTTGTCACCATGGTGGACTATTTCGCTCCAGGCGTGCTGACGGTGCTGGTGTTTTACTTTTTCCGTCAGCGCACGTGGTGGTGCGTCCTGGGTCAGCTCGTGTGCCTGTACTATCTCAACGTCGAGGTTTTGGGCGGTTATTACTATGAGATCGAGCTTTTTGGGCACTCCTTTGAGCTGATCCAGCAAAGCCTGGCGCTGCTGGCGCTGATCCCCATTTGGCTCTACCGCGGGCGGCAGGGCTACCACAAAAAGTGGTTTCAGTATTTTTGCTATGCGTTTTATCCCGTGCACATGCTGATCCTGTACGCCGCCTACCGCGTCGCTGTCGGCTGAAGCGGATCTCCGGGACAAACTCATGAAATTGTGAAAAAGCACCCGTCGCTTCACGGGTGCTTTTTATAACGGGAGCCGGCGGATGCTCCGGCGCAGCGGGGCGAAAGGGAGCGCCTTACCGGTGGATCTTATATTTCTCCAGGATCCTCAGCAGCGGCAGTCCCAGCACGAGACAGACCGCGGCTTCGCCCGCGCCGACGGTGGCGGCGTTGTAGACAAACAGCGTGCCGAACGACTCGGCCGTGCCGCCCACCTCCCAGGAGAGCAGCGCGCCCACGAGCACGGCATTGCAGAGGATCGGGGGAACCGCCGCGCCGACGCGCGTTTTGCACCGTGCGGAAAGCAGCGCGGCGAGCAGCGTTGCCGCCGAGCCGAAAATGAGATCGAGCAGACCGTAGGGACTCAGCACGTTGGTCAGAAGACAGCCGACGAACAGCCCCCACACCGCTTCCGGCATCAGAAACGGCAGCACGCACAGCGCCTCGGAAAAGCGCAGCTGCACCGGTCCGTAGGCAAGGCTCAGCGCCGAGGAAACGAGGGAGAGCGCGCAGTAGGCTGCGGCGATGATCGCAGCGCGGGTCAGCGATTTGGTGGAAAAATGCATGAAGCAGCTTCCTTTCTGTTTTTTTGTGACGGGGGTTACCAGACACCCCGCTATAAAGTTTTCCGCATCCCCCTCAAAAAGAGGGGGATGCGTTTTTTCTTATTCGAGGACCGGCAGCGCTGCCATCACGGCGGCGCAGCGCGGGCAAAGCGCCTCGTGTTCGCCGCTGGCGCCCACATTGGTGAGGACCTTCCAGCAGCGCTGGCACTTTTCGCCCTCGGCGGCGGCGACCTTGACGGAAAGCTCGCTGCCGACGCGCAGCGTGACCTTGGACACGATGAAAAGGTCGGCAAGCGTGGTCTCGTCCATTTCCGCGAGGAACGCATCCCCGGCAGGAACGGTCAGCGTGACCTGCGCCTCCAGGCTCTTGCCGATGGTCTTGTCGGCGCGCGCCTGCTCGAGCGCACCGTTGACGGCGGTACGGACGGCGATGATGCGCGCCCACTTGTCCATGACCTCAGCGCTGAGGTGATACGCGGTAAAGGGCTTGTTCATCGTGTTGAGCACGACGTTGCGCCTGTCGTCGCCGCTGCGGTGCGGCATGGCGAGCCAGATCTCGTCGCAGGTGAAGGCGAGGATCGGCGCAAAGAGCTTGGTGAGCGTGTCGAGCGTGAGGTACAGGGCGGTCTGTGCGCTGCGGCGGGACGCGGAATCGGCGCCGTCGCAGTAGAGACGGTCTTTGACGATGTCCATGTAGAACGACGAGAGCGTCGTGACGCAGAAGTCGTTGACCGCATGGGTGATGACGTGGAACTCGTAGTTGTGGTACGCCTCGGCGGCTTTGTCCATCAGCTCGCCGAGCCTGGTGATGAGCCAGCGGTCAAGCTCGGGCATATCCGCGGGCGCGGTCAGGTGCTCGGGATCAAAGTCCACGAGGTTATCCAGCATGAACTTGCAGGTGTTGCGGAACTTGAGATAGTTCTGCGAAAGCTGCTTGAAGATCTCCGGTGAGCAGCGCACGTCCACATGGTAGTCGGCGGAGCCTGCCCACAGGCGGAGAAGGTCTGCGCCGTTGGTCTTGATGATCTCGTTGGGATCCATGCCGTTGCCGAGCGACTTGTGCATGGCCTTGCCCTCGCCGTCGACCGTCCAGCCGTGGGTCAGGCACTCCTTGAAGGGAGCCTGTGCCACGCCGGTGGAGCCGACAGCGGTGAGCAGCGCGGACTGGAACCAGCCGCGGTACTGGTCGAGACCTTCGATATACATGTCGGCGGGCCAGAAGCCCTGATCCTTCTTCATGGAGGCGAAGTGGGTGGAGCCGGAGTCGAACCAGCCGTCGAGCGTGTCGGTCTCCTTCTCGAAGCCGGCGCTGCTGCCGCAGTGCGGACAGGTGAAGCCCTTGGGAAGAATATCCTCCGCTTCCAGCTCAAACCAGGCGTTGCTGCCCTTTTCACCGAACAGGGCGCTGATCGCTTCGATCGTTTCGTCGGTCACGATGGGCTTGCCGCAGTCCCGGCAGTAAACGACGGGGATCGGCAGACCCCAGCGGCGCTGACGGGAGATGCACCAGTCGGCGCGCTCGCGGATCATGCTCTTCATGCGGTCGATGCCCCACGCGGGCAGCCAGCGCACGTCGTCGCAGGCCTTGCACGCCTCCTCCTTGAAGCCGTCCACCGAGCAGAACCACTGCGGGGTCGCGCGGAAGATGATGGGATTTTTGCAGCGCCAGCAGTGCGGGTAGCTGTGGACGATCTCCTCGGAGGCGAACAGAACGCCGGAAGCCTTCATGTCCTCCAGGATCACGGGGTTGGATTCCTCCACGCGCAGACCGGCATACTTGCCGGCATAGTCGGTGTGGCGTCCCTGATCGTCAACGGGCACGACCATATCCATGCCGTAGCGGCGGCAGGTCTGATAGTCGTCCGCGCCGAAGCCGGGCGCGGTGTGGACGCAGCCGGTACCGCTGTCCATGGTGACGTAGTCGGCAAGCACCAGACGGGAGGTCTTGTCGAGGAAGGGGTGGGAAGCGAGCATGTTTTCATAGAAGCTGCCCGGATGGGTCTCCAAAACCTGATAGCTCGTGAAGCCGCCGACACCCATGACCTTCTCGACCAGCGCCTCGGCCATGATATACATCTCGTCGCTGTAATCGGGCTTGACAATGGCGTAGCTCTCGTCCGGGTGCAGCGCGATGGCAAGGTTGCCGGGCAGCGTCCAGATGGTCGTCGTCCAAATGACGAAGGAGAGTCCGGACTTGTCAAGGTGGCTCAGCTTGCCCAGATCGTCGTGCATGGGGAACTTCACATACACGGTCGTGCAGGGGTCGTCCTGATACTCGATCTCGGCCTCGGCGAGCGCAGTCTCGTCGTGATAGCACCAGTACACGGGCTTGAGACCCTTATAGATGTAGCCCTTCTTGTACATCTCGCCGAAGACCTTGACCTCCTCCGCCTCAAAGCCGGGGTTCATGGTCTTGTAGGGGTTGTCCCAGTCACCGAGGACGCCCATGCGCTTGAAGCCGGTGCGCTGCACGTCGATATAATGGTCGGCAAACTCGTGGCAGGCGGAGCGGAACTCAGCGACGGGCATGGTCTTGTGGTTGAGCTTGTTCTTTTTGATGATGGCGCTCTCGATGGGCATGCCGTGGTTGTCCCAGCCGGGGATGTACGGCGTATAGTAGCCGCGCATGGCGTAGGAGCGGACGATGAAGTCCTTGAGCGCCTTGTTCAGCGCATGACCCATGTGCAGATCGCCGTTGGAGAACGGAGGACCGTCATGCAGGGAGAAGCGGGGGTGACCTTCGTTCTTTTTGAGCATCTCGCGGTAGAGATCCAGCTCCTCCCAGTGCCTGAGCATCTCCGGCTCGCGCATCGGGAGCCCGGCGCGCATCGGGAAGCCGGACTTCGGCATGTTGAGGGTTTCTTTGTAGTTCATGATGATCCTCCTGTGGGAATTTTCATTATATTTCAGATATTTCAGAAATCAACGACGAGTTTGCGGCATTCGCGGCAAAGATAAGCGGCGGGGCGCTCAAGATCCGTCTCCCTGCAGAGCCAAAAGCTCTCACCCGTCGGCAGGGCGGTGGCTTTGAACGCATCGTCTGTCCACATCAGCGCGTAGGAACGGCTGCCGCGCAGATAGCCGGGAGACATTTCTTTTCCGCAGCCGGGACAATTCATAATCGTTTCTCTCATAATCGTTTCTCCTTTGCAACAATAAAAAACGCCTTTGCCTCAACCAAGAGACAAAGGCGAATCACCTCTGCGGTACCACTCTTTTTGCCATGCTGCGCATGACCGCTCACGCCTGCCATTGAGCAGACCGCGCGATAACGGGCGCACCCGTCCGGGCTTACTGGCGCGGAACCGTGTCCGCATTTCAGCCGGCTGCTCCGAGGTGATCTTCAAGCGGGGCTGCGCACCGTCTTGCACCGACCGACGGCTCTCTTTGCCGCTGCACAGGCTTTACTCGTCCTCATCAACGCATACTGTTCATATGTCCGCAACGGAACGGACGGATGCAGCGCCTTGAGCTTCGATTGCCGCCGGATACATCCGCTCCCTAATATATCGTCTCCCGCTGCGTTTGTCAAGCGCGCCGCGAATAAAAATATTCAGTGTTTCCGCGGCTTTTCTTACTTTTTGCCGAGTCTTGAGTAATATTTGGCAAGACCGCCCTCGCTCGTCTCGCGGAAGGCGTGGGACATGTTGATGCCCGTTTCATACATGGTGCGCACGACCATGTCGAACGAGATGTTGCGCGTGCCGACGAGAATGTGCGCAAGGTTGCATGCGTCGAGCGCGCGCTTGGCGGCAACGGCGTTGCGCTCGATGCAGGGGATCTGCACGAGACCGCAGATCGGGTCGCAGGTAAGACCGAGCGAATGCTCCATGGCGATCTCGGCGGCGTATTCCGCCTCCTCAATGGGGAAGCCGAGCAGCTCGCACAGCGCGGCGGCAGCCATGGAGGTCGCCGAACCGACCTCCGCCTGACAGCCGCACTCCGCGCCGGAGATGGAGGCGTTGCGGCGGATCAGATTGCCGAAAATGCCGCCCACTGCCAGCGCACGCAGGATCCTGGCGTCTTCATAGCCGTATTTTTTCTGCATGTAGTACAGCACGGCGGGCACGATGCCGCACGCGCCGCAGGTCGGCGCGGTGACGACGATGCCGTTGTCGGCGTTCTGCTCCGCCGCGGCGTACGCATAGGCGCACACCTGCTTGAGCTCCTTGACCTGCTCGGGGTCGTCTTCGCGGACGGATTCGTAGAGGAGCTTCGCCTTGCGGTCAAGATGCAGTCCGCCGGGCAGCACGCCGGTCGCCCGAAGTCCCTCCTCGATCTCGTTTTTCATTGTGTCCCACACGGTCTGCAAAAAGTCCCAAATCTCGGCGCCTTCGTTCATTTCAACATATTCAGACAGCGAAATGTAGCGCCACGCGCAGAACTGACGGATCTCGGCAAACGAGTTTTCGGGATAGATGCTCGGCGCCATGAGCGCATCCTTGCCGTCGATGCGGATGCTGCCGCCGCCGACAGACTCCACGCGGCTGCGCTTGATCAGCTCCTCCCCGCGATAGGCGAGAAGATCGAGCGTGTTGGGGTGGCAGTTCGCCTCAGGCAGCTCGTCGTGAAAAACGATCTTCGTCGGAACGGGAGAGAGCGTTTCGAGCAGAATGCGGTCCGTGCCGTGACCCGCACCGGTCTTGGCGAGCGAACCGTAGAGAATGACCTCGTAGCGGTCGGCGCCGTCCGTCTCGCCGCGGAACCATTTGGCGGCGCGCTCGGGTCCCATGGTGTGGGAGCTGGAGGGACCTCTGCCGATCTTATAAAGCTCACGCAAGGATTTCATAAAAGCGCCTCCTTTCGCATAGAACAGTCCTTTATGGACATTGTACCACGGTATGGGAAGCTTGTCACGGGGAAAATGCCCGCGCGCCGTGTTTCCCGCTTGCACAATCGCCCGGCAGGCGTTACAATAAGACCCGTTGAAGCTGCCGCACGATCCGGACGGCAGGACGGAAAAACAAAGGAGGGTTATCTCCGTGATCCAGGATATTGCACCGAAAAAATTGGACAACCAGTACCGTCCGGAGCGCAAAGCCGCCGCCGGCGCGGTCGTGCTGCACTTTCTCGGCAGGAAGCTTTTGTGCCGCGTGACGGAGAACGGAACGCTGGAGCTTCCGGTCTATGAGGACTTTGCCGGCGTCGGAAGCGAATTTACTTATCTTTTTGCGGTGGACGGGAAACATTATTTCCTCTGCCGCTGCGAACAGGAGCTTTCGCTCCGCGGCTGGGCGTATCAGGACATCAACCTGTTCCGCACCGTGCAGCCGCGCGACGCGGCGTATGCCGCCGTCACGGGCTTCCATCTCGCCTCGTGGTATGCCGACAACCGTTTCTGCGGACGCTGCGCCTCGCCCACCGAGCACGACGGCGAGCTGCGCATGCTCAAATGCCCGAAGTGCGGCAACATGATCTTTCCGAAGATCATGCCGTCGGTCATCGTGGCGGTGACGCACGGGGACAAGCTGCTGCTGACAAAATACGCCAACCGCCCCGGCGCGAAGCGCACCGCGCTCATCGCCGGCTTTACCGAGATCGGAGAGACCGTCGAGGAGACGGTACACCGCGAGGTGATGGAGGAGGTCGGTCTCAAGGTCAAGAACCTCAGATATTACAAGACGCAGCCGTGGGGCATCTCCGCCGGCGGTCTGCTCGTGGGCTTCTGGTGCGAGGTGGACGGCGGCGACGAGATCCGCGTCGACCATGTGGAGCTTGACGAGGGCGCGTGGGTCAGCCGCGAGGAGCTCAGGGCGACCTATGAGGACACCGGCGTCAGCCTCACCGGCGAGATGATCGCGCAGTTCATCGAGGGCAAAAACCCGTGATTTGTAAAAAATAAACAACAAGAGAGCGTTCGGGATCGAACGCTCTCTTGCTGTTTATTATCTATTGGCTGCGGAATTCCGCCTCGCGCGACAGCACGCCGTCCTTGAAGGAAAGCCACGCGTCCTCGTGCTCAACGTAGTATTTCGGGCAGATCTTGCCCGTCACGTCGTAGTGGCGGATCACGTCGGTCTGCGCGTCGAGGTCAAATGTCACGCACAGCCACGCCGTCAGACGCTCCAGACTGTCGAGCGTGTCTGCGTTGAATTCGCCCGTTTCGTCATCGTGGCAGACCTCGATGGAGATCGTGTCGTCGTTGCGCTCGTTGGAGCAGTAGGCGATCTCCGTAAGCGGCACGCACTGGAGCACCTCGCCGTCGAGCCCGACGAGAAAATGTGCGCTCGCGTAGGTTTCCCCCGTGAGGGCGAGCCCGGCGAAGAAGCTGCGGTTCGCCTCCGCCGAAGTCGCGGGGTTGCCGACGTAGTGGACGACCACGCCGTTGATCTGCCGCAGCGGCGTGCCCGGACGGGAGTACGGATTGATGGGCAGCGGCTCGACCTCCACCCACTCGGGCGCCGTGACGCCCGCACCGGGGACGTTTCGGTGGCGCAGAAGGTATACCGCTTCCGCGGCGAGGAGCAGCGCCAGCACCACGATGACGATGCGCTCGAGCCAAAGCCGCTGCCGGCGGCGCTTTTGCCGGTCTCTCATCTTACGGCAGCTCGATGAGGTTCAGTCCGCGCAGGGCGCGCAGCGTGCTGACCATATCCGGCGTCACGCGCAGATAGAACGAGCCGTTGTAGAGCTCTTCCCCGGTATGCTTGGTCGCCGAGGCGCGCGCTTCGCTGTCCGAAGGGTCGAAGTACCAAAGCTCGAGACTGAGATAGTATTCGCAGTCGTCCTCCTCCGCGGCAAAGAGATCGGCGCTTTCGATGCTGCCCGCGGCGCAGTCCTGCATCAGCGCGGTGAAGGCACTGTTTGCCTGCGCGGCGTTCAGCTCTGCCTCCTGGCTGTGGCTGTACTTGCCGTCGGAATAATAGGAGCAGTTCAGGTAGCCGCCGGTGATGCGCAGCTCCTCCAGATTGTCGGGCACCCAGCCGCCGAGCACGCGCGCGCGGGTGATCTCGGTGCAGTTGGCAAGCTTTGTGAGCGCGCTCTCCGGCGAGGAGGGATCGCTCAGCAGCGCTTCGTCGATGCTCAGGTCATAGGAGCGGAAGAGCTCGGTGCCGTCCGCAAGCTCATAGGTGATGCGGAGCGTGCAGGTGTCGCCGTCAAAGGGAACGTAGCGGCGGTTGTACTCGGTCTGGCGCGCCTTGTCGGTGATGACGGCGCAGTGCGCGTCGCGCAGCAGCGCGATGCTCTCCTGCCCGCTCAGGTTGAAGCTGCCGCTGACGTTTCCGCCGTAGAGGTCAACGGTCGCGCTGACGATGTCACTCTGCTCCGGCACGCGCGTCTGATAGCCCGTGAGGTCGAGCGGGAAGGAAAGACCGATGAGAATGAGGACGGCTGAGGTGGCAAGCGCGCCCTTCCACGAGGTCTTAAACACGCGGAAGCTCTTTTTCAGCAGCATCTCCGCGGCGTAGTAGCCGATGAGACCGGCAAAGATCATGCATGCGATCGTGCCGATGAGCGCGCCTGCCGTGTAGGTCGAATCCGTCAGCTCAAAGACAAAATAGCTCAGCAGCTGACCGAGCGAGAACGCGCTGCAAAGCGCCACGCCGTACTTGAACACGGGGCGCAGCCAGCCGATGGCGACGGTGTTGCCGGTCATTTCGCTCCTGCGCTTGCGGTACAGCAGCAGCGCGAGCGCCGCGAGCACCAGACCTGCGGCGGCGTAGGCGGCAAACGTGCCGAGATGGAAGACCCTGACGCCGATGGGGTCGATGCCGTCATAGACATAGGAGACGGACAGACTGGACGCGATCTCCACCGGGGGAGACAGCGGCGCGGTGGAAAAAGCGGAAGAACGGCCGTCGTAGCCGTAGAGGAAGTTGCCGGCAAACGAGCGCAGCAGGGCTTCCATGCCGACAAACAGGAAGTTGAGAATGCCGTAAAACACGGCGCCGGCAAGGATCTGCCCCACGCAGACCATGCACAAAACGCCAAAGGAGTAGAAAAACAGCACCAGCAGCACGCAGAGCAGCAGTCCCATGCCGACGGCGTAGCCGTCGAACACGCCGAAGGCGGCGGTGACGAGCGCGGCGAGTGCAAAGCTGACGAGCAGCGTCACGACCTGGCAGAAAAGCCCGGCGAGATAGTGCGTGAGGAACAGCCCCTCGCGGCGGATCGGCATGGCGTGCATGCCGTTTGTGGCGCGCGGATTCGTCAGGTAGGCGAACATCGCCATGGCGAAGAAAATGCCGAAAACAGCCGCCATCATCACGCCGGAGGGAAGACCGGTGTTCAAAAGCTCATAGGAGAGGGTAGGGCGCGAATAGACAATGTGTCGGTCGCTCAGACGGATGAAGAGGGTGACCGGCAGAAGAAGCAGCCAGATGAGCGTATATGCCGCCCACAGCGGCCAGGTGCGCTGCAGTGCGCCGCGCAGCAGCTCCCGGTTAAAGTACGATGTCACGGACCGCATAGTCTTCACCTCCCAGTTCATAGATGAAAATTTCCTCGAGTGTCAGCGGGATCGCCTCCATAAAGACGGGGGAGCAGATCTTCAGCCGCTCGGTGATGTAGTCTGCCCTGCCGCGGAAAATGATGGTGTGCAAGCGGCCGACGCGGCTGTGGTGCAGCACGGTCAGCTCGGCGGGAAGCTGCGGCGGCTCCTCGGAGTCGAACGCAAGCTGGATCTTGACGGTGTTGTCCTGCAGCTCGGAAAGCGAACGCTCCAGCAGCACCTTGCCCCTGTTCATCACGCCCACGTGGTCGCACACATCCTCCAGCTCGCGCAGGTTGTGCGACGAGACGAGCACCGTCGTGCCGTTTTCGGCGACATCCTGCATCACGAGGCTCCACACCTGGCGGCGCATCACGGGGTCGAGACCGTCCACCGGCTCGTCAAGCAGCAGATAGTCCGGCATGCAGCACAGGGCAAGCCAGAAGGCGACCTGCTTTTGCTGTCCCTTCGACAGGCGGCGCACGGCATGCCGTTCATCAATGTTAAACACGCCCTTGAGCTTTTCATAGCGCCCGGCGTCAAAGTGCGGGTACAAGCCGCGGTAGAACTTCATCATATCGCGGACCGAGGACTGCATAAAATAGTGCCAGTCATCGGGAATGGACGCGATGCAGGCTTTGACATAGGCGTTTTCCCAAACGGGCACGCCCTCAAAGGTGATCTCGCCGCTGTCCTGACGGTAAACGCCGGTCAGGTGGCGAAGAAGCGTTGTCTTGCCGGCGCCGTTGGGACCTACGAGACCGTAGATCGCGCCCTTGGGGACGGTGAGCGTGGCGCCGTCGAGCGCGGCAAAGCCGTCAAAGGTCTTGACGACACTGCGGACTTCAATCATGGCGTTCTTCCTCCTTTAATAAGTCGATCAGCTCCTGCTCGTCTGCACCCATGGCGCGCAGCTCGGTCAGCAGCTCGCGTACCTTCCGCTTCAGCTCGCGGCGGCGTGCATCGTCCTGCTCGCGCGTACCGCAAACGGCAAAGCAGCCCTTGCCGGGAACGGAGCAGCAGTAGCCCTCGTTTTCAAGCTCCGTATAAGCGCGGGCAATGGTGTTGGGATTGATGGCAAGCTGAGACGCCAGCGCGCGGACGCTCGGAAGCTTCTCGCCGTCGGCGATCGCGCCCGTGACGATCAGGGTGCGAAGACCGTCGCGCACCTGCTCATAGATCGCCCGCGCATCGCGGTAGTTCAAAGTGATCAAGCGGTATCCCTCCTTTTACCGGTTCAACAGGGCGATCAGTACAGCGCCGAGAAGCAGCACCGCCGCGACCGCGAAAATAAACAAAGACATCGTGTTCCTCCTCACCTAACTGTACTAATCGTATTAGTACAGTTAGGATAGCATGGGGCAAATCGTTTGTCAAGTGTGAATTTGTGTGCAGGCGTCCCTGCGGGCGGGGAAAGCAGCGGTCTCCGGCTGTGGAAGCGCCGAATCGGTATTTTGAACAAATTCGGCAAAAAATAAACGGCACTTTGCATGTTGACTTTCTCCGGTCGGTTTGGTATCCTTTTTTCATGAAATATTTTGAATAAGTATTTCACAATTTGTAATTTTGAGAGGGAAAAAGTATGGAAACTATCATCGCTGTAAACAGCGCGATCAACGGCTTCGTCTGGGGCCCGATCATGCTGGCGCTGCTGGTCGGTACGGGCGTGTACCTCAGCATCCGTGTCGGCTTCATTCAGTTCTCCAAAATCGGCTACTGGTGGAAGAACACCATCGGCAAGATCTTCAAGAAGAGTGAAGCGGGCAAGGGCGAAATTACCCCGCTGCAGGCGGTTTCCACGGCGCTTGCCTCCACCGTCGGTACGGGCAACATCGCCGGCGTCACCGGCGCGATCATCCTCGGCGGTCCCGGCGCAGTGTTCTGGATGTGGATCTCCGCGCTGTTCGGCATGGTCACCAAGTTTGCCGAAGTGACGCTCGCCGTCAAGTACCGTGAGCGCAACGAAAAGGGCGACTGGTGCGGCGGTCCGATGTACTACATTAAAAACGGTCTCGGCGCCAACTGGAAGTGGCTGGGCGTCATCTTCTCCGTGTTCGGCGCGCTCGCCGCGTTCGGCATCGGCAACATTGCCCAGATCAACTCCATCGCCTCTTCCGTCAAGTCCGTTGCGGTGGCTTTCAATGAGAACGCCGCGCAGTTTGACAAGATCATCTGCCTGATCACCGGTATCGTGGTCGCCGTCTTCGTGGCGCTCGTGCTCATCGGCGGCGTGAAGCGCATCGGTCAGGTCACCGAAAAGCTCGTTCCCGGCATGGCTGCCGTTTACATCATCTGCGCACTGATCGTCGTCATCGTCAATGCGGGACAGATCCCCGGCGTGTTTGCCGCCATTTTCAAGGGCGCGTTCAATCCCTCCGCCGTCGTCGGCGGCGCCGTCGGTATCTCGATGAAGCTCGCCATCACCAAGGGCGTCGGCCGCGGCGTGTTCTCCAACGAAGCAGGCTTGGGCTCCGCGCCGATCGCGCACGCCGCCACTTCTGAGAAGGATCCCGTCAAGCAGGGTCTCTACGGCATCTTCGAGGTCTTTATGGACACCATCGTCATCTGCACGCTGACCTCCCTCGTCGTTCTCTGCTCCGGCGTTGCCACCGGCAACTACGGCAACAACGACCTCGCGGGCGTTCCCACCGCGGTCGCGGGCTTTGCCACCGTCTTCGGCGACAAGCTCGGCTCCATCATCCTGGCAGTCGGTCTGCTGCTGTTTGCCACCTCCACGATCCTCGGCTGGGCGCTCTACGGCACCCGCTGCGCGGAGTTCCTGTTCGGCAGCAAGATCATCCGTCCCTATGAGGTCATCTTCTGCCTGGTCTGCATCGCCGGTGCGGTTGCCGACCTGAAGCTCGTTTGGGATATCTCCGATACCCTCAACGGTCTGATGGCGATCCCGAACCTGATCGCTGTCCTGCTGCTCTCCCCGGTTGTCATCAAGCTGACGAAGGAACACTTCGTCGGTCTCAAGAAATAAGACGTCTCTTGCGAGAAAGGAGCGGGCGGAATGCCCGCTCCTTTTGCTGTATTGGCAAAAAAACGGAAAAAGCTCGCATAAAATCGCAAATTTTGCTTTACAATAAAGAAAAATTGTGGTAACATAGCGGAGCGCATAAAGCGCGGAGCAAGTTCCCGGGCTTGGTTCGGCGGAAGTTCACCGACCCCTTACTCAGCCGAGGGAGAATTTTTGGAAAGGTGGAAAACACACTATGATGCTCAAAGACCAGAAGACCGCTATCATCGAAGCCAACCGCACCCACGAGACCGACACCGGTTCTCCCGAAGTTCAGGTCGCTATCCTGACCGAACGCATCAACCAGCTCACCGAGCACCTCAAGCAGCACCCCCACGACAATCATTCCCGCCGCGGTCTGTACAAGATGATCGGTAACCGCCGCAGCCTCCTTGATTACCTCATGAAGAAGGATATCGAGCGCTATCGTACCCTCATCGCCAAGCTGGGCATCCGTAAGTAAGACTGAATACAGGGTGGTGTGCTATGCGCGCCACCCTTGTTTCACTTTTGCGGATTCCGTAAAACCCATTATTATTTGCCGGGAGCGGCAGCCTTTTTGTGTTTGAAACTGTGCCCGAAGCCGTTCGGACATGCTTTCAAATGCGAAAAAGCACGCTCCTGAGCACGAAAAAAGGAGCAGTATTATGTCAACTATCATCACCAAGAGACAGTTCCCCAACTACCACAGGTATGAGATGGAGCTTGCCGGCCGCCCCCTGTTTCTCGAGACCGGGAAGCTTGCCGAGCTTGCCAACGCCGCCGTGATGGTCGGCTACGGCGACACCCGCGTGCTCGTCACCGCGACCGCGGCGCCCCGTCCCCGCGACGGCGTGGATTTCTTCCCGCTGTCCGTGGACTTTGAAGAGAAAATGTATTCCGTCGGTCGTATCCCCGGCAGCTTCAACCGCCGCGAGGGTCGCCCCGGCGAAAAGGGCATTTTGACGAGCCGCGTCATCGACCGCCCCATCCGCCCGCTCTTCCCCTATGATTTCCGCAACGACGTCTCCATCATGGCGACCGTGATGAGCGTCGATCACGACTGTTCTCCCGAGATCGCCGCGCTCATCGGCACCTCCGCCGCCCTCGCCATTTCCGACATTCCCTGGAACGGTCCGGTCGGCGCGCTCAAGGTCGGTCTTGTGAACGGCGAGCTGGTGCTCAACCCCACGAGCGAGCAGCGCAAGGTCAGCGACCTTGATGTGACCGTCGTTTCCACCGGCAAGAAGGTCGTCATGATCGAAGCCGGCGCCAACGAAGTCGACAATGACACCATGTTCCGCGCGATCGAGCTTGCCCACAACGAGAACCAGAAGCAGGTTGAGCTCATTAACCGCATGGTCGCCGAGATCGGCAAGCCCAAGTTTGAGTATCCGCATGCCAACTTCGATCAGGAGCTGTTCGACGACATCGTCGCAAACTTCATGGACGAGGCCAAGGCCGCCATGGACACCGACGACAAGAACGTCCGCGAGGATCGCTGGAACGAAATGATCGAGCACTGGCACGAGAAGTATCTGGAAGACCATCCCGACATGGACCAGTATCTCGACGAGATCACCTATAAGTTCCAGAAGAAGATCGTCAAGGCGTGGCTGCTGGAAGGTCACCGTGTGGACGGTCGCCAGAAGAACGAGATCCGTCCGCTCAGCGCCGAGGTCGGCGTTTTGCCGCGCGTCCACGGCTCCGGTCTTTTTACCCGCGGTCAGACGCAGGTGCTCTCCGTCGCCACGCTCGATACGCTCTCTGCCAACCAGAAGCTCGATACGATTTGGGAAGAGACCGAGAAGCGCTATATGCACCACTATAACTTCCCCGGCTACTCCGTCGGCGAAGCCAAGCCCGCGCGCAGCCCCGGCCGCCGCGAGATCGGTCACGGCGCACTTGCCGAGCGCGCGCTGCTGCCGGTGATCCCGCCGGTCGAGGAGTTCCCGTATGCCATCCGCGTCGTGAGCGAGGTCGTCTCCTCCAACGGCTCGACCTCCCAGGGCTCCATCTGCGGCTCCACGCTCGCGCTGATGGACGCGGGCGTCCCCATCAAGGCGCCTGTCGCCGGTATCTCCTGCGGTCTCATTCAGGACGGTGACGATTTCACCACCTTCATCGACATTCAGGGCGTGGAGGACTTCCACGGCGAGATGGACTTCAAGGTCGCCGGCACGAAGAAGGGCATCACCGCCATCCAGATGGACCTCAAGAACGACGGACTCACGATGGCGATCATCAAGAACGCCCTTGAGATCACCTATGACGCCCGCGTGCAGATCCTCGATCAGATCATGCTGCCCTGCATCGCCGAGCCGCGCCCCGAGGTCAGCCCGTATGCCCCCAAGATGATCACCATGCACATCGACCCCGAGCGCATCCGTGAGGTCATCGGCAAGGGCGGCAGCGTCATTCAGAAGATCGTTGCCGACACCGGCGCCAAGGTCGATATCGACGACGACGGCACCATCCACATCGCCTCCGCCGACGCCGCCGCGTGCGACGCTGCGAAGAAGTGCATCGACGATATCGTGTTCGTGCCCGAGGTCGGGAAGCTCTATTACGGCCGCGTCGTGCGCCTGATGCAGTTCGGCGCGTTTGTGGAGATCGCCCCGGGCAAGGACGGGCTCGTCCACATCTCCAAGCTCGACAAAAAGCGTGTGGAGAAGGTCGAAGACGTGGTCACCGTCGGCGACATGATCTGGGTCAAGTTCATGGAGATCGACGAAAAGGGTCGCTGGAACCTCTCCCGCAAGGACGCGCTCATCGACATCGAAGCGCAGCAGGCTGCTGCAGAGGGCAGCGAGGAGCAGAAGTAAACAGGACAAAAGGGACAGGCTGCGCCTGTCCCTTTTTGCGTGCGCAGGAGGGGATCTCCGTCCTCCGGGCGCGAGCGACTTTTCCGGCGAAGGAAAGAGCGTTTCGCCGCCTTTCCCTGCCGCGGACCTGTTTTTAACTTACCGTAGCTTTTTGGGAAAGCCTGTGCTATAATGACCGCAGATTTTCGGAAAAGGAGTGCTGCCCATGGACACCATTGCGGCGATCGCTACGGCGCAGGGAGCGTCGGCGGTCGGCATCGTGCGTTTGAGCGGCGGCAAAAGCCGCGCGATCGTATCCGCACTGTTTACCCCGGCAAGCGGCGTTCGTGCGGACGATCTGCCCCCGCGGCGCATGACCTACGGGACGCTGCGCGGCGAAAACGGCGCGCTGCTTGACCACGTCATGGCGGTGTGGTTCCCCGCCGGACACTCCTGCACAGGCGAGGAAAGCGCGGAGCTTCACTGCCACGGCTCGCCGGTGGTTTTGAACGAGGTGCTGCACGCCTGCTTTGCCGCGGGCGCGCGGCAGGCGAAGGCCGGCGAATTCACCAAACGCGCCTTTTTGAACGGAAAAATGGATCTCACCGAAGCCGAGGCGGTCATCGACCTCATCGACGCGGAAACGGCGGAGGCGGCGCACAACGCGGCGGCGCAGATGGACGGCGCGCTGCGCCGGCTCATTGACGGGAGCTATGACGCCCTGCTTGACATCACGAGCCGCTTTTACGCCGTGGTGGATTATCCCGACGAGGACATCGGAGACCTCACGCGCGAGCAGACGGAAGCCGCGCTCACGCAGACGGAGGCGGCGCTCGAGCGGCTGCTGGGCACCTATTCGCGCGGACGCATTCTCAAGTCCGGCGTTGCGACCGCCATCATCGGCGCGCCGAACGCGGGCAAAAGCTCACTTTTGAACGCGCTCGTGGGCTATGACCGCGCGATCGTCACCGACATCGCCGGGACCACGCGCGACACGGTGGAGGAAAAGGCGGTCGTCGGCGGCGTACTGCTGCGTCTCATTGACACGGCAGGCATTCGCGAGACGGGAGACACCGTGGAAAAGCTCGGCGTGGAGCGCGCGAAGAAAGCGGTGGAACAGGCGGATCTGATCCTCGCCCTGCTGGACGGCAGCGCCGGGCTTCCGCCGGCAGAACGGGCGGCAGAAACGCTCGCGCCGCTCGACCTTGCGGCGAAAAGCGGAAAGCCGTGGCTGCTGCTCGTGACCAAGAGTGACCTCGGCGGATGGATGGGCGTTGTACCCGATGAGGACTGGCGCGCGCCGGAGGCGGTCATTTCCGTTTCGAGCGTGACGCACGAGGGCTTCGACGAGCTGGCAGAAGCCGTCTGCGCGCTCTATCCCGCGCCGAAAGAAAACGGCACGCTTTTGACCAACGCGCGTCAGGCGGACGCGGTGCAGCGCGCGCTTGCAAGCGTGCGCGCAGCGAAGGATGCGCTCCTCTCCGGTATGACGCCGGATGTGGTGCTCACGGAGGCGGAGCAGGCAATGACCGCGCTCGGCGAGCTGACCGGACGCACCGCGCGGGAGGACATGGTCTCGCGCATCTTTGAGCGCTTCTGCGTCGGAAAATAATTTAACGGATTATTTACACATCGCAGGGATGTTTGGTATAATATGAAAACTCAAAACCCGGAGGTTTTGAGCGGTCAAATCAAAACCGTTCCCCCGAAAGGAGAAAGCATCATGCGCGATTACATTATCATGACGGACAGCTGCTGCGATCTGAACGCGGCGGAGGTCAAAGAGCTGGATCTGACGGTATTGCCGCTCGCGTTCCTGATGGACGGCAAAACCATGCTCGACACGCCCGACCATGCGGATATGAGTCCCAAAGAGTTTTTCGCCAACATTGCCGCCGGCAAGGATTGCACCACGGCAGCGGTCAATGTCGGGCAGTTTACCGACGCGATGAAAGCGGCGCTGGACGAGGGGAAGGACATTCTCTGCATCTGCTTCTCAAGCGCGCTTTCCACGACCTATCAGTCTGCCGTGATCGCGGCGGACGATCTGCGCGGCGACTATCCCGACGCGAAGATCATCGTCATTGACTCGCTTTCCGCCTCGCGCGGGCAGGGTATGCTGCTCTACCGGACGGTGCAGGAGCGCCGCGAGAAAAATCTCGACATCGACGCGCTTGCCGATTTCGTGCGCGGCACGATCCGGCACCAGGACCACTGGTTTTTCGTGGACGATCTCAACCACTTGAAGCGCGGGGGTCGCGTGAGCGCGGCGGCGGCGCTGGCCGGCACGGTGCTGGGCATCAAGCCCGTCATGCACTGCGACAGCGAGGGCAGACTCACGCCGGTGAGCAAGGCGCGCGGCAGCAAGGGCGCGCTCAAGGCGCTGGTGGACAAGATGGAGGAGTTGGGCATCGAGCCGCAGAAAAACCAGCCGATCTTTCTCTGCCATGCCGACTGCCCGGACTATGTGGAGTATATTTCCGACCTTTTGCGCGAGCGCTTCGGCGTGACCGACATCCGTTCGGACTTCATCGGTCCTGTCATCGGCGCACACACCGGCTGCGGTACGCTGGGTCTGTTCTTTGTGGGGACTGAGCGATGAAGTGGCTGGAGCTGCATATTGACACGCAGCCGTGCGGCATTGAGCCGGTGAGCGACCTGCTCGTCGACTGCGGCGTGGACGGACTTGTCATCGACGAGGAGGGCGACTTTGAAAGCTTCCTCGAAAACAACCGCCAGTACTGGGACTATGTGGACGAGGAGCTGCGCAAAGAAAAGTGCGGCAAGTGCCGTATCACGTTCTATCTGGAGGACAGTGAGGCGGGCTACAGCACGCTTGCACAGGTGCGCATCGCGCTCTCGAACCTCAAAAGGCAGCACGGCGAATATGCGCCGCTGCTGCTGAGCATGGAGAATGTGGAGGACGCCGACTGGGAAAACAACTGGAAGCAGTTCTACAAGCCCATGGAGATCGGCGAGCGGCTGCTGGTCGTGCCCGAGTGGGAGCAGGCGAAGCCGGGCGGGCGCGTGAAGCTCGTCCTGAATCCGGGTCTTACCTTCGGCACCGGCAGCCACGCGACGACGCGGCTGTGCCTGACGGCACTGGAGAAGCATATTCACGGCGGAGAAAAGGTGCTCGATCTCGGCTGCGGCAGCGGGATACTTTCGATCGCGGCGCTGCTGCTCGGCGCCGCGGAGGCCTTTGCCTGCGACATTGACGACAAGTGTGTCGGCGTTGCCTACGAAAACGCCGCGCTCAACGGCATCGGCAAAGCGCACTACACCGTGCGCGCCGGCGACGTGACGACGGACAGCCGGCTGCAAAAGGAGTTCGGCGGAGACTACGATGTGATCGTTGCGAATATCGTGGCGGACGTGATCATCGCGCTTTCCACGCAGGTGCGGCGCTTTTTGAAGCCGGGCGGCGTGTTCCTCTGCTCCGGCATCATCGATGACCGCGCGGCGGAGGTCAAGGGCAAGCTCATTGACGCCGGCTGGGAGATCCTGGAGGAAAACACCAGTGAGGGCTGGTACTCGTATCTGTGCAGTTGATTTCCGTGTACCGTGCAGGGGAACATATAAAAGGGCTCATCTCTTTTTAAAAAGAGATGAGCCCTTTGAAACCATAAGAGAACATCCGGACATTGGCAGTCTGCGGCTCGAAGAGCTGCACGCGCTGCGCAGGCAAGCGCCCGCCGGGCTTTGTATCAAGACGATTTGCGCCGCTGCGCGGTGCTAATCGTCAGATTTCATGTACAACTCCTCAGCTTTTTGCTGTGCCTGCATGAGTGTTTCCTTTGCTTCGCCGATGTTCTGCAGGGTGAGCTGTTCCAGCGCGTCAATGATAGCGTTGAACAGGGTCGTATACATTTTTTGATAGTCAGCCATAGAGTCCTCCTATTGTAATCGTATTTGTATGCTAATTTAGAATCTATATTTAGAATACACTACAGCATACTATATTGCAAGAGGTGAATGATATGGCTGACTTCATCCCGAAGCAATATACCAAGGAACCAATTACAATTCGCATCTCTCCGGATAAGCTGGCGCAAATCGACACTGCCGCCGCAAAATTTGACATGAGCAGAAGTGAATTTATCAACCAGTGCATCGACTATGCGCTCAAGAACCTGCCGCAGACATAAACGACCGCATCAGCGGTCGTTTTTTGTCAAAGGCGGCACAGCGGCAGT
>JAEDKW010000059.1 GCA_016295615.1 Oscillospiraceae bacterium | reverse complement strand
TGCACTTTCCGTGCGCGCGGCGCCTTACGGCGCGGCGGACGGCGGGTAGGAGATCTGCCGGTGAGGACATGACCACCACCGTACGGCTCTCTGCCGGCACAACGGTCTGCCACAACACAGGGGGCATGGCGGCGTTCTCCGCTGCTGTCTCTCGTCCGTCTCACCAGCCGGTGCCGCCCACGACACCGTGCCAGCCGTCCTCCTTGAGCGTGATCATGCAGCAGCGGTAGTATGCATATGCACCCTCCGGCGCGTCGGGATCGTTGCAGTCAGCGGTGTTGCCTGCCATCGCATTGTAAAGCGCCAGCTCCGTCTCCGGTACGAACTCGGTCGTGGAGTAGAAATAGTATTTGTTTTCTTCCAACTCGCCGCGCTCACGCTTCAGCTCCATCATATCGTCTGCCGGCTCGACGAGGTTTTTCATCCATGTAAACTTGTACTGGCTGCCTTCGCGAACCTTGAGATGCACGCCTTCGTAGGCGTCGAGATACTCCTGCGCAGCCTCCTCCCATGACTGCCCGCGGTTCGGAATAACCGTTTCCTCGACCTCGCTTCGCATCGTGCCGAACTCCGCTTCGTCGTACCATGAGAGCATCTGGTCGTAGAGTGTGCGTCCGTCGTTATCGACGACGCTGAAATAGCCCTGCGCCTCGTAGAGAGCCGTCTCGTTCGATCCGCCGATGCAGTAGCCGACAAGGTTCGTCCCCTCGTAGAAAGTGAGCTTTGAGGAATCATTATTGCTCAGATACAGCGTCAGCGTGTTCTCCTCGCTTGGGAGCTTGCCCTTCCATGGCATATAGGTGTACTGCGTAAAGTCAGGATCGTTCCATGCGTTTTGCGGGTTGTAACCGGTCCTCTGTCCGTTCTTAGTGAGGACGAGCGTTGCCGCGCCGTCGGTCAATGCCAGTGCGATGTCTGCTTCAAACGACGGAATAAAAGAGGCGCTGAAGTCGCCGACCATAAAGCTTTGTGCCATCGAACGCAGCTGCGCCGCCTCGTTCTCAATTTGGTTTTTCTTACTGTAGCCCCATTCGTTTACCGAGTCGTCGTCGGTCGGCATCCACCATGTCGAGATTATGTAGCAGCCTCCCTCTGCAATGGGCATCAGGTAGTTTGCAAACTGTGTGCCGCTGTCCGCGTCGTAGCGGCACCATGGTCCGCGGAGTGCCGCGCCCTCGCGGTACTGCTCAAGCGTGAAGCCGTTGTCGCGGTAGAACGCCTCCATCGTTTCCGCGTTGTCCGTGCTTTTGTCCACACGCAGGGTGCTGCCCGTCCAGTAGGCGGAGTACCAGCAGTCCTCGCCCGCCTCCGTCGTGCGGCGCCATACGACAGTTGGAATGTAAAGGCACCAGCCGTCGCCGTCATAGCGGCGCGCCTCACGGTCCGCGCTGGTGGTGGCGACATTCTCGCCGGTCAGGTCGTCCGCGTTCAGGAAATCGGGGATCAGGTAACGCGGCACATCGAGCTTCGCGTAGTCCGCATAGAAATCATAGAGGTATTCGTAGGCGCTGTCATAATGGCAGCCATTGTACCACAGTCCGTCATTTGCCATGCTGCTGTCAAGCAGCTTGTAGACGCCTGGGTCGTCATCCGTGCGAAGCATGGTGAGGTAGTAATACCAGCCATCGGAGATGTAGCCGTCGTCGGTAATGTTGTTGCCGCCGACCCAGAAGAAGCGGTCAGGCAGAGCTCCTGCCTTGTCCTCCGGCTTGACTTCATAGCAAAAACGCCACAGCTCCAGCGTGCCGTCCGGCGCGAGATCCATGCACACGCCCTCCTGCTCCAGCTCGGCCACACGCACATCGGCAGCAGCCTCGGTGACTTCGACCGGAAGACCGTCTGCGCTGCCCTCCTCGGGGAGAATAGAGTAGGTATAGCCGTTTGGCTGCTTGAGCTTGTCGATCACGGAGAGGACATATTCCTCCATGCTTGCGTATTCCCCCTGCGCATCGGAGCGGTCGGGCGAAGCGTCCTTTGCCGGCGTGAACCCGATGGCGGCGCACAGCCCCGCGACGGCGAGCACCGTGAGCGCAAGCACCGCGCCGCCGCGGCTCTTTTTCCTGCCGTCAAGAACGTTCGCCAAACGGCGCTTGAGCCGCTCGACCGTGCCGCCGAAGCAGGTCGTCAGCGGGACGGCGGCGCTTTTGGAGCGCACAGCCTTCAAAAGCGTTTCGCTGTACGCGGCGCGCTCGGCTTTTTCCATGCGCAAGGTCACCGCGCTGTCGCAGGAAAGCTCAATGTCCTCGTCGGCAAGGTGCAGCATCACATACGCCAGCGGATTGAACCAGTGCAGCGCGTTGGCGAGCGTCAGCACCAGCTTGTAGAGGATATCGCGCCGCTTCAAATGCGTCAGCTCATGGCGCAGAATGAAGCGCAGGTCGCTTTCCGTATAGTTCTCGTGGGGAAGCAGCAGCGTGGGGCGGAAAAGACCCGTCAGGGCGGGGGTGGATACCGCTGCGCAAAGCTGCGCCTTCGGCGCGGCAACGCCGAGCCGCTCCGCCTCCTCGCTGAGGATCTCGGAATATCGCGCGTTTGTCACCGTGCCGCTCCAGCGGCGCATCAGACGGCGAAAGCTGCCGTAGCCGATGAGCTGCACGAAGAGGAACACGGCGGCGCCGGCAAGCCATGCCCAAAACAGCACCGCGGAAACGTCGAGCATACGCCGCGCCGGAGCAGCGGAGGCGCTTTGCGGGAGATCCTCGCCGGGTGCCACGCCGGAGAGCGCCGGTACTGTGCCGTCGTCAAGCGTGACGAAATTTGACTTGTGCGTGATCTTGGGCATCACGGCGGCACGGTCGGTCCAAATCATGACGTGTTCGCCCGGTGCTTCGACCTGCACCGGCGCGTGCTTGCCCGGGCAGAACGGCGCGAAGATCAGCGCGAGCGCCACGACCAGCCAGATCCGGCAGCGCGCCTTCGCCGCAAAGCGCTTTCTCAGAAGCGGGCGCAGAAGCAGAAGCAGCACGATCGCCGCGCTGCATATGACAGAGGTTTTCGCTAATTGCAGCAGAAAGTATTCCATGATGTCCTCCTCATCGGCTCAGCTCGTCGAGGTAGCGGCGCAGCTCGTCGATCTCGCTTTGTTCCAGCGGCTTTTCCGCGCACAGGGCGGCGACAAAGCGCTTGACCGAGCCGCCGTAGAGCCTGGCGAGCGTCTCCTGACTGTCGTATTTCAGGTAGGCTTCCCGGTCGACCAGCGCGGTATAGAGGTTGCCGCGCCCCTCCCTGCGGACAGAGAGGTAGCCCTTTTCGCAAAGGCGCGTCAGGTAAGTGTTGATGGTGTTTGCCGTCCAATGGTGTGCGGAAAGCGCACTTTCGATGTCGCTGCGCGCGACCTCGCCGTCGTGCGTCCAAATTGCACGCATCACGGCAAGCTCCGCCTCCGGCAGCCGCTTTTTCTCTTCCATGTTGTCAACCTCCAGGCGCAGGATCAGGTTTTTAAAATCTACGACAAATGTCGTTAATTTATGTATACTACAACTGTCGTAGATTTGTCAAGCAGAAAATGAAGCGTAAGATAAATGGCAGAGCGGGCAAAAAGTACTGGAATGTTCCTAAAATATGTGATACAATAAAAACATTCCAGAACAAAATGTGCCGGCGGATGGCTGCGTGTGCGGTCGATCCGGGCGGCAGAACGGAGATCACATGACAGACAATCCTGTTTTTAAGAATAAGCTCTCGCTTGAAAGCGAGATCCCGCTGTATGCGCAGCTGATGGGCATCATTCAGCGCACGATCACCTCCGGCGCGCTGAAGGTCGGGGATCTGCTGCCGTCGGAAACGGAGCTGTGCAAGGAGTTTGACGTCAGCCGCAACACCGTGCGTCAGGCGATCGGCGCGCTGGAGGAGGAGGGTCTCGTGGTGCGCAAGCGCGGCAAGGGGACCTTTGTGACCGACCCGAACGCAAGGCGCAAGGGCGTGCAGTACTCCTTTACGACGGAGATCTCCCAAATGGGGAAAACGCCGTCCTCCACGCTGGTGGATTTTGCGGTCATCACGCCGTCGCTTCGCATTGCGGAGCTGATGGGGCTGGAAAAGGGCACGAAGGTCTACTGTTTCACGCGCGTGCGCAACGTGGACGGGGAGCCGCTGATCCTGGAGACGTCCTACTATCCCGAATACATTTACCCGAACTTGACGCGGGAAATGCTGGAGACGCACAGCTTTTACAGCCTGCTCTACCATGTGGGCGTCGTACCGTTTTCTGCGGAGGACACCTATGAGGCGGTGGTGCTGGAGCAGCGCGAGGCAAGATTGCTGCACTGCCTGAGCGGGTCGCCGGCGTTTTATCACGAGCGCCGCACGACGACCGAGAGCGGTCATACCTACGAATACACCACAAGCTATATGCGCGCAGACCGCGTGAAGCTGAACGTACACTTCCAAAAAGGCGCGACGGCGTTTGCGCGTATCGTTGACTGAGAGAACTGAACCGATGAAAAAGCTCCGCTTCTGCGGAGCTTTTTGCCGCGCAAATTGGCGGGCGAAGGGCATACAAAACGTTTCAAATGTACGGAATATTTGGATAAGATGAACAATTGTTATTGCCTGTTTTTGTATAAAATACACAATCGCGAAGCGAAAAATTCGTCTACCTTTTTTGGGGAAAAGAGGAGACAAAAATTTTGCATTTGCTATAATAGGTAGCGGCGAATCGTTGCGGAGAGGCGTCTCCCAACAATACAGTTTTGGAGGATGTAGAGACATGGTTAAGGTCGGTATCAACGGATTTGGCCGTATCGGGCGGGTGGCGCTGCGTATTATGAGCCTGCAGCCGGAGGAGTTCGAGGTTTGCGCGATCAACCTTCGCAAGGCGGATATTCCGCAGATGGTCTATCTGTTCAAATACGATACGGTGTTTCGGACGTTCAACGGCACGGTCGAGTGTGATGACGAGAATCTGATCGTCAACGGCCGCAGGATCAAGGTGTTCAGCGAGTCTGACGCAAGCCTGATCCCTTGGTCGAGCGTCGGCGCGGAGTATATTCTCGATTCCACCGGCGTGTATACCACGACGGAAAAGGCGAGCGCCCATTTTGCCGGCGGCGCCAAAAAGGTCATCATTTCCGCTCCCGCCAAGGACGGCACGCCGATGTTTGTCTACGGCGTCAACAGCGATACCTACACCAGCGACATGAAGGTCATTTCCAACGCCTCCTGCACCACCAACTGTCTGGCTCCGCTGGCGATGGTCGTGCACAGGAAGTTCGGCATTGAGGAAGGTCTGATGTCCACCATCCATGCCTCTACCAACAAGCAGAATACCGTTGACGACCGCGGTGCAAGCGACTGGCGCAGCTGCCGCAGCGTTTACGGCAACATCATTCCGACCTCCACCGGCGCCGCCAAGGCGGTCGGCAAGGTCATCCCCTCGCTCAACGGCAAGCTGACCGGCATGGCCTTCCGTGTTCCCAGCGGGGACGTCTCCGTGGTCGACCTGACCGCGCGGCTGAAGACTCCCACCACCTATGAGGAGATCTGCGCCGCCATCAGGGAGGCGAGCGAGACCTATCTCAAGGGCGTGCTTACCTATACCGGGGAACAGGTCGTTTCCGCCGACCTCATCGGCAACGACTGCCCGAGCGTGTTTGACGTCTCTGCCGGCATCATGCTTGACGAGCATTTTGTCAAGCTCATCGCCTGGTACGACAACGAATGGGGCTATACTCACAACCTGTGCGAGCTGATCAAGCACATGGCCAGGGTCGACGCTGCCAATTAAAAAGGTTTGTACATAAAAAATCCTGCATCGTTTCGATGCAGGATTTTTGCTTCGCAGGACCGATGCCCAAAACGGTGTGCGATCTCATTTTCCCGGGACGGAGAGCAGGAACAAAACCAATTCGGCGATGCCGAGCAAGCCCATAAAGAGGATGCCCTTCAGACCCGGCTTTGTCACGCGGACGGGGGCGATGAAAGCGACGCCGAGCACGAAAAGACCGATGGCGTAGACGATGTAGTCCGTCAGTCCGCCGTAGAGAGAAAGCAGATAATAGGCGGGAACAATAAACGACGCGGAGGTAACGGGAACGCCGAGATAGAACTTGCGCACCTCACTCGTCCCCTCCTGCCGCTCCTCCTCCATAACATTGAAGTAGGCGAGGCGGATCAGCGCGCAGAGCGTAAAGAATGCCATCGTCGTGAGGAACCAGATCGCCGTGCAGCCCATTGCCGTGCCGATGGCGGCAGGCAGAACGCCGAAGCAGACGAGGTCGTTGAGCGAGTCGATCTGGATGCCGAAGCGCTTTTCGGTGTCGGTACGGTTCTTCTTTGTGCGGGCAATGCGGCCGTCAAATGCGTCAAGCAGTCCTGCAAGCATCAAAAAGAGGATCGCCGCAAAAAGATTGCCGCGCGAGGCGGAGTAGATGCCGGCAAGACCGAAAAGAAGCGAGAGGTATGTAGCAATGACAGTATAATCATAGACACCGATCATAGGCAGACCTTTCCTGAAACGACAGCGGATGTTACCATAGTATATGAAATATTATAACAAACCTGCCGTTTAAATGCAAGAAAAGATGCGTTAAGGAAACGCCGCGCCATGTACGCAGAAACGCGTTGCGCTTTGTGCCTCGACCGCTCAGACGGGGGAAAAATATAAAAGGAGGGGACAGACCTGTCCCCTCCTGAGATCAGCGAAAT
>JAEDKW010000006.1 GCA_016295615.1 Oscillospiraceae bacterium | reverse complement strand
ATGATGTGGTTTTGGCGCTTGTCGGTTCTTTCTGTTACTTCTTCTATCCGATGAACCTGGAAAAAATCGTCAACGCCGGTACGCGCATCAACAAGATCTTTGTTGTCGGCGGCGTGCCTCTGCTGATCGTCTTTGCCATCGTGGGTACGCTGATCCTTGTTGAGTGCTGCCGCCGCGTGGTCGGTATTCCGATCATCTGTGTGTCCGGCGTGTTTGTGCTCTATGCGTTCCTGGGCGCCGGCAAGGACCTCAAGACGGTCATGTACAACCTGTTTTACACCACCACCGGTATCCTCGGCACTCCGATCGGCGTCTGCTCGACCTACATCGCGCTGTTCGTTATCTTCGGTGCGTTCCTGGAAGCCACCGGTGTTGCAAACTTCTTCATTGACTGCGCGAACGCGCTGGTCGGCTGGGCTTCCGGCGGTCCTGCAAAGGTCGCTGTCGTTTCCTCCGCCCTCTGCGGCATGGTTTCCGGTTCCTCCGTCGGCAACACCGTTACCACCGGTTCCGTGACCATCCCCATGATGAAGAAGACCGGCTATCCCCCCGAATTTGCCGGTGCGGTTGAGGCGGCGTCCTCCACCGGCGGTCAGATCATGCCTCCGATCATGGGCGCTGCTGCGTTCCTGATGGCGGAAATGGTCGGCGTTCCTTATAAGGACATCATCGTCCGCGCGATCCTTCCTGCCTTCCTGTACTTCCTCGGTATCTTCCTGGAAGTCCACTTCAAGGCCAAGAAGCTCGGACTGAAGGGTCTGCCCCGCGAGACCCTGCCCAAGTGGAAGAAGCTCCTGCCCGAGATTTATCTGCTGCTCCCGCTGGTCGTTCTGGTCTATATGATCATGGTCGGCTTTACGATGGCTACCGCAGCCGTCTATGCCACGATTTACTGCATTGTCGCATCCATGGTCAGCCGTGAAGAGGGCAAGAAGAAGCTCGTCATGGCGATCCCGTTCATTCCTCTTCTTATCATGACCTTTACCAGCAGAAGCTTTGAGGCCGGTACCTTCATGGGTGACAACGGCGCCCTGCTGCTCGTCGGCATCGCGTTTGTGATTGTAGTCGTCAACTTCTTCATCAGCAAGATCAATCGCAAGAGCCTGCCCACCGTCATCGATGCGTTTGAAAACGGCGGCAAGAACTGCCTGAGCGTCGGTGTTGCCTGCGGTATGGCGGGTATCATCGCCGGTGTTGTCACGATGACCGGTCTCGGTCAGATCCTGATCGGCGCCATCGTCCGTCTTGCCAACGGTCACCTGATCGTTGCTCTTGTGCTCACGATGCTCTGCTGCATCGTCCTCGGCATGGGTGTTCCCACCACCGCAAACTACATCATCATGGCGACCACCTGCGCCCCGATTCTGGCAACCGGTATGGGCATGAACCTGATGGCTGCGCACATGTTCTGCTTCTACTTTGGTATCGTGGCAGACATCACGCCGCCCGTGGCGCTTGCCGCCTACGCCGGCTCCGCCATCGCCAAGGCGCCCCCGATGAAGACCGCTGTGAACGCGACCAAGCTTGCGATCGCCGCATTCCTGGTTCCGTACATCTTTGCGTTTAACAATGCAATGCTCTTCATCAATACCAAACCGCTTGATGTTATTTCGGTCGTTATCTCCTCCACGCTCGGTATGCTGCTCATTGCGATCGGCATGGTGGGTTACTTCCTGCGCGACACGAACATGCTCGTTCGTCTTGGTTGTGTTGCCGGCGGTCTGCTGCTGGTCTATCCCGGCACCGTCACCGACCTGATCGGTCTTGCCGTCCTCGTCGCTGTTTTCCTGCTCCAGAAGGCGGAAAACGCCCGTGACAAGAAGGCTGTTTCCTGACGGTATCAGTGAGAAAAGAGAACGCTTCCTTGAAAAAGGAAGCGTTCTTTTTTTGCTGCCGCTTCGATAGGATAGGAGAGAAGGAGCGTGTGTTTTATGCCTAAAATCTACCTTTCTCCCTCCACTCAGGAGTCCAATCCCTACATTACCGGCAGCGGCAGCGAAGAATACAACATGAACCTGCTGGCAGATGAGCTGGAGCCGTATCTTTATTCCAATGCGATATCCTTTGTCCGCAACACACCGGACATGACTGCGGCGTCCTCGATTGCACAGGCGAACAGCATCGGCGGCTTTGATTTCTACCTTGCGCTCCACTCCAACGCAGCGGGAGAGGGGAACGAGGGCAATATCCGTGGCGTGATCGTATTCTACTATCCCACCAGCAGCGAAGGGAAGCGCGCGGCGGAGCTGTTTGCCGCGCGGCTGCGCGAAGTCTATCCGCTGCCGGATCTTGTCAGGACGATGTCCACCACAACGCTCGGCGAGGTGCGCCTTCCCAACTTCCCGTCCAACCTTATTGAGATCGGATACCACGACAACTATGAGGATGCGCTTTGGGTCGAAAACAACCGGGACGCCATCGCGCAGGCCCTTGCGCGGGGACTGACGGACTATTTCGGACTGCCTTTTATCTACCCGACCACGCAGCGTATCGGCGTCGTGCAGACCGGAGGCGCGCCGCTCCGCCTGCGCAGCTATCCGGGGGCGAACGGCGCCGTACTTGCGCAGATGCCAAACGGCACAAGCGTTATGATCTACGGTGAGTGGCAGGGCTGGTATGTTGTGGGCTATGAGGGACAGCTCGGCTACGCGGCGCAGGCCTACATCGTGGCATGATTCTGCTCCATATGCCCCATTTTCCCTTGACAGTTGACCATAAAAAGGAGTAATATAGATAATGGATTTATGGAGGGGAGAAAAAGGGGTTCTCCCGTTTGTGATTCAAAATACCCATTATTATAGATACAGAACAGAAAAAATAGGAGGAATCCATGATCAAATATGTCATTGTTGCTGCGGCAGCTTTGATCGTTGGCGTCCTTCTCGGTATTGTCCTGCAAAAGAGCAAAGAGAAAAAAGCTGAAATGACGATTGCAGATGCTGAAGCAAAGGCACTGCAGATCGAAAATGATGCACATAAGCGCGCAGAAAGCAAGACGAAGGAAATGCTTTTGGAGGCAAAGGAAGAAATTTTGCGCTCCAGAAATGAATACGAGAAGGAAGCCAAGGAACGCCGCATCGAACAGCAGAAGCAGGAGCGCCGTCTGCAGCAGAAGGAAGAGAACATCGACCGCAAGACGGAAACGCTCGAAAAGCGCGAGGAAGCGCTGAACCAAAAGCATGCTGCGCTGGATAAGGAAAACGAAGAGATCAAGATCATCAAGCGCAGCCAGACCGAAATGCTGGAGCGCATCTCCGGATTCACGGTCGAAGAGGCGAAGAAATACCTCATCGATCAGGTCGAAACCGAAGTGACGCACGAAACGGCGCTGAAGATCAAGGAGATCGAGCAGCGCGCCAAGGAGGAGTCCGATCAGCGCGCACGCGAGATCGTCGCTTCTGCCATCCAGCGCTGTGCCGCCGACCATGTTGCTGAAATCACCGTCAGTGTGGTACCCCTGCCCAATGACGAGATGAAGGGTCGCATCATCGGTCGCGAGGGACGCAATATCCGAACCATTGAAATGATGACCGGTGTCGATCTGATCATCGACGATACCCCTGAAGCGATCACCGTTTCCTGCTTTGAACCGGTTCGCCGCGAGGTGGCGCGGCTCGCGCTGGAAAAGCTGATTGCCGACGGGCGCATTCACCCCACGCATATTGAAGAAATGGTCGCCAAAGCGCGCCGCGAGGTGGACGCTGTCATCAAGTCCGAGGGCGAGCGCGCGATTCTGGAAACCGGCGTTCGCGGCGTTCATCCGGAGCTTGTCAAGCTCCTCGGCCGCCTGCATTACCGCACGAGCTACGGTCAGAATGTTCTGCAGCATTCCATCGAGGTGTCTCACCTCGCCGGCATGATGGCAGCGGACCTTGGCGCCGACGTTCAATCGGCGAAGCGTGCGGGTCTGCTGCACGATATCGGCAAGGCGATCGATCATGAGATGGAAGGCACGCATGTCGCCCTCGGCGTCGAGTTTTTGCGCAAGTACCATGAGAAGGACGACGTGATTCACGCCGTTCAGGCGCATCATAACGACATTGAGCCGCAGACCATCGTTGCCTGCATCGTGCAGGCAGCCGACGCGATCTCCGCTGCCCGCCCCGGCGCGCGCCGCGAGAACCTGGAGAACTATATCAAGCGCCTGGAGCAGCTTGAGGAGATCACCGGCAGCTATCCCGGCGTCGATAAGGCTTATGCGATCCAGGCCGGTCGTGAGGTGCGCGTGATGGTCAAACCCGAGCAGGTCAACGAGGACCAGATGGTCATTCTCGCGCGTGAGCTTGCCAAGAAGATCGAAGCTGAGATGGAATATCCCGGTCAGATCAAGGTCCACGTTCTGCGTGAGACCGCCGCGATCGAATACGCAAAATAAGAGAAAAGCACCGCTTCGGCGGTGCTTTTTTTGGATAAAATAGGGGAGCGGCAGCCTTGCGTTTTTTCCGCATCCTTGCTATACTTGATAAAACCTTACTTGAAGACGGGGGAAGACCCTATGATCTATCATATTTTAGCCATCGGCGACGTGGTGGGCGCGTGCGGCGTGAAGCACCTTTGCCGAAGCCTCCGCGGCGTCAAAAAGCTGAAGGACATTCATTTCACGGTCGTTAACGGGGAGAATGCCGCGATGGTCGGACTGACGCGCGGCGACGCGGAGCAGATCTTTTCAGCCGGCGCAGACGTTATCACACTCGGGAACCATGCGTTTGGGAAAATGCAGATCGCCGGCTATCTCGACGAGTGCCCGTATATCCTGCGCCCCGCCAATCTCGGCTCCCGCGTACCGGGCAGGGGCTGCGGTGTGTATGACTGCGGCCGCATCCGCATTGCGGTGATGAACCTCATCGGTCGCTGCGACCTTGCGTGGAAGGCGGACGACCCCTTCCGCACGGCGGATGAGCTGCTGAACAACGGGGAGAAGCCGACCTTCACGCTTCTTGACTTCCACGCGGAGGCGACGAGCGAAAAGCTCGCCATGGCATATTATCTTGACGGGCGCGTCAGCGCGCTCTGGGGAACGCACACCCACGTTCCCACTGCCGATGAGGAGGTATTCCCCAAGGGCACCGGCTATATTTCCGACATCGGCATGACCGGCGCGGTGCGAAGCGTGCTCGGCATCAGGGCGGAGCAGTCCGTTGAGGGCTTTCTCGGCGGACTTCCCGGGCGGTATCAGGAGCCGGGCGGCGAGTGCAAGATGCAGGGCGCGATTTTCAGCCTGAACAGCGATACCGGACTTTGCACCGGCGTCGAGCGAATCGACATCAGATAAAGGAGAACGATCATGTCTATCGAAAAGGTAAGAGCGTATTTTAACGAATTCGGCATTGCCGACCGTATCCGCGAGTTTGAGGTATCCAGCGCGACGGTCGAGCTTGCGGCGATCGCTGTGGGTGTCGAGGGCGCGCGGATCGCGAAGTCCATGAGCTTCAAGCTGTCGGACACCGAGCCGATCATCATTGTCACCGCAGGCGACCAAAAGATCGACAACGCCAAATATAAGGCGCATTTCCATGTCAAGGCGAAGATGCTCACCTTTGACGAAGCGTGCGCGTTTACCGGTCACGCGCCCGGCGGCGTATGCTCCTTTGCCCTGCCGGAGAATGTCAGGACCTACCTTGACGTCTCCCTGAAGCGCTTTGAAACCGTTTTTCCCGCAGCCGGCAGCGCGAACAGCGCCATCGAGATGACCTGCGACGAGCTGGAGAAGTATTCCTCCAACTTTGTTGAGTGGGTGGACGTCTGTAAGAGCAGGGAATAAAAAAAGAGGGGGGACAGTGATGCCCGTCAAAATCGTACACGCGGCGGATTTTCATCTGGACTCCGCCTTTGGCGCGCTCAGCGGCGAGCAGGCAAAGCTGCGCCGCCGCGAGGGGCGCGAGCTGATGGAACGGCTTTCAAATTATGTAAACCAACAGAACGCTGATCTGGTGCTTCTTGCCGGAGACCTGTTTGACGGGGAGACGACCTACCGCGAAACGATCGAGCAGCTGCGCGACGCACTGGGCAGCATGTGTGCGCGGGTGTTTATTGCGCCCGGAAACCACGACTTTTACAGCGCCGGGAGTCCGTATGCGACGCTTGCCTGGCCGGAAAACGTACATATTTTCAAAAGCGGGGCGATCGAGCGCGTCGAGCTGCGGTCGCTTTCCTGCGCCGTTTACGGCGCGGCGTTTACGGCTGCCGCGCAGGAGCAAAGCCTTCTGGAGGGCTTTCGGGCGCCGGAGGACGGCTTGACGCATCTCATGGTACTCCACGGCGACATGAGCGCGGCGGAGGCGCGCTATTCCCCGCTGCGCAAAGAGCAGATCGAGCGGTCCAATCTGGACTATCTGGCGCTGGGTCACACGCACCTGCATGACGGCTTTCATAAAGCGGGAAAGACGACCTACGCCTACGCGGGCTGTCCGGAGGGGCGCGGCTTTGACGAGCTGGGGGACAAGGGGATTTTGTGCGGTACGGTCGAACCGGGGAAAGCGGAGCTGCGATTCGTTCCCTTTGCCCGCCGGCGTTACGAGATCCTCTGCGTCGATGTGACGGGCAAAAATCCCGCCGATGCGCTGCGTTCCTCTCTTCCGGAGAGCACGGCGCGCGACCTCTACCGCGTGATTTTCACAGGCGAGACGGACGAACGCGGGATCGATCTCAAAGCGCTGGAGGAACGGTTTGCCCCGGACTTTTTCCGCCTCGAACTGCGGGACAGGACGCGCATCAAGCAGGACGTCTGGGCACGCAGCGGGGAGGATTCTCTGCGCGGACTGTTCCTGCGCGAGCTGCGCGCAAAGTACGAGGCGGCGGCAGAGGAAAGCGAACGGACAAAGATCGAGCAGGCAGTGCGTTTCGGACTGGCTGCGCTTGACGGACGCGATCTGTAAAAGTGGGGGCGGAGCAGGATGAAGCTCCATACCGCGAAAGACAGCGAAGAAAAGACGCTGTATGTCGGCGTGCAGAGTGGAAATGCGCAAGGCTTTGCCGCAATTTCCTGCGATGTGCGCGCTCTTGCGCGCATGGCGGAAGGTCTGCTCCGTACCTTGATGCACCGGCGGAAGTAAAGGCGGGGCGCCGTGCATGCCGCCAAAAACAGAAAAAACAGACGAGGCGGGCATGCCGAAGGGCATGCCCGCCTGTTGACAGGACTTACCGGGACAAGACGGCGCGCTGCGCCCTGCCGGCTGCGGCGCCGGTGTGCGGGATGACCTGCCAGCTTTTCTGGCGGCAGAAAAGCGCGGCGATCTGCAGCGGCAGCCACGAGAGCATGAACAGCGGAAACAGCAGCGCGGTACGCAGGCAGGGGCAGTGCTCCCGCTTCATGATAAACGCTGCGGCGAGGAAAAGGCAGAGGAACGAAGCCGCTGCGCCTGCGCCGGGCAGCAGCGGCGAAATACCGAGCTTCAGCGCACAAAGCAAGGTCAGCGGGAATAACACGATGCCGAGGATCTGGGCATAGGGCGCGAGCAGGAGCAGCAGCTCGTCAAGCGCCAGCGGTGCGGTGACGGTCCCAAGCTCCCGAATGAGCGGCAGCGCGCTGCGCCGGGCGTTTTCCATGATGCCCGCGCACCAGCGAAGCCTTTGCCGCAGCGACAGCGCAAAGGTCGCGGGCGCCTCGTCGTAAGTGACCGCCTGCGGCGCGTACCACACGCGCTCGCCAAGCAGCGCGCACTGCGCGGCAAATTCCGCATCCTCTGTCATGGTTTCCGTGTTCCAGCCGCCAAGCTGCTGCAAAAGAGAACGGTGCACGGCAAAGCCTGTGCCGACCAGCCGCGCGGAGAGACGGAGGTTTTCACGCGCCTGATTGAACAGATGATTGAAGATTTTGTGATACACGGCGTAGCAGCCGCTGACGCCGCTTTGCTCCGGGTTTTTGGCGGCAATGCGCCCTTTTACCACGCGCGCGCCGGCCGTGATGGCATCGTTCATGCGCGCAAGAAAATCGGGGTGGACGACGTTGTCCGCGTCAAACACGCAAAATGCGTCGTAGCCGCGCGGAAGCAGCGCCTGCACCGCTTCGTGCAGCGCGTCTCCCTTGCAGCGGACCGCTTCAAAGCAGCGCAGGATCTTTGCGCCGGACGCGCGTGCAAGCTCCTCGGTGCGGTCGGTGCAGTTGTTGGGAATGACATAGACGTCGAACAGCGCGGCGGGATAGTTCTGCGCATGCAGGCTTTCCACCAGCGCGGCGATGACGGCTTCTTCGTTGCGCGCGGGGATGAGACAGGCAAAGCGTGTTTTCGCAGCGGCGTGTTCGCCGGGCGTTCGCTTTTTCAGCGCGAAAAGCGCCACGATGATGAAGTAAAGAGAGAATAATTTCAGCGCAAAGGTGAGCGCCGCAGCGACACGAAGCAGCATTTGTTGTTCCGCCTTTCCTTGGAATAAGCGGAGCATAGCAAAGAAATCTTAACAGGGACCTGTGCTTTTTCTTAAGAATTTCCTAATATCAAAGCTTAAAAAAAGCTTAAGAAATTTCCTCTGTTTTTCTTTGCCTTCCCTTGCTACAATAAAACCGTGAGGTGAGAAGACCATGTATAACATCCTGATCTGCGACGACGAAAAGGACATCGTCAGCGCACTGAAAATTTACCTCTCCGGCGGCGATTACCGGCTTTTCGAGGCGTATAACGGGAACGATGCGCTCAGGACCGTCGAAGAAAACGAGATACATCTGATCCTGATGGACGTCATGATGCCGCAGCTGGACGGCATCGCGGCGACCGCGCGGCTGCGCGAGGTGAGCAATATCCCCATCATTCTGCTCACCGCCAAGGGAGAAAGCAGCGACAAGGTGCTCGGGCTCAACGTCGGCGCAGACGACTATATCACCAAGCCCTTTGACCCCGTGGAGGTGCTTGCGCGCGTCCGTTCACAGCTGCGGCGCTACACGCAGCTCGGCGCAAAGCCGGAGCAGGCAAAGCCGAACATCTATACGGTCGGCACCGTTACACTCGACGAGGAGAGCAAGCGCGTCACGGTCGACGGCGAGAGCGTCGCCCTCACGCCGATCGAGTACAACATTCTGCATCTCCTGATGAAAAATCCGGGGCATATCTATTCCTCGGCGCAGATCTACGAGCTGGTGTGGAAAGAGGATTCCCTCGGCGCGGAAACCTCGGTCAGCGTCCATATCCGCCACCTGAGACAGAAGATCGAGATCAATCCCTCCGAGCCGCGCTACCTGAAGGTCGTGTGGGGACTTGGGTATAAGATGGAGGACAGAGTGTGAAAAAAGCGTGGATGTATCACTTTTGGGTCAAGACCGCGGCGTTTTTTCTTGCGGTCGTGACGGTGGCGCTGCTGGTATTCAGCGCATTTTCCGCCGGTATGCGGTATGGGGAAAGCTGGGAGAAGGGCAAGCCGTTTGAGCAGTCCTCGATCTGCCGCAGCGTTGTGACGCAGGAAGCATACGGTGTGGCGGGGTACTATGAGAATTTCGGTGCGGAGCTGCTGGCGCAAGCGTATCCTGCGGACAACGCCGAGAGCAGCTACCGCTTTGTCCTGCGCGGCTCGGACGATAGCGTCATCTACTCAAATGTAAAGGAGGGGGATATCTTTATCTGTGCACACTCCCCCTTATATTTCGAGGACGGCGAAACCGTGGAAAGCTATATGACGCGCGAGCTTGCCGCGCATGACGATCTGTACTGGGCGGCATGGTTCTACGGCGTCATTTGTGACTGGGGCAATTTTGCCGCCGGCGCGTGCATTGCGTCGCTGCTGGTATTTCTTTTCCTTGTTCTCTTCCTGTCCCGCGCAAGCGGGCGAAAGGAGGACGGTACGCTTGCGCCGTCATGGCCGGAGAAGATCCCGTTTGACCTCTATCTTTTTCTTCTGGGCATGGCATTTGCGGGACTGTGCGCGATAGGCATTGATATGGTGGAGTCGTCGCGGCTTTATCTTCCGCCGGTGTGCCTTGCAGGTCTTGCCTGCATCGCGCTGTGCACGGCGCTTGTGCTTGCGGCGTGGATGTCTCTGTGCGTGCGTGTCAAGCTCGGGACATGGTGGCGCAACACGCTGATCTTTTATGCGCTGAAGCTTTGCTGGAGGATTTTGAAATTCTGCCTGCGCACCCTTGCGGCTTTCGGTAAGCTGCTGCTGGACATCCTGCGCGGCATCCCGCTTGTGTGGAAGACCGCGCTGGGCAGCCTCGTGCTGTGGCTTTTTGTGTTTGCGCTGTGCAGCAGCAACGCGGTGGGGCTTGCGATCCTCGTTGCGCTGCTTGTGTCCCTGCTGACCTGCGCGGCGGCGATGCAGCTGCGCAGACTGCAAAAGGGCGGCGCCGCACTTGCCGCGGGTGACTTTGAAACGAAGATCCCGACAAAGCACATGTACTGGGATTTTAAGCGCCACGCGGAGAATTTGAACTCCGTGGGGGAGGGGATGAGCCTTGCGGTGGAAAAGCAGCTCAAGAGCGAGCGGCTCAAGACGGAGCTCATTACGAATGTCTCCCACGACATCAAAACGCCGCTGACCTCCATCATCAATTATGTGGATCTGCTGCAGCGTGAGCATACGCCGGAGCAGGAAAAGGAGTATCTGGACGTTCTCAAGCGTCAGTCCTTTAAGCTCAAGAAGCTGACGGAGGATCTGGTCGAGGCATCGAAGGCGTCCACCGGAAATCTTGCGGTGAACCGCTCACGATGCAGCATGAACGAGCTTTTGCAGCAGGCGGCGGGGGAATACAGCGAGCGTCTTGGCGAAGCGGGGCTGAGTCTGCTGGTCTCGAAGCCGGAAAAGGAGCTTTTCTGCTATGTGGACGGCAGCCTCATGTGGCGCATGATGGACAACCTCATGTCCAACATCTGCAAGTATGCGCAAAGCGGCACACGCGTGTATATTTCACTGGAGGAGCAGGGGAAGGAAGCGGTGCTGACGTTCAAAAACGTGTCCCGCGCCGCACTCAATATACCGGCGGAGGAGCTGATGGAGCGTTTCGTGCGCGGCGACAGCTCCCGTACGACCGAGGGAAACGGTCTCGGACTTTCCATCACGCGCAGCCTCTGCGAGCTGCAGGGAGGAACGATGACACTGAGTATTGACGGCGATCTGTTCAAAGTGACGCTGCGGCTACCCGCAACGCAATAACAAAAAGGGAAAGTCCCCGTGACTTTCCCTTTTTCCATCAGGCTGAAGGAAAACTCGCCCGGGCATGAAGCGGCATGCCCGGGCGCATCCCATACAACCACATTGTATCTGTTTTCAAAATACTTCGTCAAAATTCAAGACGTTGATCCTCTTATATCATACGCTCGAACGGGCACCAACAAAAAGCGTCGGGGAAACCGACGGTGCAAAACTCCGGCGGCAGCGGAGAAAAAGGGACGATTCGGGCAAACTCTTGACAAGGCAGCAAAAAACCAATACAATACTGATTCGGGAATCTAACCGGAAAGGGAGAAAACAGAAATGGCACAGGATAAGAGAGTGGAACAGATCACCGATATGGAGGTCGACTTTGCACAGTGGTATACCGACATCTGCCGCAAGGCGGAGCTGGTGGAGTATTCCTCCGTAAAGGGCTTTACCATTCTGCGTCCCTATGGCTATGCCATTTGGGAGAATATTCAGAACATCATGGACGGCATGTTCAAAAAGACCGGTCACGTCAATGTTGCAATGCCCGTTCTGATCCCCGAGAGCCTTCTGAAGAAGGAGGGCGAGCTGGTCAACGGCTTTGCCCCTGAGGTCGCATGGGTGACCATGGGCGGCAGCGAGAAGCTGGAGGAGCGTCTTGCCTTCCGACCCACATCCGAGACCATGTTCTGCGACCACTGGCACAATGTGCTGCACTCCTACCGCGAGCTGCCGATGCTCTACAACCAGTGGTGCTCCGTCATTCGCTGGGAAAAGACCACGCGGCCTTTCCTGCGCTCGCGTGAGTTCTGGTGGCAGGAGGGACACACCATCCACGAAACCGCCGAGGAGGCACAGGCTGAGACCGAGCAGCAGCTGGGCTGCTACGCCGACTTCTTTGAAAACGTCCTTGCCATTCCCGTCGTCCGCGGCCGCAAGACCGAAAAGGAGAAGTTCGCCGGCGCCGAAGCGACCTATACCGTTGAGTGCATGATGAAGGACCGCAAGTCCCTCCAGGGCGCGACCTCCCACTACTTCGGCGATAAGTTTTCCCGCGCTTACGATGTGACCTTCGCCGGGCGCGACAATAAGCTTCAGTACCCGTTCCAGACCTCCTGGGGCTCCACCACCCGTATGATCGGCGCCGTTATCATGACGCACGGCGACAACAACGGTCTGGTTCTGCCCCCGAAGATCGCGCCGATCCAGGTCATCGTCCTGCCCATCGCGCAGCACAAGGCAGGCGTCCTTGAAAATGCCGAGAAGCTGCGCGCGCGTCTCGAAGAGGCAGGGCTGCGCGTCAGGATGGACGACAGCGACAACTCTATGGGCTGGAAGTGCGCGCAGTACGAGATGAAGGGCGTGCCCCTGCGTGTCGAGTGCGGTCCGCGCGATATGGAGGCCGGTCAGTGCGTGCTCGTCCGCCGAAACGACGGCGAAAAGATCACCGTCAAGCTCGAGCAGCTCGAGGATGCCGTCAGGGAGCAGCTTGACATCGTCCACCGGATGATGTACGAAAAGGCGCGAAACAACATGACCGCCAACACCTATGAGGCGGAAACCGTCGAAGAGGCGGACAGGCTGCAGAAGGAACACGGCGGCTTCATCAGGACCAAGTGGTGCGGCGCGCTTGAGTGCGAGCTTGCGATGAAGGAAAAGACCGGCATGTCTTCCCGCTGCATGCCGCTTGAGCAGTCCGGCACCAAGGGCAGGTGCGTCTGCTGCGGCAAGGAATGTACGACCGACATTTATTGGGGCATTTCCTATTGAGATTTTGAGATTCCAAAAGGTTCTCCGAAAGGCTTTTCGGGGAACCTTTTTCCGTTTGCTGCGTCTAAAGGAGCAGAAACCGGAAAAGGGAGGCATCTGCCATGAAAAAAGTGCTGGGTTTGCTGCTTGCAGCGGCAATGCTGTTTTCACTTGCAGCCTGCGGCGCGGAGGAGCGGAACGCGCAGCCGGAGCGGAACAGCGATACATCTGATCCGCTGGCTGCGCAGTATTTGGCTGATTACATGCTTGTGACCGCCCGGCTTCCCGAGCTGCCCGACATGCCGAGCCAGGAGGAGCTGATGGCGGCATTTGAGCAGATCGACTACGACAAGATGGGCGCGGAGGCTTACCAGCAGGCGCAGGAGAAAATCTGGGACGACTGGGATACCCGTTCCCGCGCCTATGCGGACGCGGTCAGGGAATTCCGCGGCGACGGCGTGGACGAACAGTTCACCGGCGGATTCCTCGATTATACCAAAGCGACCGCCCTTCAGCTTTTCAGCGCGCACAGCGGCGAGAACGTGATCTATTCGCCTGCGAATCTGTACCTTGCGCTTGCGATGCTGGCTGAGACGGTGGACGGCGAGAGCCGCGCGCAGCTCCTTGACCTGCTCAACCTTGACAGCATCGAGCAATCGCGCAAGTGTGCCGACAGCCTGTGGCGCAATCTTTACAGCGAGACGGCTTACGGGAAGTGTCTGGTCGCCAACTCCCTCTGGGGCAACGAGAAGTATGAGATGAAGCCCGATACGCTTGCGGTGCTCTCCGACACCTACCATAGCTCCGTTTACCGCGCGCCGATGGGCGACGGAAAGACCGACAGCGCCATCGCGGAGTGGGTGAATGAGAACACGAACCGGCTTCTGAGCGAGGCGGCGCAGTTTGAGACCAAGCCGGAAACGCTCTTTATGCTCCTCTCCACGCTCTACTTCAAGGACCAGTGGAGCGATACGTTCCATGAGGGCGCGACGAGCAGGGACAGCTTTACCAATGCCCGCGGCGCCGAGGAGGAGATCGACTTCATGCACAGGACGGATGACGCCCTGAGCTTCTTCCGCGATGCTGAAAACGGCTGCACCGTTGCTGAGCTTCGTTTCAGGAGCGGGAATGCCATGCGTTTTCTGCTGCCCGATGAAGGCGTGACGCTTGAGAGCCTGATCGAAAGCGGCGCAGCGGTCGGCGGTCTGCAGGTCTATGACAGGGGCGTTTGCCTCGAGGTCGGCAAGGTGCACTGGAGCGTGCCGAAGTTTGACGTTTCCTCCGACCTTCAGCTGATCGACGCGCTCAAGCGGCTCGGCGTCACCGACGTGTTTGACGACGAAAAGGCGGACTTTTCCCCGCTCGTCGATCTGGACGAGGCGGCGGCGGTCACCTCCGTGCAGCACGCCGCGCGCGTGCTTGTGGATGAAAACGGCTGTGAGGCGGCTGCCTTTACCGCGATCACGGCGGATGCGACTGCTGCGCTGATCGAGGAGCTGCCGGAGATCGAGATGAATCTCAACCGCCCGTTTGCCTTTATGATCACGGGCGTGGACGGACTGCCGCTGTTCATCGGCACGGTCAACACCGTAAAGTAACCGAAATAAATGAAAGAGCGCGCCTTTTGGCGCGCTCCTTTTATCGGAAATATACCTTCTCCCATTCCCCGCTGCCGATGATCAGCGGCGGCTCCACGGTTAGCCCAGGCTTGCCGCCGCGCCTGCTTTCGACCAGCACGAGCGATGGAACGTCCTTTGTCTGAACGAAGCGCAGACGTTTCGGCTCCATGCCGTGCGCACGCAGGCTCACGAGCAGATCGACCAGCCGTTCCGGACGGTAGACGACCGCGAAGCTTCCGCCCCAGCGCAGCACACGCGCGGCGGCGGTGCAGACGTCCGCTATCGTGCAGTTCGATTCCTCGCGCGCGCTTTGGCGCGAGGGCTCCGGCGCGCTCGCCCCGCTTCCCGCCCTGAAGTACGGCGGATTCGAGACGGCATAGTCCATCGTTCCGGCGGCAGGGAGCACGGCGGCGTCGCGAAGATCGCCAAGCGCAAATTCCGCCTGCCAGCCGTTTTCGGCAAAGGTACGCCCGGCAAGCGCCAGCGCACGCTCCTGAAGCTCGACATTGTGCAGCGTGAGTCCGGCGTTTCGCGCCATCAGCAACGCGCCCAAAAGTCCCGTGCCGCAGCCGAGATCGCACACCCTGCTGCCGCTTTTCGGCGCGGCAAAATAACCCAGGGCGAAGCTGTCGGTCGAGGGAGGGAAGAGCTCGGTATCAAAATAAAAGGAGGGACCGCCCTCCCATAAAAAATCCTGTCGAATCATGAATGTATTTCAGCAGATAACAAGAAACGCGCCGGTTAAGGCGCGTTTCTTTGTTGCATCAATCAGGCCTGAGCGATAGCGCCGTTGGGGCAGGTATCAGCGCAAGAACCGCAGTCGAGGCAGGCGTTCTCGTCGATCTGATACTGAGCGTCGCCCTGAGAGATCGCACCGACGGGGCAGGCATCTGCGCAAGCACCGCAGCTGACGCAAGCGGAACTGATTTTATAAGCCATGTGTAGCACCTCCATAAGTATTGAGCAGCATTGATATGCTAACTATTGAACCTATTGTACCATGAAAGTATGAAAATGCAAGAGAAAGTATGCAGGAAAATTCTGAAATTCGACAAAATTTTTTGTTCGCCTTGTTCCGCGCGCCGTTCCGGTTACGCAAAAATTTGAACAATTTGTAAAAAGTCAAAGAAGGTCAAAAAAGCTATTGACATCAGGGGGGAATGTGCTATACTGTCTAAAAAGTCAAAGAAAGTCAAACATAGGAGGACGGAGCCATGGGCATCAGCGACATGATTGCGGAATTCATCCGCGGGGAACTTGAGGACGCCGACGGGGTGCTGGAATTACAGCGGAACGATCTGGCGCAGCGGTTTCACTGCGTGCCGAGCCAGATCAACTACGTCATGTCCACGCGCTTCTCGCCGGAGCATGGCTACATCGTGGAGAGCCGGCGCGGCGGCGGCGGATATATCCGCATTACCCGTGTGCGCGTTGACCGACCGACGCTTTTGATGCACTTCATCAACTCCATCGGTCCGGAGATCGACACACGGAGCGCTTTGGCGATCGTGCGGAATCTGTATGAAACGGAAGCGATCTCACAGGAGACCGCCCGGCTGCTGCAGATCGTGCTGAGCGATACCGCGCTGCGCAGCGTGCCTCGTTCGACGCGCGATGTCCTGCGTGCCGATTTGATGCGGCAGGTCCTGATCCACTGTGTTTAATTATGGCAAAAGGAGGAAAACATAATGAAATGTGAGAACTGTGGCAGAAATGACGCCACCTTTTATTACCGTTCCAATGTGAACGGGCATGTGACAGAGGCGCATCTTTGCGAATCCTGCGCGAACGCGCTCGGTTACCGCAGCGAAATCGGCGGAGCCTGGGACAGTCTCTTTTCGCTTTTGCCGCGCGCTGTGGGTGCGGAAAGCTTTTTCAGCGAACCGTCCTTTACGCCGGCAGGACGCCGGCTGCTCCATGTGCTGCCTGCCGAGGAGGAGCACGAAAAGCCGCTCCTCTCGGAGCAGGAGCAGCGTGAGCTGCGGCGCGAGCGGGAGCGAAATGCGCTGCGTGTTTCGCTGGATGAAGCGCTGGAGCAGGAGGACTACGAAAAGGCCGCCCGGCTCCGCGATGAGCTCAAGCGGCTGGAAGACTGAATTTAAGAAAGAAGTGAGAGTATATGAGTGAAAAGAAGTTCTCTCCGCGTGCGGAGAATGTTTTGCGTCTTGCGCAGGAGGCGGCAGGCGAGCTGGGACACGGCTACGTCGGCTGCGAGCACCTGCTGCTGGCGCTTTTGCGTGAGGACAGCGGCAACGCCTACCGGGCGCTGATCGAGACCGGTCTCACGGAGTCGATGGTGCGCGATCTGATCATTCGTACGGTCGGACGCGGCATGGCGGAATCCATGCCGACGCAGGGGCTGACCCCCCGCGCGCGCAGCACGGTGGAGCTTGCCGTCGGCGAGGCGGCGCGCGCCGGAAGCGAGATGATCGAGACGGAGCACCTGCTTTTGGGGCTGCTGCGGGACGGAAGCAACATGGCGGTACGCCTGCTGACGACTGCCGGCGTGGATGTCAAAAAGCTTTACGGAGCCGTTGTGCAAAGAAGCGGGGAAACGCCGCGCGCCGCCGCGTCCAAAGCCGGACGCGTCAGCCGCACGGAGGCGAAAAGCGGCAAGGGTCTCGCGGAGTTTACCCGCGATTTGACCGCGATGGCGCGTGAGGGAAAGCTGGATCCCGTGATCGGGCGCGATGAGGAGATCAACCGCACCATCCAGATCCTCTCGCGCCGCACGAAGAACAACCCCGTGCTCATCGGCGAGCCGGGCGTGGGCAAGACGGCCATCGCCGAAGGACTTGCCCAGAAGATCGTGCTTTCCGATGTGCCGGAGGAGCTGATGGACAAGCGTCTTTTGTCGCTTGACCTTTCGGGCATGGTCGCCGGTACGAAGTACCGCGGCGAGTTTGAAGAGCGCATCAAGGGACTCATTGACGAGGTCAAACGCGACGGCAGCGTCATTCTCTTCATTGATGAGCTGCATACCATCGTCGGCGCGGGCAGCGCCGAGGGTGCGGTGGATGCGGCAAATATCATCAAGCCCGCGCTCGGGCGCGGCGAGATCCGTGTCATCGGCGCCACGACGCTTTCCGAGTACCGAAAATATATCGAGAAGGACGCCGCGCTGGAGCGCCGCTTCCAGCCGGTGCAGGTCGGCGAGCCGACGAGCGAGCAGACGCTTGAGATCCTCAAGGGGCTGCGCGACAAGTACGAGGCGCATCATCACCTCACCATCACGGACGAGGCGCTCTCCGCCGCGGTCGAGCTGTCCCGCCGCTATATCAACGACCGCTTCCTGCCCGATAAGGCGATCGACCTGATGGATGAGGCGGCTTCCCGCGTGCGTATGGAGGCGCAGGGGGCATCGCCCGATCTCAAGGCGATCGAGGAAAAGATCGCTGCGATCTCCAAGGAAAAGAATCTGGCGATCAGCGCGCAGGACTACGAAAAGGCCGCGCAGCTGCGTGACATCGAAGCGGACTACCGCGATCAGGCGGAGCGGGAGCGTGAGCACCGCAAGGCACAGCTTTCACAAAGCTGCGGCAGCGTCGGCGCAGACGATATCGCAGCTGTCGTTTCCGGCTGGACGGGGATCCCGGTCAACCGCCTGACAGAAAGCGAAAGCGAGCGGCTGCTGAAGCTGGAGGATACGCTCCACGAGCGTGTTGTGGGACAGGAGGAAGCGGTCAGGGCTGTCGCCAGGGCGATCCGCCGCGGCAGAGTGGGCATCAAGGATCCCAAGCGCCCCATCGGCTCGTTTTTGTTCCTCGGTCCCACGGGCGTCGGCAAGACGGAGCTTTGCAAGGCGCTTGCCGAGGCCATGTTCGGCGACGAAAACGCCATGGTCCGCATCGACATGAGCGAGTATATGGAGCGGCATACGGTGTCGCGTCTGGTCGGCTCTCCGCCGGGCTATGTCGGCTATGACGAAGGCGGACAGCTGACGGAGAAGGTGCGCCGCAAGCCGTACAGCGTGGTGCTGTTTGACGAGATCGAAAAGGCGCATGAGGATGTCTGGAACATCCTGCTGCAGATCCTTGAGGACGGCGTTGTCACCGATTCTCAGGGCAGGCATGTGGATTTCAAAAACACGGTCATCGTCATGACCTCGAATGTGGGCGCGAAAAACATCACCGCCTCTGCCAATACATTCGGCTTTGCGAATGATGAGCAGCACGGTGAAGACGAGCAGTTTGCGCGCGTCAAAACAGCGGTCATGGCGGAGCTCAAGCGGACCTTCAAGCCGGAGTTTCTCAACCGCATTGACGAGACGATCGTCTTCCGCCGCCTGACGCAGGACGACATTGCCGAGATCGCCCGCCGCATGCTCAAAAACACCGCGGCGCGCATTGCAGAGCTGGGAGTGACCATCTCCGCGGATGACGCCGCCATCGAAAAGCTTGCCAAGGTCGGCTTCGACCCGGATTACGGCGCCCGCCCGCTGCGCAGGGTCATCCGCAATCAGGTCGAGGACGCGGTTGCCGAGCAGCTGCTTGAGGGCACGCTCAAAAACGGCGATACCGCAAATGTGACCGTTCGGGACGACGAGCTCTGCGTGACAAAGTAAGATCCCATACAAAAAGCAATACGGTGCAGACCCGCTTTTGGGTCTGCACCGTATGTTTTTTATGGGAGGGAGCCTGCTCAGATGCCCATGATCAGCGGCACGAGCAGCGCACAGGCGAGGCAGGAGACCATGCCGGTCGTGAAGGAATAGGCGATGGTTGGCGGTGTGCAGGAACGCTCCACGATGGGGAGGCAGACGTCCATCGCGGCGGTGCCGGGAACGGTGACCGCCTCAATGCACCCGAATTTCTCCGCAAGAAGCGGCAGCAGAATGATGCCGAGCGTCTCGCGCAGAACGTTATGTAAGAACGAGATCGCGCCGGCGATCTCATACCCCGCGCCGGAGATGACGCCGGGCGCCATCGTGTACCAGCCGAAGCCGGCGGCGATGGCGAGTCCCTCGCGCAGACTCAGCGGAGAGAGCAGTGCATAGACCGCACCGCCGAGGAGCGACCCGGCTACGGAGAAAACGGGAACGAGAAAAACGCCCGGACCCGCGCCCTGCAGAACAGGTTTAAGATGATCGCTCAGCCCCATGCTGAAGCCGACGAATGCCAGCATGATGCAAAGACCGATCACGATCCAGTCGCCGGAGGCTGCTTCAAAGGCGTCCAAATCAGAAACGATGCGCGGGATGAGAAAGTACCCGAGCAGCATGCCGGTCACGACCAGCAAAAAGATCATCAGGGAGGTTCTCGTGCCCGAAGCGTCAAGCTTCCGCTCACCGGAGACGTGCGTCTCCTCCGGCGGAGAGTCCGCGCTGACAGGGAAAGCGCGCTTGCTAATGTGCAGCAGCTTCCGCACAAGCGTCGCGCCCAGCATGGCGAAGGCAATGACCAGTACCGTGACAAGAACAGCCTGCACGCCGATGGTCCGGAGGCTTGAGGTGATCTCGCGGTTTGCCCCCATACGCAGTCCCATGACAAAGACAAGGGCAAAGACGCTGAGCGTCATCAGCCTGTCAACGAAGGCGAAGCGGCCGGCACAGCGGCGCAGACGCGAAGCGATCAGATAGAACACGATCATGATCGACCAGTACAGGGCTAACAGTGCCATGGGGAGAGAGCTTCCTTTCTTATCTTATGCCAGTGTTTTTACCCACGCGGAGTAGGCTTCAATGCGCGCATCGCGCTCGGACGCGTCTTTGCCCTGCGTGAGGATATAGACCTTGATCTTCGGCTCCGTACCGCTCGGACGCACGAGGATGACCGTGCCGTCAGAGAGGGCAAAGCGCAAAACGTTCGACCCCTTGAGCTCGATCTGCGTCACTGCGCCGCTGACGCAGTCGGTCTGCGTGCCGTTTAAGTAATCGCGGCGGGCGACGACGGCTGTGCCGGCGATCTCGGCGGGCGGCGCGGTGCGCAGCGTGTTCATCAAAGAGGTCATCTTTTCAAGACCGTCAAGACCGGGCATGACGAGGTTGTGCGTCTTTTCCCCGTACCAGCCGTACTTCTCGTACAGCTTCTGCAGCGCGTCAAAGAGCGTCATGCCCTGCGCGTGGTACCATGCCGCCATCTCGGTGAGCAGCAGCGACGCGGTGACGGCGTCCTTGTCGCGCACATAGTGACCGATCATGTAGCCGTAGGACTCCTCGTAGGAGAAGATGACGGTGTTTTTGCCCTCGCTTTCAAGCTGGTTCATCTTTTCCGCCATGAATTTGAAGCCGGTAAAGGTATCGTAGCAGTCGATGCCGTTGGCTTCGGCGACCTTGCGCGCCATCTCGGTGGTGACGATGGTCTTGAGCGCGGCGGCGTTTTCGGGCAGCGTTCCGGCGCGCTTCATCGCGCCGATGAGGTAGTCGAGCAGCAGAACGCCGGTCTGGTTGCCGGTGACGGGCTGAAAATCGCCGTTGTGGTCACGCACAAGGATACCCACGCGGTCGCTGTCCGGGTCCGTGCCGAGAATGAAGTCCGCGCCGTGCTTGTTGGCAAGGTCAACGGCGAGATAGAAGCCCTCGGGATTTTCGGGGTTGGGGGAGACAACGGTGGGGAAATTGCCGTCGATCACCATCTGCTCGGGGACGCAGATGAGATGCTTGATGCCGAGCTTCGTCAGCGCCTCCGGCACGAGCTTGTAGCCGCAGCCGTGGAACGGCGTATAGACAAGCGTGAAATCGTCCGCGACCTTTTTGACGGTCTCGTAATCGTTGACCATGCTCATGACGTGTGCCATGAATTTCTCGTCGCAGTCCGCGCCGATGAGCGTAATGAGCCCGGCGGAGACCGCCTCGTCATAGTCCATGGACCGCACGCCGGTGAAGATGTCGATTTCGGCGAGCTCCGCTGCGATCGCGGCGGCGTGCTGCGGCGGCAGCTGCGCGCCGTCGGACCAGTAGACCTTGTAGCCGTTGTATTCCTTCGGATTGTGGCTGGCGGTGACATTGATGCCCGCCTGACAGCCGTATTCGCGCACGGCGAAGGAAAGCTCCGGCGTGGGGCGCAGAGCTTCAAACAGGTAGACCTTCACTCCGTTTGCCGCCATGACGCAGGCGGCGGCGCGGGCAAACTCCTGCGAGTGGTTGCGGCAGTCCATGCAGATGGCGACGCCGCGCGCTTTCGCCTCCGCGCCCTCGGCGCAGATCACGTTGGCAAAGCCCTGCGTTGCCCAGCGGATGACGTGCCGGTTCATATTGTGCAGTCCGACATACATTGTGCCGCGCAGTCCCGCCGTGCCGAATTCCAGCGGACCGTAAAAGCGGCTTTCGATCTCCTTTTCGTCGTTTGCGATGGACAGAAGCTCCGCGTGCTCCTCCGCGCTCAGCGCAGGAGAGGCGAGCCATCTTTCGTATTCCTGACGGTAGTTCATTTCATTTCCTCCTCATCAACGGGCTTGAGCAGATTTTGCGCGTCCTCCAGCATGGACGCAGGAACGTAGAGGGAAACGCCGTAGCCGGAAAAGCCGAGCACGACCTTGCCGAGCGTTCCGTCTTTATCGTATTGTTTGATCACCGGAATGTCATAAGAGCGCAGCATCTGAACGACCAGATCGGCCTGACTGTCGGCTTCGACGACGCTTGTGAGGAAAGCGGCCTGCTCCGGCGTGCCGTCTTCCGCCCTCGGCCAGCGCTCCGCCAAATCGCGCGGTTCCCGCCCCCAGGTGAGCTTGCTTTCATCGAACATATGAAATTCCTCCTACTTGTGATATTTTGTGCCGTTTGCGATCTGATACGCGCGGTAGAGCTGCTCGAGCAGCATCACGCGGAACAGATGGTGCGGAAAGGTCATCGGGGAAACGGAGAGCTTGAGATCCGCCGCCTCCTTGATGCTTGGGTGCAGACCGAAGCTCGAGCCGATCAAAAAGGTGAGCTGGGACGCGCCGCGCGAGGCGAACTGCTGCAATTTCTGCGCGAACTGAACGCTTGAGAGCTCCGTGCCCTCCACGCACATGGCGATCAGCATGCCGCCCCTGGGCAGCTTTTCCCCGATCATCGCAGCCTCCTTCAGCAGGCTCTGCTCGATCTCGGCTTCGCTCGGATCGTCGCCGAGCCTCTGCTCCGGCAGCTCCACGATCTCCAGCTTGCAGTGGCGCGCGAGCCGCTTTTGATATTCGCCCGCCGCCTGTATGTAGAACGGTTCCTTCAGTTTTCCGACACAAAGGACGGTGACTTTCTGCATAGATGTACCTCGCTCATCGTATCGCGCGGCGCCGTGCACAGGCGCACGCTGTATCCGTGCTGCTGCAGCTTCCGCGCGACGGCGTATTCCGCCATCACGGGGGTGTTGTTTTCGCGGCTCAAATGGGCAAGCATGATGTCGCTTGTGCCGGCTTTGACGCTTTCAAGCGCGAACTCGCCGGCCTGCACATTGGAAAGGTGCCCGTGGTCGCCGAGAATGCGGGCTTTGAGGAACGGAGGGTACGGTCCGCTTTGCAGCGTTTCGACGTCGTGGTTTGCCTCCAGCAGCAGCAGCTCCACGCCGAGGAGCGTGTCGTAGGCGGCGTTCGTGACAAAGCCGGTGTCGGTCAGAAAGCCGAGAGAGCCGCTCTCGCAGTCGATGCGGTAGCCCACGGGATCGGCGGCGTCGTGAGAAGAGGCGAAGGAGCGTATTGCAAACGCCCCCACGGTAAAGCATTCGCCGGCGTCAAACACACGCAGCGCGTTCCCTGCGCACGAGAGGGACTGCGCCGTGCCGCGGCTTGCATAGACGGGAGCGGGGCATTTTCTGCAAAGCGTCTTAAGTCCCTTGATATGGTCCGCATGCTCATGCGTGATGAGGATCGCGCCCAGCTCGGAGGGGGCGATGCCCAAAGCGGCAAGCGACTGCGTAATGCGCCGCGCGGAGATGCCGGCGTCGATCAAAAGTGCGGTGTTCCGCTCGCGGACCAAAGCGGCGTTACCGCCTGAGCCGCTGGCAAATGTGTAAAACTCCATGGAGAAGATTCCTTTTGCGGTTTTGGATTCAGACCGGACCGCATCCTTCGCGTTTTCCGCCCTGCCGTTGCTTCCGCCGGACCGGGCGGATGACTTTTGAAATCCGTCAGGATCTCTGCGCCGTTGCGCACACAAAAAGGGGCGGTGCTGTTTGGGAAAATCATACCACAGGCGCGCGCAATAGTCAAAAGAAAAAGCCCCCGAAAACTCGAGGGCTTGATATCATCCGATTTGTTTGACCGGGATGCTGTCGTCACAGCTCACGCATTCGATTGCTGCGCCGATCCCGCGCAGCTTGGCAATGATATCCTCATAGCCGCGTTCGATATACTGCACATTTGAGATCTCGCTGACGCCGTCGGCAGCGAGCGCGGCGATCAGCATCGCGGCACCGGCACGCAGGTCGTATGCCTGGACAGCGGCGCCGTGGAGCGTTTTCACACCCTCCACCACGGCGGTGCGGCCATCCACACGGATCTGTGCGCCCATACGGGTCAGCTCGCCGACGTAGCGGTAACGGTTGTCCCACACGCCTTCAGTGACGATGCTGGTGCCCTCGGCAAGGGAGAGGACGGTCGTGATCTGAGGCTGCATATCCGTGGGAAAGCCGGGATAGGGAAGCGTTTTGACGTTGGTGCGCATAAGCTTGCCTGCGCGGCGGACAAGCAGCGTGTCATCCTGCTCCTCCACCTCAACGCCCATTTCCTGCAGCTTCGCGGTGATGCAGTCCATATGCTTGGGAATGATGCCGCGCACAAGGACCTGCCCGCCTGTGGCGGCGACGGCGGCCATGTAGGTGCCGGCTTCGATCTGGTCGGGGATGATGGCGTAGGTGCCGCCATGCAGCCTGTCCACGCCGAAGACGCGGATGGTGTCCGTGCCGGCGCCCTTGATGTCGGCGCCCATGGAGTTGAGGAAGTTGGCAAGGTCGACGATGTGCGGCTCTTTGGCTGCATTTTCGATCGTTGTGGTGCCCTCTGCCAGGGCGGCAGCCATCATGATATTCATCGTGGCGCCGACGGAAACAACGTCGAGATAGACGTTGGCGCCCTTCATGCGTCCGTTTGCCGCGCGTGCGCAGATGAAGTCGCCTTCGCGGACTTCGGCGCCCATGGCGGCAAAGCCTTTCACGTGCTGGTCGATCGGGCGTACGCCGCCGAAGTTGCACCCGCCCGGCATCGAAACCTCAGCGGCTCCGAAGCGGCCGAGCAGCGCGCCGATCAGATAGTAGGAAGCGCGAATACGGTGCGCAAGCTCCTGAGAAACCTGCGTGGTGCGGATGTGACGGCAGTCGATCTCAACGTCGGTGCGGTTGAGAAAGCGGACCGAAGCGCCGAGCTGCTCAAGGATTTTCAAAAGAGCGGTCACGTCAGAGATCTGAGGAATGTTTTCGATGCGGCAGACTCCGTCGACCAAAAGGGCTGCGGGGATGATGGCAACAGCGGCGTTTTTCGCGCCGCTGATATGAACTTCGCCAAAGAGCGGTTGCCCGCCCCGAACGATATATTTTGTCATGAAAAACTCCTTGACGGCAGAATGATGAGGATACTATTCACATAATACCCCATTAGTATACCAAAGAATACGGAAAAAGCAATCCTCGCCGAAAAAATTTCCTGCAGTCTTGAGAAAATTTTTTATCCGCGTGTGATGCTGCCGGTTGCACAGTTTACATAATAATTGCCCGCATCGGTCGCAATACACCACACGGGGACAAGCCGGGTCGAGACGGAAGAGGAATCCTGCAGGAGATATCCGCAGGAAAGACGGGTGATCTCCGTGCAGACCAGACCGGTTGCATTGCGGTAATCCAAAAAGTGGACCACCGCGGAAACGGCATCCATGCACTCCGCGCCCTTGAGCGATGCGGCTTCCGGCAGAAAGCTGCCCGAGACGGAGACGAGGGCGCTGTTTTCAAAGGTGAGGGAAAGCGGGGCGGCGAAAACGAGATGACCGTCGATCTCCCGCAGGGCGCTGATCGTCCCGCTGCCGCTGTCGTTGACTGCGAGCGCCTGCGCATACGCCTCGTCATCCATATGATACCCCCAATTGCGGAAGATATCTTCGCAGAAGGCGGTGGGATTGCTGACATGGCGGCTTAACGCGCCCTCGAGCGTACCGTTGGAACGGAACTGGCAGGAGCCGGCGTCGTTTTCATAAATGTAAATTCCGCCGCCGACACTGCGGGAGACTGCCTTTCCGAGAAGTTTTTCGGCAAAGGCGCTTTCCTCGTCGTTGCTGCGGGAAAGCTCAACTGTGGAAATAGAGACGTCCCGCGGCAGAAGCGCGGTATCAAAATCGATGCCGTTGTCGGATAAAAGAATGCTCAGCTGCTCGACGGAGCGCTCGTAGGCGGCGCGCTGCTGGTTCTGCCTGCCGAGGAGCAGAACGAACAAAAAGATGTTGACGAGCAGAAGAATGGCGATCACAATGCTTTTTAGTCGCGAGGTCTTCATGGTTTGCCGGTCCTTTCTCCTTGATTGCCGCGTGCGCGGACTGCGTTTTCCGGAAGATCAGTTTGCGATCCAGTCCACAGACACGGTGTCGGTCCCGCGGTCAACATAGAAAACAGACAGCTCGCAGCCCTCATAGCGGTTCTGCGCGATGGCGGCGGAGAGCTGCATCGGAAGAAGAAGCGAATAGGTGTCGGTGAGCTCATAGCTTCTGAAGTGAATGGTGAAGGCAGTGATGCTGTGTCCCTCGATGGTGACGGAGGCGGCATGGGAACCGTCGGAAAAGCGCAGCGGCGTACCGTTCACGACATAGTCCAGTGTGACCGAATAGCCCTCCGCGGAAGGCGTTACGCTGCTGAGATACAGGGAGGCGGCGCCGCAGCGGTCCTGCAGCAGCGTAAAGCTCAGCTTCTGTGCCGCGGCAACGGCTTCCGTAAGACTGACGCCGTCCTTGTCGGGGGAGATCGTGTAAAGGGAACCGGCGTCGGTGCTGCCGGCGCGGTAGGTAACGGTCCCGTCGGAGGAGAGGCGAAGCGTGCCGTAGGACTCGCGGACGACGATCGTTCCGGTGGATTCCGTATAGCGGTTCTCCGTGTGGGGATTGAACTCGGCAAGACGAAGAAGATCCGGCAGGTCAGCCTCGGAAAGCGCGCTGGAGACGCGGAGCGTATGGCGCGGCGTCGGCTCATCCATGATCAGGGTAAAGGGGGAAAGCATGCCGTAAGACTCCGGAAAAGAGAAAGCGAAATCGACGCCGGTACCGTTGAGAGAATCCAGATACGCCGACAGCTCGGAAGCGCTCAGCGCGGTGGAAAAGGAGCGGCACTCACCCGCCTGGTCGAGCAGGTACAGCCGCACCGCGCCGTCCTCACCGGAAGAAATGAATGCACGGCGGACAAAAAGATCCTGAGAAACGGGGACCGTGGTATTCAGCGCATCCGAGAGAATATCCAGCGGCAGATCGGTCGTGAAATCAAAGTAGATCCCGCTTCCGCGCAGCGCGGAGAGGAAGGTCTCCTCCGTGGAGGGAAGCATGGCCCCGGCGGAACCGATCGCTTCGCTCAGAAAGGTGCCCGCGCGGCTGAAGCCGTCGTCGAGTGTCGTGAGGGCATCCACACCGCAGCGCGCATAGGCGCCGGTGAAAACGATGCGCACCGGAGAGACAAAATCAGACAGCTCCACTTGACTGCCGTCTGTCTCTTCGGTGGAAAAGGCATCGCCGATCAGCTCCGGCAGCGTTTTGCCGGCAAGGTCGCCGAACAGCGGCGTTTGCAGGAAAAGAAAGGCTGCGGACAGGGAAAGCAGCACAATGGCAAGATTTTGCAGCCGGTCGATCGTGATTTTTTTCTTATTCATGAGCAGCCTCCCCGCCGAGCGGCTGAATGATGGGAAGCTCCAGACGTACCGTCGTACCGGGACCTTCGCGATCCACAAGCGAGAGCGTTCCGTTGTGGCGCTGCACGATCTCGGTAGCGATGGAAAGCCCCAGACCGGTGCCGCCGGACTCGCGCGAGCGCGCCTTGTCGACACGGTAAAAACGCTCGAAAATGCGGCTCCGGTCGGCTTCGGGAATACCGATGCCGTCGTCGGCGACCTCCATCCAGACCTTGTCGCCGGTGCTGCTTTCGCCGGCAGTCACGTGGATATGACCGCCGTCCGGTGTGTATTTGACCGCGTTGCCGAGCACGTTGAGCATGACCTGCTCCAGCCTGCCGCGGTCGCCGACGATGATGGGCAGGGAGTCGGGGTAGCTGCGCGTCAGCTCGTGGTGGTGGCGGCGCGCCTCCAGCTCAATGGAGCGGAGAACGGCGTCGATCGCGGCGCCGAAGGGGAAGCGGGCCATATTCATTTCGCTGCGCCCGGAATCAAGTCGGGAGAGGGTCAGAAGATCCCGCACGATGTTCGTCATGCGGTCGGTTTCGCTGATCACGACGTCAAGGAAGTCATTCTCCGTTTCCCGCGACAGCTCATCGCCGGCTTCGCGGATCGTCTCGGCATAGGAGCGGACGTTGGTCAGCGGCGTGCGCAGCTCATGGGAAACATTGGCGACGAACTCCTTGCGGCGTTCCTCTGTCTTGCGGTGCTCGGTCACGTCGTGCAGAACGACCAGAACACCGCCGCGCTGCTCATCGGAAAACGGGGCAAGACAAACCTCGACGCTGCGGTCCCCGACGGCAAGCTCGGACTCGACAAAGTCGCTCCGCTGCAGGGAGACCACATGGGCGAAGGGGCACATCGTCTCGAAAAGCTCGCTGTACCGGCAGTCCTCACTCTTGCGGCCGAGCAGCGCGGCGGCTGCGGGATTGCAATGGATCAGCGCGCCGTTTCCGTCGTAAGCGACCACGCCGTCCGTCATGTGCAGAAAGAGCGTGTCAAGCTTGTTGCGCTCGTTCTCGACGGCTTCCAGCGTTTTGTGCAGGACGGACGCCATGTCGTTGAAGGTCGTCGTCAGGATACCGATCTCATCCGTCGATTCCACATTCAGTGTCTCGTTGAAATCACCCTTGGCGATGCGCTCAGTCCCCTCGGTCAGCTTTTCGATCGGGTCGATGATCGTTTTTGCCAGGAGGAACGAGAGCGTGACGGAAACCAGAAGACCGACCAGAAGCGCCTGCAGAATGATGAGCAGCAGCTCGGAATTCAGCGAGGAGACGGTGCTGCGGTTGTCTCGGATATAAATGATAAAGCTGTTGTCGCCGCCGGAAATGGGAATGGCGACGTCCATGTAGTTTGCGGCGATGTCGCTCTTGTCGCCGACGCTTCCGTTGCGGGCGGTGAGAATGTTCTCCGTCTGTTCAAGGGTCTCGCCGCCTTCATCACTGCCGGCGAGAAACGCGCCGGTTCTGGCGTCGAGGATGTAGTAGTTGCGGTTGCGCCCGTCAATGCCGAGCGTACCGGAATAGGTCTCGATCATAGCCTGAATGCGCTGCATGCCGTCCTCCTGCGCAGCCTCCGAGCGGAGCGTGTGGACAAAGGCGGCGTTGCTCTCGCCGAACGTCTCGCTCATCTGCGCGTAAAAGTCGTCAATATAGAAGCTTGTGACACTGGTCATCAAAAACGCGCCGACCACCGCCATCAGGGACGTGACGAGCAGCAGCAGGATCATGACCAGCTTTATGTGCAGACTGCGAAACATAAAAGGTGCTCCCTTCGTTCAGATCGTTCGGATCGGCAGGCGTTCAGGCGTTCTGCGCGGAGAAATAGTAGCCGACGCCGCGGCGGGTGAGTATGTAGGTGGGGGAGGCGGGGTCGTCCTCGATCTTTTCGCGAAGACGCCGCACCGTCACGTCCACCGTGCGCGCATCGTCGCCGACGTAGTCGTAATTCCACACCTGCTCCATAAGGTCCACGCGGGAGAAGACCTTGTCCGGATGGCTTGCCAGGAAAGTGAGCAGCTCGTACTCGCGCTGCGTCAGGTCGATGGGCGTATTGTTCTTATAGACCTGATAGCTGTCGGTGTTGATGGTGATGCCGCCGCCGGCGGACATCGCGCTTTCCTCCTGAACGGGAGAAAGCATCGCGGTGCGGCGGATGTTCGCCTTCACGCGCGCGAGAAGCTCGCGCATGGAAAAGGGCTTGGTGATGTAATCGTCCGCGCCGATCTCAAGACCGAGGATCTTATCCTCCTCCTCTTCGCGTGCGGTCAAAATGATAACGGGCACATTGCTGCCGTTTTTGCGCAGGGCTTTGCACACTTCAAAGCCGGACATCTTTGGCATCATGACGTCGAGCAGGACGAGATCCGGATTGTTCTGCTCCGCTGCGGCAAGCCCCGCCTCGCCGTCGTAGGCCTCCAGCGTGTTGTAACCCTCGCGCTGGAGGTTGAAACGAATGATATCCACAATGTTCTTTTCGTCTTCCACGATCAAAACGGTCTTTTTCTGATCCATAAAGGCAGAGCCTCCTTATCCGTTGTTCTGCGAACGCAGACAGTGTACTTTCAAAATACCGCAAACGGTCTTTGCATCCTCGATCTCGCCGCGCAGCACGCGCCCGAGCATAACGGAAAACGGCGTGCGGCAGACGTCAAGAAACTCGTCCTCGTCGGGGTTCGCGGCGCCAAAGTGCAGCCCCTCGGCAAGGTAGAGGTGCAGCACCTCGCCGTAGCAGCCGGGGGAAGCAATGATGCGTCCGAGGCTCAAAAACCGCTCCGGTACGGCGCCGGTCTCCTCCCTCAGCTCGCGCAGCGCCGCCGCGTCGGGATCCTCCCCGCGCTCCAGCTTTCCGGCGGGGATCTCCTCGAGCACCCGGGAGAAGACATAGCGGTATTGCTTGACGGTCAGCACGCAGTCGTTGTCGTCAAGGGCGACGATGGCGACGCCGCCGGGGTGATCCGCCACCTCGCGCACGCCCGTCTTGCCGTCGGGCAGAAGAACGGTGTCCCGAAAGATGCGCAGGATCCTGCCTTCGTATATGGTTTCACGTGCCAATTGTTTTTCCGTCATATCCATCCTGTATATCCTCAAAAGGGGCGGGCAAAGTGCACGGATGCCGCGCTGACAGCGCTCCTGTGCGGCATTTGCACGCAAATGCTCATAATTTTATTTATCATATCATGTTTTTCACGATAATTCTACTATGAAAACTATGAAATTTCGGAGGCTCTGTAGGTTTGTCAATGATGTGTGACACAATGGGGAAAGAAAAAAGAACGGCATTGGGAGACTTGGTGACGAGCCTTCAAAATGCTCATTTTTACTGACGGCGATTTTGTGGCGGTCATTTTTCTCGGTCATACCGATTGACTTTGCTTTTCATTTCTCCATATACTTGCCTTAACACGGAGGTGTTGGTATGTGGGAAGGAATAAGCCTG
>JAEDKW010000058.1 GCA_016295615.1 Oscillospiraceae bacterium | reverse complement strand
CGCAGTTGCCCCAGGTGTTCATGAACACCATGTCGTGCAGCCCGTGCTTGGGGGCAAAATACTGGCGCTGGGCGCTGATATCTACATTGGACATGCTCAGGATGTTCACGCGCAGGCGCTTGGTGGTCTTGACCCCCTGACCGAAGGCCACGATGGCGGCCACGTCCAGCGCGGAGTCGATTTTCAGGGCGGACTTGACCTTCTCGCTGTCGGTGAAGGTGAGCCAGCAGCAGCCCAGATCCATGTCGGTCAGCTTCAGGACTATGTCCTCCATCATGTAGCCGGCATTCTCAACTGCAAGATCACCCTTGGCAGACAGCAGAACCAGATAGTTCGGTGCGCCGACCAGAAAGCTTTTGTATCCGGCAGCGCCTTCCAGAGCCGCCTTGGCCTCCTCACCGAAGACGCACAGCTTCGTTTCCAGCTCGGGAACCAAGCGCTGGCATGATTTCTGATAATAAGCCTCAATTTCAGCAAGAGCAGACGCAGGCACTTTCTTATCCGCAAACTCGCGGACAGACTTTCTGTTTTGAATCAGCGCACTATAGTTCATGGATGTACCTCCTGATCAATTTTGAAATACAGGACGGTCTTTGAAACCGTCATTCTGCATCTTTTTCCTATATTTTTATATGATATTACATCTTGCTTAAAATTGCAAGTTCTACATGAAATAATATCATTGAGGATAGGAGAAATCGGTCGATCCGCAAAGAGGCTCCCGGTTTCGTGTTTTGCCGGGTGTTCCGGACAAAACCATACCGTTCTATCAAAAAGCAGCGGGTTCCGTTAGTGGAACCCGCTGCTTTGATAAGGCTGTTGATAAAACCCGAAGTCTTACTTGGACTCCTTGATGGCTGCCTGTGCAGCGGCGAGACGCGCGATGGGCACGCGGAACGGGCTGCAGGAGACATAGTCAAGACCGATCTTGTGGCAGAACTCGACGGAGGTGGGATCGCCGCCGTGCTCGCCGCAGATGCCGATGTGCAGCTTGGGATTGACGGGCTTGCCCAGCTGGATGGCCATTTCCATCAGCTTGCCGACGCCGACCTGGTCGAGCTTGGCAAACGGGTCGTTCTCAAGGATCTTGGTGTCATAGTAAGCGCCGAGGAACTTGCCGGAGTCGTCACGGGAGAAGCCGTAAGTCATCTGGGTGAGGTCGTTGGTGCCGAAGCAGAAGAAGTCCGCGTTGGCGGCGATCTCGTCGGCAGTCAGGCAGGCGCGCGGGATCTCGATCATCGTGCCGACCTCGTAATCGAGCTTCACGCCGGCAGCGGCGATCTCCGCGTCAGCGGTCTCCACGACGACCTTCTTGACGAACTTGAGCTCCTTGACCTCGGAAACCAGCGGGATCATGATCTCGGGACGGACCGTCCACTCGGGATGCGCCTTCTGGACATTGATGGCGGCGCGGATGACGGCCTTGGTCTGCATCCTGGCGATTTCGGGATAGGTGACGGCCAGACGGCAGCCGCGGTGACCCATCATGGGGTTAAACTCATGCAGAGAGGCAATGAGGTTCTTGATGGTCTCAACGCTCTTGCCCTGCGTTTTCGCCAGCAGCGCGATCTCATCCTCGGTGTTGGGGACGAACTCGTGCAGCGGGGGATCGAGGAAACGGATCGTAACGGGCGTGCCTTCCAGCGCAACGTAGAGCTGCTCGAAGTCCTTCTGCTGATAGGGAAGGATCTTCTCAAGGGCGACCTCGCGCTCCTCCACGGTGTCGGAGCAGATCATCTCGCGGAAGGCGGCGATACGGTCAGCCTCGAAGAACATGTGCTCGGTGCGGCACAGACCGATGCCCTCGGCGCCCAGCTCGCGGGCCTTCTTGGCGTCGCGCGGCGTGTCGGCGTTGGTGCGGACCTTGAGGCGGCGGTACTTGTCCGCCCAGCCCATAATGCGGCCGAAGTAGCCGGAGATGGTGGCGTCGACCGTGGGAATGATGCCGTCGTAGATGTTGCCGGTGGAGCCGTCGATGGAGATATAGTCGCCTTCAACGAAGGTCTTGCCGGCGAGGGTGAACTTCTTGTTCTCCTCATCCATGGCGATGGCGCCGCAGCCGGAGACGCAGCACTCGCCCATGCCGCGGGCAACAACGGCAGCGTGAGAGGTCATGCCGCCGCGGACGGTCAGGATGCCCTGAGCGGCCTTCATGCCGGTGATGTCCTCCGGAGAGGTCTCGAGACGGACGAGAACGACCTTCTCGCCGCGCTCCTTCCATTCGACCGCGTCGTCAGCGGTGAAGACGATCTTGCCGCAGGCAGCGCCCGGGGATGCGCCGAGACCCTTGCCGATGGGATTGGCCTTGGCGAGAGCGGCGGCGTCGAACTGGGGATGGAGCAGGGTGTCGAGATTGCGCGGCTCGATCATGGAGACGGCCTTCTTCTCGTCGATCATGCCCTCGTCCACGAGGTCGCAGGCGATCTTGAGCGCAGCCTGCGCGGTACGCTTGCCGGAGCGGCACTGGAGCATGTAGAGCTTGCCGTTTTCAACGGTGAACTCCATGTCCTGCATGTCGCGGTAGTGGTTTTCGAGAATATCGCAGACCTTGACGAAGTCGGCATAAGCCTCGGGGAACTTTTCTTCCATCTGGGAGATGGGCATCGGGGTGCGGACGCCGGCGACGACGTCTTCGCCCTGTGCGTTGGTGAGGAACTCGCCCATGAGCTTCTTCTCGCCGGTGGCGGGGTCACGGGTGAAGGCGACGCCGGTACCGGAATTGTCGTTCAGGTTGCCGAAGACCATCGGCATGACGTTGACGGCGGTGCCCCAGGAATAGGGGATGTCGTTGTCGCGGCGATAGACGTTGGCGCGGGGGTTGTCCCAGGAGCGGAAGACCGCGCGGATCGCTTCGTAAAGCTGGACCTTCGGGTCGGAGGGGAAGTCAGAGCCGATCTGCTTTTTATACTCAGCCTTGAACTGCTCGGCAAGCTCCTTCAGGTCGGCAGCGGTCAGCTCGATGTCGAGCTTGACGCCGCGCTTTTCCTTCATCTGGTCGATGAGCTGCTCAAAGTACTTCTTGCCGACTTCCATGACGACGTCGGAGAACATCTGGATGAAGCGGCGATAGGAGTCGTAAACGAAACGCTCGAACTTGGGGTCGGAGTTGCCGGCGATCATCGCCTTGACAACGTCGTCGTTGAGACCGAGGTTGAGGATGGTATCCATCATGCCGGGCATGGAGGCGCGGGCGCCGGAGCGGACGGAGACGAGCAGCGGGTTGGTGAGGTCGCCGAACTTCTTGCCGTTCATTTCCTCCATCTTGGCGACATACTGCATGATCTCAGCCATGATCTCGTCGTTGATCTTCTGACCGTCTTCATAATACTGCGTGCAGGCTTCGGTCGTAATGGTAAAGCCCTGGGGGACGGGAAGACCGATGTTGGTCATCTCGGCAAGGTTCGCGCCCTTGCCGCCCAGAAGCTCACGCATCGTGGCGTTGCCTTCCGAGAACAGGTAAACGTACTTTTTGCTCATGTTTTTCCTCCAAAATTAAAATATCTTCATTTGGTTTTGCAATCAAAACTTACAACAAGCTTATTTATTATAGACGGATTTTCCCTAACTTTCAATAAATTCTTTCCAATTTGCGGAAAAATTTTGCCATCTTTTCCCGGCGGGGCGGTCTTTGCCCCGCCTTTTTGCGCTCGCGGGAACTTTTCTTGCGCTTCTTTTGTTTTTGCGGTATAATAAGCTTATCAATGTATTTGTTGTTTTTCCGGACAAGGAGCGCCCATGGACCTTACCGTCTTTGCACAAACGAATACGGCGCAGCGCCTGCGCGAAGCCGCTGCGCGCGGCACGCTCTCCCACGCGCTGATCTTCAGCGGTCCCGGCGAGCGTACGGCTGCCGCGCGCTATGCCGCCGCCGCGATGGAGTGTACCGCCGGCGGGGAAAGACCCTGTCTTGCGTGTCCCGACTGCCGCAAGGTGATCCGGGACATTCATCCCGACGTGGTTTTCGTGCGCGATGAAGAGCATGCCGAGATCTCCGTGGACGTCGTGCGCCGGACGCGCGCGGACGCTTTCATCCGTCCGAACGAAGGCGCGCGCAAGATCTACATTTTTGAAGATTGCTCCCTGCTCACGGAGAAGGATCAGAACGTGCTGCTCAAAACCGTGGAGGAGGGTCCCGCCTACGCCGCGTTTTTCTTCTGCACGGAAAACGCCGCCGCACTCCTGCAAACGATCCGCTCGCGCTGCGTGGAGGTCAAGACCGCGCCGGTGCAGCAGGGCGAAGACGCCGGTCTTCCGCAGGCCATTGAGCTTGCCCGTGTGATCGCCGCCGGCAGCGCCGCCGGACGCGCCGCTTTCTTCGTCTCACTCGAGCGGGAGAAGATCAAGCGCGATGCGCTCGGCGCGCTTTTTGAGCAGACACGGCTCCTCTTCTCCGCCGCGCTGCTCTCCCTGTACGGCGAAGCGCCCGCCGAAAACGAGCGCGAGATCGCCGCGCTCATCAGCAAAAGCTTGACAAAATCGCAAATTCTCGGCACAATAGATTTGCTGCGGGCTTACCGCAGCCACTGCACTTATAACGTCGGCACAGGCGCCGCACTCGGCGGTTTTGCCGTTGAATTGGAGGAACTCTTTTGACTGAAGTAATCGGTGTCCGCTTTCGCGGCGGCTGTAAAGAATACTATTTCGACCCGCACGGCATCGCCGTGGAGCCGAATCAGTTCGTGATCGTTGAGACCGCGCAGGGCACGGAGTATGCCCAGTGCGTCTCCGGCAATCACGAGGTGGCGGACAGCGCGGTCGTTCCGCCGCTGCGTCCGCTTGTCCGCATTGCGACGGAAAATGACCGCCGCACCTTTGAATACAACAAATCCCGTGAAAAGGACGCGTTCGCGATCTGCCAGAAGAAGATCGCCGAGCACCGGCTTGACATGAAGCTCGTGCGTGTGGAAAGCAATTTTGACGGCAGCAAGATCATCTTCTTTTTCACCTCGGAGGGTCGTGTGGACTTCCGCGAGCTCGTGCGCGATCTCGCGTCCGTGTTCCGCGCCCGCATCGAGCTGCGCCAGATCGGCGTGCGTGACGAGGCGAAAATGCTCGGGGGCTTGGGCATCTGCGGCCGGCCGTTCTGCTGCGCGCAGTTTTTGGACGACTTTATTCCCGTGTCCATCAAGATGGCAAAAACGCAGAATTTAAGCCTCAACCCGGCCAAGATCTCCGGCACCTGCGGCAGACTGATGTGCTGCCTCAAGTACGAGCAGGACGCTTATGAGGACGCGGCGCGCCGCTGCCCGAAGGCGGACTCCTTTGTGGCTACGCCGGACGGTCTGGGCAACGTCAGCAATGTCGATATCCTGCGCGAGCAGGTCGTTGTCAAGCTTGACAATCAGCCCGAAAGTCCCAAACGCTATCGCAACTGCGAGATCAGCGTGCTGCGCAACGGCAAGGGCAGCCGCGACGGCATCAGCATCCCCAAGGAGCTGCCCGAACGCTACCGCGAGCCTGCCGAAGATCCCTTTGTGTTCCCCGTGATCTCCGCTGCCGCAGAGCCGGAGGTTGCTGAAGAAGCGCCCGCTTGTCCGGAGGCTTCCGAAAAACGCCGCTCCCGCGGGCACCGCGGCGGACGCAATCATCGCGGCGGACGCTCCCGCCGTGACGGCGAGCTTGTCTCCGCCGAAAAAGCCGCCGCGAAGGACGCCGGCGAAGGCAGCGCGAAAAAGTCTTTGCGCAAATCTGCCGGTGAAAAGCCCGCCGTCCAGAAGGTCAGCGTTCACGCGGTGGACAGCGCTTCCCCCGCCGAGGGCGGCGCCGAAAAGCATCGTCGGCCGCACCGTCATCGCGGCGGACGCTCCCGTCGTTCCGGCGGTCCCAAAAAGGAAGAATAAGTAAAAGCGCCGCATGGATATGCGGCGCTCAGCTTGTCGAAAAAGCCTTTTTGACAGGCTGATGCGTTGCCTCGATCCGCAGTATACTGTCGGCAAATCTCTTTTCTGTGAGGCTGTTATGGGTAAGTTTCATAAGGTTCTGCTTGCCAGCGATTTTGACAACACGCTCGTCTACACGCAGGGCGCGCTTGAACGCGGCGAGGATATCCCTCCGATGAGCGCGCGCAGCCGCGCGGCGCTCGACTACTTTATAGCAAACGGCGGTCTTTTTGCCGTCTCCACCGGGCGGGCGCTTCCCGCGTTTGCCGATTACGCAAAGGATCTGCCCTGCAACGTTCCCTGCGTCATCGCCAACGGCGCCGCGCTCTATGACTTTCAGCGCGGCAGGTATCTCTGCACCGCCTTCTTCTCCGAGCGCATCTACGCGCAGATGGACGAGCTGCTCGAGCGCTTCCCCCAACTCACCTTTGAGGTCTATCACGACGACCGGCGTATTCACGCCATGCATCCCAATCAGTACGTCTACAACCACGAGCATCTCACCCGCGCCAAAACGCAGACGGTGTCGGACTTCCGCGAGGTGGATCTGCCCATCATCAAGCTGCTCTTCGAGGACGACCGTCCCATCCTCGACGAGGTATATGCCTTCATTCGCTCCCGCCCGTGGTCGGAGGAATACGAGCTGATCTTCTCAAGCGACCACCTGCTTGAAATGACCGCGCACGGCGCGACCAAGGGCGGCATGGTGCTGCGTCTTGCGGACTTGCTCGGCGTTGCGCGGAAAGACATTTACTGTGTCGGCGACCATCTCAACGACATTCCCATGCTTCAAATCGCCGCCATCGGCTTCGCGCCCGAAAACAGCGTGCCGGAGGTGCTCTCCTGCGGCGCGCAGATCGTCTGCCACTGCCGCGACGGCGCGATCGCCGACGTGATCGAAATTTTGGACAAGCGGTATTAAAATGCTGCAAAGCAAAAAGGGCTGCCAAGGAGCAG
>JAEDKW010000005.1 GCA_016295615.1 Oscillospiraceae bacterium | reverse complement strand
GAAGTTCCGCGAAGCGGTCATCGGTCACGCCGAGGTGCGCCAGACCTACAAGGTCAGCTCCGTCGGCACGGTCGCCGGCTGCTATGTCACCGACGGCAAGATACAGCGCGCCTGCGACGTGCGTATCGTGCGCGACGGCATCGTCGTTCACGAGGGGCATCTCGCCTCCCTCCAGCGCTTCAAGGACGCTGTCAAGGAGGTCGCCTCCGGCTACGAGTGCGGTCTGAGCTTTGAAAAATACAACGACATCAAGCTCGGCGACATCGTCGAGGCGTATGTCATGGAGCAAATTGAAGCATAATCAAGCAACAGGGGCGGGCGTTTTCGCCCGCCCCCATTTTCATGATAACCATCAGGAGGAGGAAACGATGGCAAGCAATCGCATCCATCGCATCAATGAGGAGATCCAAAAGGAGCTCAGCCAGGCGTTTCGCGCGCTCAAGGATCCGCGCGTGCAGGGCGGCATGGTCACGATCACGCATGTCGACACGACGAGTGATCTGCGTTATGCCCGCATCTTTGTGAGCGTTTTGGACAAGAGCCGGGAAAAGGACGTCATCAGGGGACTGAGGAGCGCCTCCGGCTATCTGCGCCGCGAGCTGGGCGCGGCTTTGCGCCTGCGCTATACACCGGAGCTTCAGTTCCTCGCCGACGACTCCATCGAGCACGGCGCGCACATTCTGGAGATGCTGCGCGACCCGAACGTGGTCAAGCCGGCAAATCCGGAGAACGAGAGCCTTGCTCCGGACGGTGAAGAAGACTGAAACGGTTTTTTTGATCGCCCCGATCGGAAAACCGGTTTCTCCCGCCGCACAGGCGGCTGGGGAAAAACGGCACGGCATGACCCTTCCTTTTTGCGGTCATTTCGTGCCCTGCAGCGAAGAGGAAAGGAAAGGTCACAACTATGACGATTCAGGAAGCGGCGGAGTTTCTCTGCGCGCACGACAACTACCTGATCCTGACGCACCGCCGTCCTGACGGCGATACCATCGGCTGCGCCGCGGCGCTGTGCACGGTTTTGCGTCAAATGGGCAAGACCGCGGGCGTTCTCTACAACCGCGAGACCACGGAGCATTTCGCGCCGTATATTGAGGAGCTTTGGGTGGCGGACGACTTCGACTATGAGACGGTCGTCTCGGTCGACCTTGCGGCGCTGAATCTGTTCCCCGACAATGCCGAGCAGTTCAAAACCAGGGTCGATCTCGCCATCGACCACCATCCGAGCTATGAGCGCTTCGGAAAGCACGACTGCGTGCATCCCGAGTGTGCAGCCTGCGGCGAGGTGATCTATGAGCTTGCCGCCCGGCTCGGCCAGCTGACGGCGGCGGTCGCGCTGCCGCTCTATGTCGCGGTATCGACGGATACGGGCTGCTTTGTCTACTCCAATGTCACCGCCAACACGCACCGCGTGGCGGCGGCGCTGATGGAGACGGGCATCGACTACAAAGCGGCGAATAAGCTGCATTTCCGCACCAAGAGCAAAAAGCGCCTCGCGCTTGAGGGTGAACTGATGCGGACGATGGAATTTTACGATGAGAACCGCGTGGTCGTCGTGACGCTGCCCATGGAGCTGCAGCGGCGCCTTGCCCTGACGGAGGCGGACATGGAGGATATCTCCGCGCTCGGCGGCGTCGTGGAGGGGACGGACTGCTCCATCACGATGAAGGAGACGAGGGACGGCGCGTGGAAGGTCTCGCTGCGCACCGGCGCGCGCGTCAATGCGACCCGCGCCTGCGCCAGGCTCGGCGGCGGCGGACACCGCGCGGCCTCCGGCTGTGTGATCGAGCACGCGGCGCTTTCCGACGCCAAGCGTATGATCCTAAGCGCGGTGCAGGAAGCCATCAACGAGGAAAACGGCGCGAATTGACCGCGCCGACGGAGAAACGGAGCGCTTATGCCGAATGGCGTGATCATTATCAACAAGCCGCAGGGCTGGACGAGCATGGACGTGTGCGCCAAGCTGCGCGGTATTTTCCGGGAAAAGCGTGTCGGTCACGCCGGCACGCTCGACCCGATGGCGACGGGGGTGCTCCCCGTGTTCGTCGGTCAGGCGACCAAGGCGGTGTCCTTCGCCGAGGGCGGCAGGAAAGAATACCGGGCGGTTTTGAAGCTCGGCATGACCACCGATACGCAGGACACGACCGGCACGGTGCTGGAGCGGTCCGCGGTCGCCGTCAGCGAGGACGAGGTACGCGCGGTTCTGCCCCGCTTCACGGGAGAGCTTTCGCAGATCCCGCCGATGTACTCCGCCGTCAAGATCGGCGGGCAGAAGCTCTACGAGATCGCCCGCAGGGGCGGCGAGGTGGAGCGAAAGCCGAGAACGGTCACGATCTACGAGCTGGAGCTGACCGGGCGTTTGGCGGCGGACGAATATGCGCTGCGCATCGTCTGCTCCAAGGGGACCTATATCCGCACGCTCTGCCATGACATCGGCGCGGTGCTCGGCTGCGGCGCCGCGATGGCGGCGCTTACACGGACCATGGCGTCCGGCTTCACGCTCGGCGAGGCGGTGACGCTCGAGGAAGTGCAGGCACAGGGCGAAGCGCTGCTGCGCCCGACCGACAGCCTGTTTCGCGAGTATCCGGTCTACACGCTTCCGAATGCGGAAGCGGAGCGGCGCGTGCGCTGCGGCAACCCGCTGAAGGCGAAGCTTGCGGACGGAGCATACCGCGTGTACGGCTGCGACGGCACGTTTTTGGCGCTTTCCCGGGCGGAAAAAGGCGTGCTGACCTCGCAGAAGAATTTCTTTTGCGCAGAATAGTCTGCGCACATCGCCGGCGCTCACAGGAACGCCGCGGGGGGAAGCGAAAAAGGTGGGAAACAAAGTGGAAGAAACAAAGCGCGTCATCGCTCTCGGCTTTTTTGACGGCGTTCATATCGGTCACGGCGCGCTGCTGAGGAAGACGGCGGAGCGCGCAAAGGAGCTGGGCTGCACGAGCGCGGCGTTTACCTTTGACCGCGCGCCCAGAGAGTTTGTCACGGGCGAGAGCGTTCCGCTGCTGACAAATCCGCAGGAGCGCAGCGCGCTGATCCGTGAGCTTTACGGGATCGAACAGGTCATTGTCGAGCCGTTTGACCGCGGGATGATGACGATGCCGTGGCGGGATTTTATGGAAAAGCTCCTGCTGGAAAAGTATCACGCGGTGCATCTTGTGGCGGGACACGATTATCATTTTGGCTACAGGAATGAGGGAAATCCGGCGCTGCTGCGGGATTATTGCGCGGCGCACGGCATTGGCTGCGACATCATTGCGAAGGTGGAGCACCGGGGAGTGACCGTCTCCTCAACGCTGATCCGCGCTCTTGTTGAATCGGGCGAGGTGGAGCGTGCGGCGGAGTTTTTGGGTCATCCGCACGCAATGACCGGCACGGTCGAGCATGGCTTCGGTCTTGGGACAGCGCGCCTTTTCCCGACGGTCAATCTGATCCCGCACGGCGCGACGATCATTCCGGCGCACGGCGTGTATGCAACGAAGGTGCATCTGGAAAACGGCGAGACCTTTCTCGGCGTGACCAATGTCGGCACGCGGCCCACAGTCGGCACGGGAAACGGCGTGACGGTGGAAACGAACCTGATCGACTTTACCGGCGACCTGTACGGTCAGCATATCCGTGTGGACTTCTGCCTGCGGCTGCGCGAGGAAAAGAGGTTTTCCTCCACGCAGGCGCTGCATGACCAAATCGCGCAGGACATTGCAAGGACCCGGGCGGCGCTCTCGGAAACAAACGCATCATCATAAAATGAAAAGAACCGCTTTGGCGGTTCTTTTTTTATGCCGACATTTCCCGACAGGCTTTTCCCGCCGCAAAACCTACAATGGAGGAAAACGAACTCGGGAGGAGGACAAGCAGTGAAAGGTCTTGCGTTTGTCCGCAGAAAAGAGATGTCGGGAAAAATCGTGGACACCGCGATCCATTTTATATTTCCCGCCGTATTTGCCGGTGCAAGCCTGTTTGGCGGCTACGCGCCGTTTGCCGTCGGCGCTGTCGCGGCGGCCGGACAGGGAAGAAGAGGCATGTCCGCTCTTTTGGGGTGTGCGTCCGGCGCGCTGCTGTTTCTGAATTTTTCACACGCGCTGCGCACGATCGCGGCGGCGGTGCTGCTCTACACGGCGAACAATGCGTTTTACGACTTGAAGGTCTATCAGAAGAAGGCGTTTTTGCCGCTGCTGAGCGCGGGACTGATGCTCTCGGTCGAATTTGTTTACGTAGTGAGAGCCGGCATCGGCGAGATGGCCTACTGCTTTTTGAGCATGCTCCTTGCGGCGCTGTGCACGCATTGCTGCCGCACGGTGCTCAAAGAGGAGGGAAAAGAGGAGCATCCCGCTGCGTCAATGGTGATTTTGCTGGGTGTTTTGATGGCGTTTTCCGCGTTTGAGACGAGCAGCGGCTTTGCGCCCGGGCGCATCGTGGCAATGCTCGCGGTGCTGTTTATGGCGTTTGAGCAGGAAAGACCGGCGGCGGTCGCGGGCGCGCTCTGTATCGGCTTTGCGGTGGATCTGGTCGCCGGGAACGGCAGCTTTTTGCACACGGCCGTTTACGGACTGTCCGCGCTTGCCGTCAGATTCGCGCGGCGCGGCGACCGCGTGCGCGCGGCGCTGTGGTTCGTGTGTGCCGTGCTGGTGTTTTCCCTGCCGCTTTATGCCGGAGACGGTTTGGTCCTGCTCTATGAGGGGCTCGCGGCGACGCTGTGCTTTCTGCTGGTGCCGACAAAGGTGTTTCGCGGAAAAAGACTGGCGGGAGAAAAGGAAGCGCAGACAGACGAACACCTGCTCCTGCGGCAGAAGCTGGAGGACTCGGCAGCGGCGTTTCGGGAACTGTATGACAGCTTATCCCGTGTGCCCGGATGCGCGGAGGAAAACCCGTCGGTACTCTTTGACCGGGCGGCGGAGCGGGTATGCCGCGGCTGCTCCCTGTGCGATATTTGCTGGGAAAAGGAATATCAGCGCACCTACACGGCCATCAACGACGCGACGCCGGCGCTGCTGAAAAACGCCGAGGCGCAGGGAAAGGACTTTCCGTCCTACTTTGCAGACCGCTGCATCCGCTTTCCAAGCTTTCTGACCGCGGTGAACAGCGAGCTGCGGGACTATCTGCTGCGCGGGCAGTACCGGAAAAGCCTGAGCGATTCGCGCGCAAGGGCGGCAGGACAGTATGCGCAGGTGTCGGAGGTGCTGCTTGCCGCCGCAGGAAAACTGAACGAGGCGCACCCTGCGCTGGCAGTCCAGCCGCTGCCGTATCAGCTCGGCGTGGCGCTGCGTCCGAAAAAGGGCGAGCGCGTCAGCGGCGACAGCATGAGCACCTTTGAGACGGAGAACAAGCTCTGCCTTCTGCTCTCCGACGGGATGGGCAGCGGAGAGGAAGCCAAAAGGGAATCCGCCATGGCGACACGGCTGCTCGAGCGCTTCCTGCGCGCCGGCATCGATGCGCCGCCGGCGCTGAAAACGCTCAACAGCGCGCTGACCCTGCGTGCGGAGGAAACGGGAAGCTTTACGACGGTCGATCTTTTTTTGCTGTCGCTGCAGACCGGAGAGGGCGAGCTGTATAAATACGGCGCGGCGCCGTCTTACATCAAGCGCGGCGGCACGGTCAGGCGCGTGACCTGCACCTGCCTTCCGGCTGGCTTGCAGGAGTGCTCCCAGCCGCCGGAGGCGACACGTATCCGCCTGGAGGGCGGGACGTTTTTTGTCATGGTCACAGACGGCGTTGCCGATGCCACAAACGACGAATGGCTGCAGGATCTGCTTGCCGGATGGCAGGGGGAGAATCCGCAGCTGCTGGTTTCGGCGATTTTGGCGGACAGCATCGAGCGCACGGGCGAGATCGACGACGCAGGCGTTCTGGTCCTCTATTTGCCCAGGACGGATACGCCGGAAGTCAAGGAAATCTGAAGCAAAAAATTTGCCGCCTGCCGTATAAGAGACCGGACGCAGGGAATACTGATACTACGCAGAGCAAGCGAAGGAGTGATGCAGCATGGTCAAGGGTACCTCACGCCGCGTGATCGTCGTCGATTCACCGGATACCGATCTTTTCGAGCAGGCAATTTTTATCGTACGCAACGACGCGATGCACCGCGGCGGCGTTACCTCGCAGCAGCTTGTTGACGAAGCGTGCCGCGTGGCCCGAAGCTGCAGCCGCTCACAGCCGACCTCGGGACGCAGCCTTTTCCGCAAGGGCACGCCGCTTTTCTGGAGTGCGATCGGCGCAGGCTGTATTGCGCTGACATGGCTCGTCAGCGTGCTGATTTGATTGACACCACCCATATATGTTTCTCTCCCTTTGAAGCGCCGCCGGCGCTTCTTTTTTTGCGCAATTCTTATTTACAAACTGTATAAAACGGTCTATACTATACCTGTTGTATTTTTAAAGAAAAAGAAGAGGTAGAAGGAATGAATGAGGACTTTTCCCGCACGCTCGCTCTGCTGCGGCAGGAGAAAGATATCTCGCAGCGCAAGGCGGCAAAGGATCTCGGCGTTTCGCAGGCGCTGCTGTCGCACTATGAAAACGGGATCCGTGAGCCGGGGCTTGCTTTTGTCCGGCGCGCCTGTGACTACTATCACGTCAGCGCCGATTATCTGCTCGGGCGCACGCTCTCGCGCGACGGCGGCATGATCGGCGCGGAGGAGCTTTACGATTCGAGCAACGAGCGGGGAACGCTCAAGGGAAGCATTGCGGCAACCCTGCAGAAAAAGCTGATCGTCAACACGACGAACCTTCTTTTTGAGCTGCTCGGTCAAACCGGCAGCCGCGAGGCGGTCGGCGCTGCCGGCAGCTATCTCAGCGGCGCGCTTTACCAGCTTTACCGCGCCCTGCACCGCCGCAGCGGGGAAAAGGACGCCTATTTCTCCCTTGGCGGAGAGGCGTTTACCGGCGGCGCCGTCGATATGCAGATGCATGCTGCGCGGGTCGCCTATATTCAGGCGCTTTCACACCCGGCGGAAGAGAGCGCGTTCCCGAATATGGACAGCGAAGCCCTTTCTGCCGGATACCCGGGTCTGATGCAGAGCGTGACGCAGGTGCTGCATGTGACCGAGGAGCAGACAAATCACCTGCTGGATCAAAAATAAGAGGAAGTCACATGAACCGAGAAAACATACGAAACTTTAGTATTATCGCGCACATTGACCACGGCAAGTCTACGCTCGCCGACCGTCTGCTGGAAAGATGCAACGCGGTCAGCGCGCGCGAAATGGAGGACCAGATCCTCGACAACATGGAGCTTGAGCGCGAGCGCGGCATTACCATCAAGGCGCGCGCCGTCACCTTTGATTATACTGCGCAGGACGGCGAAACCTATACGCTCAACCTCATCGACACGCCGGGACACGTTGACTTCAACTATGAGGTGTCCCGTTCGCTCGCGGCGTGCGAGGGCGCGCTTTTGATCGTGGACGCTTCACAGGGCATCGAGGCGCAGACGCTGGCGAACACCTATCTCGCCATGGAGCACGAGCTGGAGATCCGCCCCGTGATCAACAAGATCGACCTGCCTGCCGCCGATCCCGGGCGTGTGAAGGAGGAGATCGAGAATATCCTTGCCATCCCGGCGGAGGATGCGCCGGAGATCTCTGCCAAGCTCGGCATCAACATTGACGCGGTGCTTGAGGATATCGTGCACAATCTGCCGGCTCCCGCGGGCGATAAAAACGCGCCGCTGCGCGCGCTGATTTTCGACAGTTATTACGATCCCTACCGCGGCGTCATTGTCTACATGCGACTCATGGAGGGCAGCCTTAAGCCCGGCATGGAGGTCAAAATGATGGCGACGGGCGCGTCCTACAAGGTCCTTGAATGCGGCATCATGCGTCCGCTCGGCATGGAGGCGACGGATCATCTCGAGGCCGGTCAGGTCGGCTACTTCACCGCGAGCATCAAAGACGTGCACGAAACGCAGATCGGCGACACCGTCACCGGCGCGGAGAATCCCGCGTCTGAGCCGCTGCCCGGCTACCGCAAGGTGCGCTCCATGGTCTACTGCGGCATCTATACCGAGGACGGCAGCAAATACCCCGACCTGCGCGACGCGCTGGAAAAGCTGCAGCTCAACGATGCGAGCCTGACGTTTGAGCCGGAATCGTCCGTGGCGCTTGGCTTCGGCTTCCGCTGCGGCTTCCTCGGCATGCTGCACATGGAGGTCATTCAGGAGCGTCTGGAGCGTGAGTTTGACCTCGACCTTGTCACCACGCTCCCCAGCGTGATCTACGAAGTTTACAAGACGGACGGCACGATGGTGCGCGTGGACAATCCGCACAACTATCCCGACAACAGCGTCATCGAGCACGCGGAGGAGCCCTACGTCAAGGTGACGATCGTCACGCCGCCGGACTATGTGGGCAACATTATGCCGATGTGTCAGGAGCGCCGCGGCGAGTTTAAGGATATGCAGTATCTTGACACCTATCTCGTCGAGATGCATTATCAGATGCCGCTCAACGAGATCATTTACGATTTCTTTGACGCGCTCAAGGCGAACACAAAGGGGTATGCCTCGCTCGACTATGAGCTCTCCGGCTACCGCCCGAGCGAGCTGGTCAAGGTGGACATGCTTTTAAACGGCGACCAGGTCGATGCGCTGTCCTTTATCGCGCATAAGGACAAGGCTTATCCGCGCGCACGGAGACTGTGCGAAAAGCTCAAGGAGAATATTCCGCGTCAGCTCTTTGAAGTGCCCGTTCAGGCTGCCATCGGCGGGCGCGTGATCGCGCGCGAAACGGTCAAGGCCATGCGCAAGGATGTTCTTGCCAAGTGCTACGGCGGCGACATCACGCGCAAAAAGAAGCTGCTGGAGAAGCAAAAAGAGGGCAAAAAGAAGATGCGCAATCTGGGCACGGTACAGGTGCCGACGGAAGCGTTTTTGGCGGTTCTCAAGCTGGACGAGTGATTTTTGCCCTCTTTGCGAGCGCGAGCGAGCCGCCGCGGCAGCGGCGTGAACAAAAACATGGGGCGAAGCCGTTGAAAGCGAAGCGTTTCAACGGGCAAAAAGAAGATGCGCAATCTGGGCACGGTACAGGTGCCGACGCAAGCGCGTCTCGTCCGTCTCTTTTGAAAGAGCTGCAAAATTCAACCCACCGGGGCGCGAAATATCGTCCTAAAAGCCCGGATCAGGCTGCGCATGCATTGGCAGCAATAAAACAAGGGGAAGCGAACTTCGCTTCCCCTTGTTTTATTCTTTTGTCCGATGCGGGAGAAACGCTCAGAACAGCTCCACCTGATTCGGCAGCTCGGCTCTGCCGAGCCTGCGCAGCTGCTCCTGATTTTCCTCTGCGAGAAGATCGGTGATCGCCATTTTGCGGATGATATTCTTCATGGTCGTGTCCAGCATGGTCCCTTCGCTGTAATCGGCGGGAAAGATGAAGTCCACGCGCCCTTTGGCGAGAAGATCCTCCACGCCGGGGCGGTTTCCGTCCTGATAGACGGCGACTGCCTGACCGCCGTAGGCGCGCATCATCTTCATGCACGGCACGTCGGAAAGCCCGTCGCCGACATAGATCATGTTGGTGAAGGGAATGCGCTTGCTGTCATCCGGCATGGAGGCGTTGAGATCTTTGTCATTGGCGATGTCCAGAACGCCCTTGTTGATGCGGTAAACGAACTGCGTCTTGTTGGTGAAGTTAACATCCAGCTTGGGCCAGTAGGCGAGTCCGTCCTCGTTGTAAAGAAACTCACAGGCGTAGATCTCCTTGAACTCGTGGCTGATGCCGCTGCCCTCGATGATCTCCTTGAGACCGGAGGAGAGCACATAGTGCTCGACCTGCACGCCCTGCTGCGCACCGAAGGCGTTGATGCGCGCGAACCAGTCCTTCACGCCGGGGAAAAGCTCGATCGAGCGGCCGCAGCTGACCAGGTACTCCCGGTCGAGACGGATATTTTTCTTGCGGCATTCGTCGATCATCGTGTACATATAAGCGAGCAGACCGTCCATGCGGTTTTTCCAGCCGAACGAGTTGGCAATGCCCCAAAACTCGCCGGGCGTATAGCCGAGCGAGGGGATGAAGGCGTAGTCCTGCATGTCGGTGGTGCACAGGGTTTTATCAAAATCATAGAGGAATGCAATGATGGGACGCTTTTTCATGGGAAAACACTTCCTTTTATCCTTTGTAACGCGGAAAAAAGCGGCTCGGGAACGAGCCGCTTCTGATGGATTCATTCTTCGCCGTGATAGTTGCGACCGAATTTCAACTCGGAAAAATCAATGGCGCGGGTAGCGGTCTCGACAAAGGGGTTGTCGTCTGCCTCAAGAAGGTCCTGCTGCACGCCCTCGTCCGCTTCCTCCTGCGCGGGAGCGCTTTCAAAGGAGGAAAGGATCTTCTCACCGATCGCGGCAATGTCCGCCTGCGCATCCGTTTCCTCCTCCGCAGGGACGGGGAGCGTTTCCGGCGTCAGGTCGGGAAGCTGCTCAAGAAGCTTCAGCTGTGCTTCGCAGACCGCGCGGGATTTGCTGATGAACTCCGCGGTGGCGGATTTCGCGGTGTTGAGACGCTTCTGCTCAAACAGAAGCTCCTCCTGCAGCGCGCCGATTTTATTGCGCGCCTCCGCTTCGGCATTGGCGATCAGGTGGGCCTTCTTGGCCTCGGCCTCCTCCACCATGGTGCTGGCCATCTTCTGCGCGGTGAGGAGGGCGGCACGCATGGAGTCCTCCGTCGCGCGGTACTCCTCCACCTTGTCGACCAAAACCTTCATCTTGGCCTTGAGTGCGGCGTTTTCCTTGTAAAGCGCGGTATAGTCGTCGGTCAGCTCATCGAGAAACTCATCGACCATGGCCATATTGTAGCCGCCGAATGCGGCCTTGGAGAAGGCGCGGTTGGAAACTTCCTGCGGTGTAAGCATAGTGAACCCCTCCGTATGTTGTGATTATAAGTACAGACCGTTGTTTTCCAGCTCGTCGATCAGATCGCCCATGATATCCACGCTGTACGGCGTGATGATATAGGTGTTGGCGGCGACCTTCTTGATCTTGCCTTCGCCGGCATAGGCGACGCCGGAGAGGAAGTCGATCAGTCTTCTGGCGATGTCCTTGTTGGTGGATTCCAGATTGAGAACGACGGTGCGCTTATCCTTGAGGTGGTCAGCGATCTCCGAGGCGTTTTCAAAGCGCTCGGGCTTGACCAAAACGACCTTGAGCTGGGTGGTCGCGTTGATGTTGACCACCTTGTTGCGCCGGTCCTCCGCCTTGCGCTCAGCGCTGCGGCGATCGGCAAAGGCGCCCGTGTCGCCGTGATCCTTCAAGTCGGGGAAATCGTCTTCATATTCTTCGTCTTCGTCTTCGTAGGGGTGCGCCCATTTTTTCAGATCATCAATAATACCCATAACAAATTCCCTTCTCTATCAAATCGTGTAGTTGCGCCTGCCGAAAATGGCGGTACCGACACGGACCATCGTAGCGCCTGCGCGGACGGCATCCTCGTAGTCGCCACTCATCCCCATCGATAAAATATCAAGTCTATTATCGTACAACTTTTCGTTGATGTCAACATAAAGCGCGTGAACTTTTTCAAAATATGGTATACTGCCGTGCGCCTCCTCCGCTACCGGTGGTATGCACATCAGCCCGCGCACGCAAACGTGCGCAAGCGTGCGCGCCCGCTGCGCGGCGGCAAAAAGCTCGGAGACGGCAAAACCGCTTTTGGCGTCCTCGCCGCCGATGTTGACCTCAAGAAGGATGTCCTGCACGATGCCGAGCTTTTCCGCCTGCGCGTGAATCGCGTCAAGCAGCGCGTCCGAGCCGACGGACTCGATCAGATCGACCTTGCCGACGACCAGCTTTACCTTGTTGCGCTGAAGATGTCCGATAAAGTGCAGCGGCGCGCCGGCGTAAGCGTTTTCCGAGAGCTTCTGCGTCATTTCCTGCACGCGGTTCTCGCCCAGCGCGTCAATGCCGGCGGCGATCGCTTCGCGGCAGGCGTCGGCGCCGTTCATTTTGCTTGCGCCGACAAGTGTGATCTCGTCTGCGCTGCGGCCGACCTCTTTGGCTGCGCGCTCGATATTCTGGCGCACGGCGGCAATATTTTCCTGAATAGACATGGGGACTCTTCCTTTCGTTGCCTTAATGGATGACCTTGCCGTTGTAAAGGTCGTTTGCGGAGATAATGACCTCGTCCTCTGCACGCAGCGTGTAGAGCAGCACCTGGCTGTCCGTTGCCGCGCTGATCTCACCCGGTTCGACGAGACAGAAGTCCTCGCCCTGATAGAGGACGCTGACAGGCTTGAAATACGCGGTAAGCCCCACGAGACAATAAACGCCGGTCGTTCCGTTCTCATCGACGCGCAGCGCGTTTTTCGGAATGCGCAGCCCTTCGTAGGACGCGAGGATCAGCTCGGCGTTCTGCTCGCGCAGAAGCGTGACGTAGGAAAGGTAGCGTGAACCGGTGAGCACCAGCACGCAGCGTCCGTTTTCCGCGCGGCCGATCCGCGCAACCTTGACGGGGAGATCAAAGTCGATGCCGGAAGCCATGCGCAGCGTCAGAGACTGCCCCACGGACAGACGCGAAGCCTCTGCTGCGCTGAGCACGGTGACGAAAAACCAGTCTTCGCCCTCGATCAGCTTGCCGATCGAGGAGCTTGTCTGCGTCGGAGCAATGGCGTCAAATTCAGCCGGCGTCATCGTTTCAAGCGTGCGCGGCGTGAGAACGGATTCGTATCCGTCAACGACGGCGCTGTATGTTCCGGCAAAGGGCGCGTTGATCCTGCTCGTGGAGCCGCGCACGGCGGCAGAGGCGGAACTGACCTGTGCGCTGAGCGCGGCGATCTGCTCGGAAAGGTCGGCGGCATCGCGGTAGGCGTATTCCCGCTTCAAAACCGTGGTCTTCAATTCGTTCGTGAGCGTTTCCAGCGAGGCATGGCGGCCGGAGCTGCAGGCGGCGCGCAGCGCCACGATATCGCTGCGGATGTCGGAGTCAAGCTTGAGCGCGGTCTCCGTATCGCCGGCAGCGCTTTGCGCATATTGCAGCTGTTCAAGCTGCTGTGTGAGCCGCTCGAGCTCCTGCGCCTGCTCCAAAGCCTCCTGAGAGCGGTAGACGGTGGCGAGCGGCTTGCCGGCGGCAACGCGCTCACCCTCGGCGTGGGTCAGCTCAAGGAGCGCTTCATCCCCTTCGATCACCGTTTCGCTGCGCACGACATAGCCGCTGAGCTGCACGCTGTCCTCCGTGTGATAGCGATAGGTCAGCGTGGTCGTTGTGGGGTTGACGAGATAACGATACCCCTGCACGCCGAAATAGATAAAAACGGCGAGCATAAGGAAGATCATGATCAGTTTTGTTGAAAGAGAAGTGGATTTCATAATGACCTCAGATGAGGACGCGTTATGCCTCCTCCTGTTCGGCGTCGCGCAGATCGATGGTGCCCGGCGGTGTGATCGTGGAGATCGCGTGCTTGTAGATCATCTGCGATTTGCCGTCACTGTCAAGAATGACAATAAAATTGTCATAGCCGGTGACGATCCCGCGCATCTGAAAGCCGTTGACCAGAAACACGGTCAGCGGGATGCGCGAACGGCGCGCGTTGAGGAGAAACAGGTCCTGCAGGTTGGTGATTTTTTTCATGATGTATCCGTCCTTTCTTTTTATCCGGAATAGAGATCCGGTCGAAAGTCAGCATACGCCATGGTTCATAAGAATTTCTGTCGAAAAAGAGAGGCAGGATGAGAAATCCCTCGTTTTTTTCCAGTAGTACCAGTGAATGTCGGGATTGCGCCGCAGCCAGGTGAGCTGGCGCTTGGCGTACTGCCGCGAGCGGAGCTTGATCTCGTCGATTGCGGCGCCGCGGCTCGAAAGACCGTCCAGATACGCCAGCGCCTCCTTGTAGCCGATGGCGGCGAACGCGGTGGAGGAGCGGGAGACGCCGCGGTCCAAAAGCGCCTGAACCTCCTCAAACAGTCCGTCCCTGACCATTTGCTCGACGCGCAGATCGATGATGCGCTTCATCTCCTCGCGGTCCTCGTAGGCAAGTCCGAGGTAGACCGGCTCATAGCGCATGGGCACGCGCTGCGTTTCAAGATTGTGCTGCGTCATGGTTTTTCCGGTTTCGTAATAGACCTCCAGCGCGCGAATGATGCGCTTGCGGTCAGCGGGGTGCAGACGCGCGGCACAGGCGGGGTCAACGCTTCGCAGCTCCTCCAAAAGAGCTTCCCCGCCGTCACGCGCCATACGCGCTTCCAGCGCCTCGCGCAGCGGGCTGCCTGACTGCCCTTCGGCAAAGCCGTGCCCCTTGAGCAGTGCGTCGAGGTACAGCCCCGTGCCGCCGACAATAATGGGCAGCTTTCCGCGCGCAAGGATATCGTCCGTGCATTTCGCCGCGTCGCACGCATAGCGGGCGACGGAATAGTTTTCGTTGGGATCGATCACGCCGACCATGTGGTGCGCAACGCCGTCCATCTCCTCCGCCGTCGGCGCGGCGGTGCCGATGACCATGCCGCGGTAGATCTGCATGGAATCGCAGGAGACGACCTCGCCGCGAAACTTTTTGGCGAGCAGGACGCCCATTTTTGTCTTGCCGCAGCCCGTGGGACCTACGACACAAACGACTTTTTGCGCCATGAAAAACTCCTTTTCGGGTATGGGTCAGGCTCGCTTGAACATTCTTTCAAGCTCGTACCGGCTCAGCTTTACCTTGACAGGTCTGCCGTGCGGACAGAACTGCACTTCGCCGGACTGTACCCTGTCAACAAGCGCGCGCAGCTCCCGCTCGCTGGTTTTCCAGCCGCCCTTGATGGCGGCCTTGCAGGCGATCGTGTGCAGCAGCGCGTCGCGGGCGGAAGCGGGGTCGGCGCTGTGCGCGGCGGCAAGCTTCCCGGCAAGCTCCTCCAGTGTGCTCACGGCGTCGCCGGAGTCGATGTCGGCGGGAATTTCGCGGATGAGGATGCTGCCGTCGCCGAACTCCTCGCACGCAAAGCCGAATTCACGCAGCAGGGAAAACTGCTCGACGAGCGCGGTGTATTCTGCGGCGGGGAGATCCGCCACGAGCGGCGTGAGGAGCGCCTGCGGCATGATCGGTCCGGCGTTCGCCTTGAGGCGGTCAAAGTTGATGCGCTCGTGCGCGGCGTGCTTATCGATGAGCCAGACGTTTTTTTCGCCGTCCTCGCAGACGATGTAGGTGTCGAGCACCTCGCCGGCGATCCGCCACGGCGCGGCGGTCTCGGGAACAAGGGTGAGCTGCTCCGGCTCCTCCGCCGGAGCAGCCTTCGCCGCCGGCGCAGCGGCGGGAAGCGGAGATGCTTCATATGTGCCGGCTGCGAAGGGCGCAGCCGGTGCGTTCGCGGAAGCCGCCGGCGCGGCAGGACGAACCTGCGGCGCGCTTCCGGCTGCGCGGCGGGCAACGTCCGAGAAGGGCAGCTTGCCCGAAAGCTCGCTGGGAAAAGCCGGCACGCTCGTTTTAAACTGCGGCGCGGCAGGCTTCGCGGCGTTTCCCGCGCCCTGGGCGCGGTATTGCCCGGCGGTCATCGAGGCAAAAAAGTCCGCGCGCGGATTCTGCACTTGATGCACGTCTTTTGCGCTTGCCGGCTTCGGCGCTTCGCATCCGTCGAGCGCGTCCATCGCGCCGTGGTAGACGAGATCGAAAATGGCTTTCTCATTGAGGAATTTGACCACCGTTTTGGCAGGATGGACGTTGACGTCCACCATGTCGCAGGGGAGGTCGACAAACAGCACGCAGCCGGGGAATTTTCCCTTCATGATGCGGTTGGCATAGGCCTCCTCCAGCGCGGCGGTGAGAAGCTGTGACTTGACAAAGCGGCCGTTGACGAAAAAGGTCTGCATGCCGCGCGTGCCGCGCAGCGCGAGCGGATGGGTAAGGAAGCCGTGCGCGGAAAGGCTGCCGTCAGAACAGCTGAGCTCGACCAGCCTGAGCGCGAACTCACGGCCGAGCGCGGCATAGACGGCGGATCGGAGCACGCCGTCGCCGGGGGTATGGAGCGTTTCCTCGCCGTCCTTGACAAGCTTAAAGGAAATGCCCGGGTGAGAAAGCGCCAGGTGAGCGACGAGACCGGAAATGGCGCTTGCCTCCGCGCTGTCGCGCTTCATGAACTTAAGCCGCGCGGGCGTGTTGTAAAAAAGGTCGCGCACGATGACGCTGGTGCCCTCCGGACAGCCGGCGTCCTGCACGGCGCCGGGGACGCCGCCCTCCAGATGAAGGGATGCGCCGCTTTGCGCGCCGTGTACGCGGGAAAAAATATCGAGGCGGGAAACGGCGGAAATGGCGGCAAGCGCCTCGCCGCGGAAGCCCAGCGTCCCGATGGCGGCCAGATCCTCTGCCGTGCGCAGCTTGCTCGTGGCGTGGCGCAGGAAGGCGGTGGGCAGCTCCGAAGCTTCGATGCCGCAGCCGTTGTCGCTGACGCGGAGGTATGTCATGCCGCCGCTTTGCAGCTCGACCGTTACGGCGGTCGCACCGGCGTCCATGGCGTTTTCAAGCAGCTCCTTGACGACGCTGGCAGGGCGCTCGACGACTTCGCCGGCGGCGATCAGATCAGCGACGTGAGGGGATAATTGCTGAATATGGGGCATGGCTGTGACCGTTCCTTTCTGTTTTACTGCAGGGCACGAAACGACGGGAAAAGAAGCGCTCGTTCGGTGCCGGATTTTTTGCCGCGCCGTCGGCGCGAAAAACGGGAATAGGCGGAGGGCGGAACGCCCGCCGCTCAGGAGAGGATCGTCCAGAGGGACAGCGCATTGACAACGGCATGGAGCAGGATCGACGTCCAGAGCGTGCCGGAATGCTCAAAGACCCAGGCGAAAATCAGACCGGGCACGAGGTACTGGATCATCAGAATGAAATAGCTGAAATCCAGCGCGGAAAAGGCGAAGGTCCAGACATGCAGAAAAGCAAACAGCAGGCAGGACGCTGCGTAGCCGACGAGGCGGCTGTGCTCGCGCAGGCAGCCGAACACAAGACCGCGGAAGAGCACCTCCTCCACGAACGGCGCGAGAAAGACGACGATCAGCGCCGTCATGCGCGGCGCGGAATTGATCTGCGCGGCGATGGTCATGTCGTTGAGATTCGTGTGGCTGTCAAAAAGGACGTTGAACACGCGGTAGAGCAGCTCGTTCGCGCCGTAAAACACGAGAAGACCGATACAGAGCGTAGAGAGCGAGCGGTTGAGATTGTCCAGAAAACGGGAGCTGGTGCGCGCGATGAAGCTGTGGAAGAGGAGAACGGTCACGGCAAAGAGCGTGTAGTAAAAAAGAACGTTCCGCAGGGATTCGCCGATCGTCGTGTCCAGCAGGATTTCGGCAAGCGCGAAGAGCTTGTCCGCAAGCAGCGGCAGAACAAGAAGATAGATGACGAAAAAGATGGTACCGGCGACACGCTCGGTATGCGTCATATGGGAGACGGCTTTCTTTGCCATGGGGATACACCTCTTTTCTCTGTGCAGATGGAGGATCAGTTCAGCTTCTGCTTAAGCTCGTAGAGCAGCTGCATCGCTTCAATGGGGGACATGGTATCCGGCTGGGCGCGGCGCAGCGCGTCAAGCACCTCCGCTTCGCCGATCGCGGAAAGGCTTACCTGCCCGGTCTCGGTGTGAGGCTTGAGCTGATACGCGCCGCCCTGCTCCAGCTCCTTCAAAATGGCGTTGGCGCGGCGGACGACCTCCTTGGGAAGCCCCGCGAGCTTGGCGACCTCGATGCCGTAGCTCCGGTCGGCGCCGCCGGGAATGATCTTGCGCAGGAAGATCAGCTCCTCGCCGCGCTTCTTGATCGAGATGTTGTAGTTTTTGACGCCGGGGAGCGTGCCCTCCAGCTCGGTGAGCTCGTGGTAGTGCGTGGCGAAAAGTGTCTTCGCACCGAGCTTTTTGCGCTCGGCGCAGAATTCCAGCACGGCGCGGGCAATGCTCATGCCGTCAAAGGTCGAGGTGCCGCGCCCGATCTCATCGAGAATGAGAAGCGAGTGCGGCGTCGCCTGACGCAGGATCTCGGACACTTCGTTCATCTCGACCATAAAGGTCGATTGACCGCCGGTCAGGTCGTCGCTGGCGCCGATGCGGGTGAAAATACGATCGACCACGCCGATGTGCGCGCTGCGCGCCGGGACGAACGAACCGATCTGCGCCATGAGCGTGATGAGCGCGACCTGACGCATATAGGTGGATTTGCCCGCCATGTTGGGACCCGTAATGATGGAGACGCGGTTTTCCGTCTCGCCCATGTAGGTATCGTTCGGGACAAAAAGGCTGTCCTTCAAAACGCGCTCCACAACGGGGTGGCGTCCGTCGTGGATCTCGATCACGCCGGAATCGTCCACCGTGGGGCAGCAGTAGTTGTTTTTGACGGCGACCGACGCAAGCGCGCAGAGCGTATCAAGCTCGGCGATGATGGCGGCGGTGTGCTGCACGCGCTCGGATTCGGCGATCACACGGTCGCGCAGCGCGGAGAACAGCTCATATTCAAGCGCGTTGACGCGGTCGCCCGCGGTGAGGATCTCCTGCTCGAGGTTTTTCAGCTCCTCGGTGATATAGCGCTCGCCGTTCACCAGCGTCTGCTTGCGGATATAGGTATCGGGGACCTGGTCTTTGAAGGAATTGGACACTTCGATGTAGTAGCCGAAAACCTTGTTGTAGCCGATCTTGAGCGTGCGGATGCCGGTGGCTTCCTTTTCGCGCGCTTCGATCGAGGCAAGAAAGCCCTTGCCGTTTTTGAGGATGTCATGCAGACGATCGCACTCGGCATTGTAGCCGGGACGAATGAAGCCGCCCTCGCGCACGGAGAAGGGAGGATTGTCGATGAGCGTTTCGCGGATCATCGCGGCGACATCGTCGAGCGTGTCCAAAGAGGAATACAGTTCGGACAATCTGCCGTTCGGATACGCCTTGAGCTGCTCCCTGACCGCGCCGAGCCGCTCGATGGAGGCGCGGAGCGACGCAAAGTCGCGCCCGCCGGCGGTGCCGTAGACGATGCGCCCGATCAGACGCTCCATGTCGCTGATGCCTGTCATGGCGAGGATCAGCTCCTCGCGCACCACGGTGTTTCCGACAAGCGCCTCCACCGCGCCGAGACGGCGGTTGATGGCGCCCACGTCGCGCAGCGGACGCTCCAGATACGAGCGCAGACACCGCGCGCCCATGGAGGTTTTGGTCTTGTCCAGCACCCACAGGAGGCTGCCGCGCTTTTCCTTGCTGCGGATGGTCTCCGTCAGCTCCAGATTGCGCCGCGCGGCAAGGTCCAGCTCCATAAAGCGCCCCTGCTCGTAATACTCAAGGTCCTTGATGTAGGACAGGTCGGTTTTCTGCGTTTCGTACAGGTAGGAGAGCAGTCCGCCGAGCGCAAGCGCCGCGGCGGGGTTGCTGCGGGGCAGGCTTTGATACGCCTCCTCGCCGTACTGGGCGAGAATGGCGCGGTCGGCGGCTTTGAGGTCAAAGCGGTCGCGACCGTTTTCCACCGCGCAGGAGAGATTTTCGCGCAGGAGGGAAACCAGCGCGGCGTTGGCATGGGCGCCCTCGCTCAAAACGGCTTCGGCGGGGGAAAAGCGACCCAGCTCGTTGCACAGGTGCTCAAGACGGTCTCCGCCCGAAAACGCGGTGACATGCGTGTGTCCGGTGGTCATGTCGCAGAAGGCGACGCCGGCGTTGACGTCATCGAGAAAGACGCCGCAAAGGAAATTGCCGCGCCGGTCATCGAGACACGCGCTGTCGATCACGGTGCCGGGGGTGATAACGCGGATGATGTCGCGCTTGACAAGACCCTTGGCCTGCGCGGGGTCCTCCGTCTGCTCGCAGATGGAGACCTTGTAGCCCTTGGCGATCAGACGCGCAATGTAGGCGTCCGAGGAGTGATAGGGGATCCCGCACATGGGTGTCTGATCCTCGGCAGCCTTGCCGCGGTCGCGCGTGGTCAGGACAAGGTCAAGCTCGCGCGAGGCGGTCTGCGCATCCTCGTTGAACATCTCGTAAAAGTCGCCGAGACGGAAAAAGAGGATGGAATCCTTATTCTGTTCCTTGATCTCCAGATACTGCCGCATCATCGGCGTAAGCTCAGCCATCTTCCTTCTCTCTTTCTGAAAAATTACACTTCAAATACCGTGCCGCCCGCCATATAGTCCAGCCGGTCGCCCAAAATCTCCTTGAGCCAGCCGTAGGCGGCTTCGCCGGTGCAGTGACCGGTGATATAGCGCGTGTGCTCGCGCGCCTTCAGCTCCCGACCGACGGCGTCGACCAGCTCGCGCGGCTCGGGCGCCCTGAGCGTCGGATTGTACAGATGGAAGCCGGCGAACACCGCGTCGGGCGCGCGGCCGAGGATCTCCTCGGCGCGGCGGAGGATATTGACGATGCCGTTGTGTGCGCAGCCGGCAAAGAGCGCGGACTTGCCGCGTTCGGTGACGATGAGGTTCTGCTCGTGCAGGAAACGGTCGGGCGGGTATTCCCCGCCGACCTTTTCGCGCAGCGTGTCGTTTGCGTGGCTGCGCAGGTCGTGCGTTTTGATGTCGGAGAAGACGGTCAGCTCCTCGTCGATGACGGCGCAGTTTTCGCCGTAGCGGAAGCGCTCGCACGCGTATGGCTTGAGCGCGCTGTCAAGACCGATAAAGCTGCACTTGTCCGGCGTGACGACGTAATAGCTGCCGAACACGCGCTTTTGCAGGTAGACGGGCGCGGCGGCGTTGCGCCGGCAGAACAGCTCCAAACCGCCGCAGTGGTCGTTGTGCGCGTGGGAAAGAAACGCCGTGTCGACGGCGGAAAGGTCAATGCCCAGCGTCTCGGCGTTTTCCAGAAACATGGCGTTGGGACCCATGTCAAAAAGAAGCTTGTGCTTTGCCGTTTCGATGTAGAGCGACAGACCGTGTTCGCACTTGAAGTCGTCGCGGCAGACGGTGTTTTCAAGCAAGGTGGTGATTTTCATTTGACTGCCTCCCCGTAAAGAGCCCAGGTATTGCTGTTTTGGATGGTGACGTCGGCAAACGTGCCGATCAGCGCCTTGTCGCCCCTGACGCGCACCAGACGGTTGCCCTCGGTGCGGCAGGAGAGCGGCCAGTCGGGATCATCGCTCTCGCCGTCCACGAGCACGCGGACGGTTTTGCCGATATAGGACGCGTGCTTTTCGGCGCTGTAAGCGTTCTGCACGGCAACGAGGCGGTCGAACCACTTCTGTTTTTCCTCGCGCGGGACGGGGTCGACCATCCCGGCGGCCGGCGTGCCGGGACGCGGAGAGAAAATGAAGGTAAAGAGCGCGTCAAACTTCGCCTCCTCCACAAGCGACACGGTGTCCATCGCCTCGGACTCCGTCTCGCCGGGAAACCCGATGATGACGTCGGAGGTCAGCACCAGTCCGGGCATGACCGAGCGGGCGTAGCCGATCAGCGACAGATAGCCGGCGCGGCTGTAGGGACGGTTCATCGCCCTGAGCACGCGGTCGTTGCCGGACTGGACGGGCAGGTGCAGCTGTTTGCACACATGCCCGCAGCGCGCCATCGTGTCAAAAAGCTTGTGCGTTGCGTCCTTGGGCTGGCTGGACATGAAGCGGATCCAGTACTCGCCGGGAATGGCGTCGATCGCGGCGAGAAGGTCGGCAAAGTCATAGGGCGTATCAAGGTCTTTGCCGTAGCTGTTGACATTCTGCCCGAGCAGCGTGATCTCCTTATAGCCCTGGGCAATCAGCTCACGGCACTCGGCGATGATCTTCTCAGGCTCGCGGCTTCTTTCGCGGCCGCGGACATAGGGTACGATGCAGTACGAGCAGAAATTGTTGCAGCCGTACATGATCGACACCCACGCGCGCACGCTGCCCTCGCGCACGACGGGGAGATCCTCGGCGATGCGCCCGTGCTCATCCTCGATAGAAAAGACGCGCCGGCGGCGGCTGATGACCTCCCACAGAAGCTCGGGCAGGCGCCATTCCGCCTGCGGACCGAGAACGAGATCGACATGGCGGTATGAGTTTTTGATCTTGTCGGCAACGACCTTCTGCTGCGCCATGCAGCCGCACAGACAGATGATCTGGTCGGGCTTTGCCTCTTTCGTGTGGGTGAGACGGCCCAAATGACCGTAAACGCGCTTTTCCGCGTGTTCGCGGATGGCGCAGGTGTTGAGCAGGATCACATCGGCGACCGCTTCGTTATCGGTCAGCTCGTAGCCCATGTCACGCAGCAGCCCCATGAGCATTTCCCCGTCGGCGACGTTCTGCTGGCAGCCGAAGGTGTCCACAAGCGCCAGCGGCGCGCGCGTGTGCTGCGCGTTGAAAGAGCGCACCTTTGCCGAAAATTCCTTCTGCTGCGCGAGCTCTTCGGTGCTGACCAATACTTCTTTGCGTTCCAAGATGATATTCCTCCAGAATGAATACTTTAACTCATATAATATAGCACAAATCGGAAGCGGTGACAAGCCGTCGAACGGGAAACAGGGGAAATTTTAAGCCCGGCAGGGGCGGCGGAGCGTCAATTTGCACAGAAATAGCGACAATGCAAAAGAAAAGTGCGAAAACAGTATGAAATTTGTTGATTGACCTTATTGAAAAACGAAAAAAGAACCCCTATAATGGGCAATAGCAGAGAGAACGACTGAAAGGAGAAAACAGATATGAACCTTTGGCATGATATTGCTCCCGCCCGCGTCAGACCGGAGGATTTCTTCGCGGTCATCGAGATCGAGAAGGGCTCCAAGAATAAGTACGAAATGGACAAGGAAACCGGTGCGCTGCGCCTTGACCGTATCCTTTATACCTCCACCCACTATCCTGCGAACTACGGCTTCATCCCCCGTACCTGGGCGGAGGACGGCGACCCGCTGGACGTTCTCGTGCTTTGCTCCGAGACCATCCGTCCGCTGAGCCTTGTGGAGTGCTATCCCATCGGCGTTCTGACGATGGAGGATCAGGGCAGCGTGGACGAAAAGATCATCGCCATCCCGTTTGAGGATCCGACCTACAATGCCTATCATGACATCACCGAGCTGCCCGAGCATGTATCGAGCGAGATCCGCCATTTCTTCCGCGTTTACAAGAGCCTTGAGGGGAAAGAGACTGCGGTGAGCGACGTGCTGCCGCGCGAAAAGGCCATTGAGGTCATCATCAAGTGCCAAAACGCCTATATTGAAAAATACTGCAAATAAACAGCAAAAAAAGGGCGTCCGGTTAAAAACCGGACGCCCTTTCAATATGCTCGGGATTTGCCGGCAAGACCCTGCCGGCGCGCTGTTTCGTCCGCACAGGCGGAGCCCTGCGTATGATGCGGTTATGCTTTTTCGGGATGCTTTTTGAGGTCAACGACGGGGTTTTTGAGCGGCTCCATGGCAAAGCCGTCCGGACCGACGATGCGGCACTCGGCCACGTCGCCGTCCTGAATGTGGAACGCGCGCGGCGTACCGGTCGAGAGCACGTCGCCGGCGTACCAGCCCTGGATGCTCGAGTGCAGGGAAACGAGCTTTGCGGGACGGTGGGTCATGTTTGCAACAACATTCTTTGCATAGACCGTTCCGTTGAGGACGCTTTGCACCTCGAGCTTCAGCACATCGGGCACCTCGTCGGGCGTGACGAGCTGGGGACCGAAGGAGAAGAACGTCGGGAAGTTCTTGACAATGGTCAGATAACGGGGGTTCCCGGGAACGAATTCGTTGCCCTTGAGGATGGATTCCTCGGTCATATCGAGAATGGTCGTGTAGCCGACGACGGCGCTCTGCCAGTCCTCCTCCGAGACGTCGCGGCAGTCGCGTCCCATGATGACGCCCAGCTCTGCCTCCGCCGTGGTTTTGAGCGCTTCCTTGAGCCTGGGGAGCCGAATCTCGTCGCCCGGACCGATGAGGGTGTCCGCCATTTTAAAGAAGCTGCCGGGGAATCCGGTGGGCGCGGCGTTGCCGATGTCGGCGGCGTGGTCGGCATAGTTCAGCCCGATGCCGAAAATGCGCCTGGGGTTGCGGTACAGAGGGGCGTAGACGACCCGGTCGGACGGAATGACGCCGGGAACGGTCTCCAGCTCTTCCTTTCCGCCGTTGTTGTACCAGCTGGTCAGACCGGGGATATGGTTTGCCTGAATAAGGCTCATCATGTCCTCCTTCCAGCCGGTGCCCTTGGCGGCGTTGAGCGCGGCGACGGGCAGAACGCCCCTGCTTGTGACGATGCCGGCGACCTCCGCGCCGTGCAGCTTGATGGTGGCAAGTCTCATGGTGGTATGTCTCCTTTTTATTATTCTGAGCGCTGCTGCCGGCAAAGGTGAAAAAAACACCCTTCGGACACAGACGGCTTGAGCCGGTTTGACAGGATTCATCTCTTCCCTCTATATTACAGCAATCTGACGAAAAAGGGAATACAAAAAAGTTCTGCGCCGGAGGATCGTACCGGCAAAAAACAGCTTGACAGAAATATTGCAGAATGCTATATTTTTAAGTGAAAAAAGGCCTTGAACTTTCTTTTTTAAGAAACACAAAAAATAATATTGTTTTTTTCGGTTGATGGATTCAGAAGATGATTGGTTTCGAAAGAAATTGACTGAATCCGGACGACGCTTCGGAGAGCATGGTTACATGCACCGTCGGGGCAAGCACCGCGCATGCGGTGTGAATCTCTCAGGTAACAGTACGGAGACGCAGCATACTTCTATAGGGGAAGAAGCGGGCTGCGCCTCTTTTGTTTTGTCCACAAAACGATGTTTCACATTTTTATATTTTGAAGGAGGAAACAACCATGGAAAAAAAGACCCCGCTTTACCAGACGCATGTGGATATGGGCGCGAAGATCGTCGAATTCGGCGGCTTTCTGATGCCCGTGCAGTACCCCAGCGGCGTTATTGCCGAGCACATGGCAGTGCGCAAGGCTGCCGGCCTTTTTGACGTCTCCCACATGGGTGAGCTGCGGCTCAAGGGTCCCGACGCGGTCGCCAATGTGCAGAAGCTGATCACGGCGGACATCTCCGGCATGGTGGACGGTCAGGTCAAGTATGCGATGTTCTGCAATGACAGCGGCGGCATTGTTGACGACTTTGTCATCTGCCGCTACGCGGAGGACAACTACCTGCTGGTGGTCAACGCGGGCAACCGTGAAAAGGACGCGGCGTGGGTCGAAGCCCACCTCTTCGGCAATGTCGACTATAAGGACGAGGGCAACGAATTCGGTCAGCTCGCCCTGCAGGGTCCCAGGTCCCATGAGATCCTCTGCAAGCTCTGTGATGAGAGCGATATCCCCGCCAAGTATTATACGTTTATCGACAACGTTACGCTGCATCTTCCCGACCGCGACATCAAGGTCATGATCTCCCAGACCGGCTATACCGGTGAGCACGGCTACGAGATCTACTGCAAGACGGAGGACACGGTCGAGCTTTGGAACGCGGTGCTCAAGGCGGGCGAGCCGGAGGGGCTGATCGCCTGCGGTCTCGGCGCACGCGACACGCTGCGTCTGGAGGCGTCCATGCCGCTCTACGGTCACGAGATGACGGATGAGATCACGCCGAAGATGGCGGGTCTGCCCTGCAAGCTTGACGGCAAGGACTTCATCGGTCGCGACGCGATCGCCGCGCTCGGCGCACCCAAAATGAAGCGCATCGGCATGGAAGTCGTCGGTCGCGGCATTCCGCGCGAGCACTGCGACCTCTACACCATGGATGGTCGCAAGATCGGATTTGTCTCCTCCGGCACGCACTGCCCGTACATCGGCAAGGGGGTTGCCATGGGATATATCCCTGTTGAGGAGATCGAGATCGGCAAGCATCTCAACGCCGATGTCCGCGGCCGCATGGTCGAGGTCGAGATCGTCAGGATGCCGTTCTACAAAGCGCAGTAAATACCCTTGACATACAACAAAATTTTAAGGAGGACTACACAATGACATTCCCTGAAGAGCTGAAGTATTCCAGAGACGACGAATGGGTCAAGATGCTCGACGATACCACCGCGCTTGTCGGCATCACGGACTATGCCCAAAGCGAAATGGGCGACCTCGTTTTCATCAATCTTCCCGTCGCCGGCGACGCCTGCGAGAAGGGAGTCGCTCTTTGCGACATCGAATCCGTCAAGGCGGTTTCCGACGTGGTTTGCCCCGTGACCGGCGAAGTCGCCGAGGTCAACGAGGAGCTTGCCGACGCGCCCGAGACCCTCAACAACGACCCCTACGGCGCGTGGATCGCCAAAATCGAGAACATCAGCGATTTTGAAGAGCTGCTGACCGCCGAAGAGTACAGAGCCTACCGCAACTGCTGAAAGATCAGCTTCATGCGCAGTCGGGTGACTGCGCATGAAAACTCAAGAAGAAAGGAAAGGTACGGAATATGGGATCTTATATTCCTCACACCGCCGAGCAGCGTGAGCAGATGCTTGCGCTTATCGGCGTCAAGTCCCTTGACGATCTTTACAAGAGCGTTCCGCACGATATGCTCATCGGCGACAAGCTGGCGCTTCCCGATGGCATGAGCGAGCTGGAGGTTCGGGAAAAGGTCACCGCCATGGCGGAGAAAAACAAGGTTTTCAAGACGGTCCTGCGCGGCGCGGGCGCGTACCGCCACTTTATCCCCGCCGTTGTCAAGTCCATCACCTCCCGCGAGGAGCTTGTCACCTGCTATACGCCGTATCAGGCGGAGATCTCGCAGGGCGTTCTTCAGGGCGTGTTTGAGTTCCAGACCATGATCTGCGAGCTGACCGGCATGGACGTTTCCAACGCCTCCCATTATGACGGTGCGACTGCGGCGGCGGAGACGATCCCCATGTGCAAGGACCGTAAGCGCACCAGAGCGTACGTCTCCGCGACCGTGAATCCGCAGGTGATCGAGACGATGCAGACCTACTGCTTTGCCTCCAACACCGAGCTGATCGTCGTTCCCGCGAGGGACGGCAAAACAGACGCTGAGGCCTTAAAGCAGGCGCTCGGCGCGGACGCCGCCTGCTTCTACCTTCAGCAGCCCAACTACTACGGTCTTATGGAGGATGCCGCCGCGCTTGGCGAGATCACCCACGCAGCCGGCGCAAAGTTTGTGATGGGCGTCAATCCCATCGCCTGCGCCGTGATGAAAACGCCGCGCGAATGCGGCGCGGACATCGTTGTTGCCGACGGTCAGCCGCTCGGTCTCGATACCAACTTCGGCGGTCCGTATCTCGGCATCATGGCGACGACGAACGCCATGACGAGAAAGCTCCCCGGACGTATCGTCGGCGAGACGCACGACGTGGACGGCGAGCGTGGCTATGTCCTCACGCTCTCCGCGCGCGAGCAGCATATCCGCCGCGAAAAGGCCTCGTCCAACATCTGCTCCAACCAGGCGCTGTGCGCCTTCACCGCCGGCGTCTATATGGCGGCCATGGGTGCCGACGGCATGAAGCAGTGCGCGAAGCTCTGCATTTCCAAGGCGCATTATTTTGCTTCCGAACTTGAGAAGATCGGCTGCAGGCTCAAGTATGACGGCGAATTCTTCCATGAATTCGTCACCGAAGCCGGGGCGGACTGCCAAAAACGCATCCTTGATGCACTTGCGGCCGAAGGCATCCTCGGCGGACAGTGCGTGGACGGCGGCATTCTCTGGTGCGTGACCGAGCTTGTCAGCAGGGAAACGCTCGACAGAGCCGTTGCGATCGTGAAGGAGGTGCTCTAACGATGAAGCTTATTTTTGAGTTGGGCGCGGAAGGGCGCGGTCTGAGCCTCATGCCCGCGTGCGACGTTCCGGACTTCACGCTCAGCGAAGAGCGCGAAGCGCCGCTGCATTTGCCCCATGTTTCCGAAAACGAGCTGACCCGCCACTATACGGCGCTTTGCAAGCGCGTTCACGGCGTGAATGACGGCTTCTATCCGCTTGGCTCCTGCACGATGAAGTACAACCCCAAGATCGACGAGGACATGGCGGCGCTGCCCGGCTTTACGCAGCTCCACCCGCTGCAGGACGTTGAGACGGTACAGGGTGCGCTGGAGGCGTATCACGTCCTCGGCACCGAGCTTTCCGAGATCTTCGGCATGGACGCCGTCACGTTCCAGCCGGCGGCGGGCGCGCACGGTGAGTTTACCGGCGTCATGCTCATCAAGGCTTATCACGTCGACCGCGGCGACACCGCGCGCACGAAGATCATCGTTCCGGACTCTGCCCACGGCACGAACCCGGCAACGGCTGCCATGTGCGGCTTCCAGGTCGTAAATATCCCCTCCGGCAGCGACGGCTGCGTCGACCTTGACGCGCTGCGTGCTGCGGTCGGTCCCGACACGGCGGGTCTCATGCTCACCAACCCCAATACGGTCGGCATCTTTGACAAGAACATTCTTGAGATCACCAAAATCGTGCACGAGGCCGGCGGTCTGTGCTATTACGACGGCGCGAACCTCAACGCCGTGATGGGCGTCGTCCGTCCCGGCGACATGGGCTTTGACTGCATCCACTCCAACCTCCACAAGACCTTTGCAACGCCGCACGGCGGCGGCGGTCCCGGCGCCGGCGCGGTCGGCTGCAAGGACTTCCTGCGCAAGTACATGCCCGGTCCGCTGGTCGTGGAGAAGGACGGCAGGTTCGATTTTGAGTACCCCGAAAAATCCATCGGCCGCGTGAAGATGTTCTACGGCAACTTCGGCGTTGTGATCAAGGCGCTGACCTATGTGCTGTCGCTCGGCAGGCAGGGGATCCCCGACGCCGCCAAGTGCGCCGTGCTCAACGCCAACTACATGATGGCGCGGCTGAAGACCAAGTTCGATATGGCGTATGACGAGATCTGCATGCACGAGTTCGTCATGAGCCTTGTCAGACTCCACGATGAGACCGGCTGCTCCGCGCTCGATGTTGCCAAGGGAATGCTCGACTTCGGTCTGCATCCGCCCACCATGTACTTCCCGCTCATCGTTCACGAGGCGCTCATGGTCGAGCCCTGCGAGACCGAGAGCAAGGAGCTGATGGACGAGGTGTGCGACATCTATCTCAAGCTTTACGATATGGCGTATGAAAATCCCCAGGCGCTTCACGACGCTCCGCTCCACACGCCGGTGCGCCGCCTGGACGAAGTCGCCGCGGCACGCAGCATGGTGCTGCGCTATCAGTTTGCATGATCCGTACACTTCGGTATTACATGGAAAGCGGAACGGATCCGTACAAGAATCTTGCGCTGGAAAAATACCTGACGGAAACCGCGCAGGAGGGTGTCTGCACCCTCTACCTGTGGCAGAACCGTCACACGGTGGTCATCGGACGCAATCAAAACGCGTGGCAGGAGTGCCGCACGACGGAGCTTGCGAAGGACGGCGGGCACCTTGCCCGCCGCCTCTCCGGCGGCGGCGCGGTCTATCACGACATGGGCAACCTCAACTTCACCTTCTGCGTGCGCACGCAGGATTACGACCTGCGCAGGCAGCAGCGCGTCATTGTCGAGGCCTGCCGTCTGCTCGGCATTCCGGCGGAGATCTCCGGGCGCAATGACGTACTCACCGACGGGCGCAAGTTCTCCGGCAATTCGTTCTACTCCCACGACGGCTGCTCCTTCCACAACGGAACGCTGCTGCTGAATGTCGATATGGCGAATCTGGGGAAGTACCTCAATCCGTCGAAGGCAAAGCTCGAGAGCAAGGGCGTACCTTCCGTGCGCTCGCGTGTGGTCAACTTGTGCGAGCAAAAGCCGGAGCTGAGCGTTGAGATGATGGAAAAGGCGATGATCGCGGCGTTTGAAACGGTCTACGGGTGCAGGGCGGAGCCGCTTTGCAGCGCCGATTTCGATCAGCGGCGGCTGCATGAGCTGTGGGAAGGCTTTTCATCGTGGGACTGGAACTACGGGAAAATGCGCCCGTTCAGCTTTTCCTGCAGCGCAAAATTTGACTGGGGCGAGATCACGCTCGAGTTCGCGGTCAGGGACGGACTGTGCGAAGACGTGAGCGTCTACACCGATGCGATGGAAACGGAGTTCGTCGCGCCGCTGCGCGAGGGGCTCTGCGCCTGCCGCTTTGCGGTGGAGGATCTGTGCGCCCGCGTTCGCTCGCTGCCGGAATGCGGTGCGGTCGCGGAGGATCTCTGTGCGCTCCTGCGTGAGCAGGATATTTGAGGCAGCGGCGCACCATGCGCGGCGCATCGCTTGCATTTGTTTGCGTCATATCGCTTGAAATCCGTCGGGCGTCCTGCGGCAATTCCGCCCGCTCCGGCGAAAAACTGTCTGCGCAGCACCGCGCATCGGATTTGTGCGGCGCTGCCTTAAGAAAGGATACCATCGGTTATGTCTGATTATCAACTGCTTATCATCGGCGCGGGTCCCGGCGGCTATGTCGCCGCGCTCCATGCCGCCAAGCGCGGGCTCAAGACCGCGGTGATCGAGAACCGCGAGGTCGGCGGCACCTGCCTCAACCGCGGCTGTATCCCGACCAAGACGCTGCTCCACTCGTCCGAGATCATTGCCGGCATCAACGGCGGCGAAAAATTCGGTGTGGGCGCGGAGCGGGTGCATTTCGATATGTCCGCCATCTTTGCACGCAAGCGCGAGGTGAGCGCCAAGCTCTCCGGCGGCATCGAAGGCATGTTCAGGGCGGCGAAGGTCGACCTTCTGCGCGGTACCGGCACGGTGACCGGCAGCGGTACGGTCAAATTCGTCGGGGAAGAGGGGGAGAAGGTCATCACGGCCGAGCGGATCCTTCTTGCGACCGGCTCCGTTCCGGCGCGTCCGCCGATCCCGGGACTTGACCTTCCCGGCGTTCTGACCTCTGACGAGCTGCTTGAGGGCTGCGACCACCTGTATGACTCGCTCGTCATCATCGGCGGCGGCGTCATCGGCGTCGAATTTGCCACGTTTTACGCCGACCTCGGCTGTAAGGTGACGATCATCGAGGGTCTTGACCGCCTGCTGCCCAACATGGACCGCGAGCTGGGTCAGAACCTGTCCATGATCCTCAAAAAGCACGGCGTGGACGTCTATACCAATTCTCTCGTTGCCAATGTGGAGAAGGACGGCGATGCGCTCAAAGTCAACTTTACGAATAAGGACAAGGCGCTTTCCGTCTCCGGCGAAGCCGTGCTGTGCGCCATCGGTCGCCGCCCCTACACGGAGGGGCTGTTTGCCGACGGCGTCAGCGTTGAGATGAACGGACGCTCCATCAGGGTCGATGAGAATTATGAGACCTCGCTGCCGGGCGTTTACGCCATCGGCGATGTTTCCAGCAAGATCCAGCTTGCCCATGTCGCCTCCGCGCAGGGGACGGACTGTGTTGAGCGCATGGTCGGCGGCAAGGGCATGACCGATCTTTCGGCTGTGCCGAGCTGCATTTACTGCGTGCCCGAAATTGCCTGCGTCGGCATCACGGCAGACGAGGCCAAGGCTGCCGGACGCGAGGTCGTATCCGGCAAGTATGTCATGTTCTCCAACGGCAAGACCGTCATCCGCGACGGCGACCGCGCTTTTATGAAGGTCGTAGCGGACAAGGCGACGCACGTCATCGTCGGCGCGCAGTTCATGTGCGAACACGCCACCGACATGATCTCGGAAATGGCGACTGCCATTGTCAACGGTCTGACGGTCGAGCAGATGCTCAAGGTCCTGCGTCCCCATCCTACCTTTGAAGAAGGCGTGCATGATGCGCTTGAAGATGTGCTTGCCAAGCTGAACAAGTAAAAACCGGCACGCAAGGGACGATAACAGTAAGAAAGAGAGCGGGGTG
>JAEDKW010000057.1 GCA_016295615.1 Oscillospiraceae bacterium | reverse complement strand
GAGCAGCCCATATCCGCGCGCGAAAAAGTGAACGGCAAAAAAAGCAGCCTTGCGGCTGCTTTTTTGTTTGGCATTTATCATCTGTCGATCTTCTTGAGCATCTTCGTAAATTCCTCCGGCAGGGGGCAGGAAAGCTTCACAAGCTCTCCCGTGCGCGGATGGATGAATTGCAGTTCCACCGCGTGCAGACACTGCCCCGTCAGTCCCGCGACCGGCTTTTTGCTGCCGTACACCGTGTCGCCGAGGATCGGATGACCGATGTACGCCATATGGACGCGGATCTGGTGCGTGCGCCCTGTTTCCAGCCGGCAGCGCGCGTGGGTATAGCCCGGATAGCGGGCGATGACCTCCCAGTGCGTCACGGCATTGCGTCCGCCGGCGATGACCGCCATGCGCTTGCGGTCGGTCGGATGGCGCGCGACCGGCGCGTCCACCGTGCCGCTGTCCTCCCTGAGCGTCCCCGTGACGATGCACTCGTACGTCCTGCCGAGCGTGTGGTCGGAAAGCTGCGCAGTGAGCGCCTGATGCGCCGCGTCGTTCTTGGCGGCAATGATCAGACCGCTCGTGTCGCGGTCGATGCGGTGCACGATGCCCGGGCGCAGCGCGCCGCCGATGCCGGAAAGGCTTGCGCCGCAGTGGTAGAGCAGCGCGTTGACGAGCGTGCCGTCCGGATGCCCCGGCGCGGGGTGCACGACCAGTCCCGCCGGCTTATTGACAACGATCACGTCCTCGTCCTCGTATACGACGTCAAGCGGGATATTCTGCGGCACGGCGTCGATCGGCTCCGGTTCGGGGAGCGTCAGCTCCACCGTTTCGCCGCCGGAGAGCCTGAGGCTTTTCACCGCCGTTCGTCCGTCCACCAGTACGCCGCCCGTTTCAATGAGCTGCGCTGCCGCCGAGCGCGTCAGCTCCTCCGTGCTGTCTGCGAGAAAGGCGTCCAGCCGTTTGCCCTTCGCCTCTTCAGTTGTCTTGAGCAGGATCGGCTCCATCCTTTTTCTCCCAGTTCTTTGCGTCGCAGTCCGTGTAGTATTTGAAGTAATAGATCAGCGCCAGGATCGTGCCGACCACCACGAAGCAGTCCGCCACGTTGAACACCGGATAGTTCATAAACATCAAGTCGAACATGTCCACCACATAGCCGCGCGCCACGCGGTCAATGAGGTTGCCGACGCCGCCGCCGACGACCATCGTCAGCGACCATACGCCGAGCGGATGGCGCACGATCTTCACCATCAGCCACACGAGCGCCGCCATGCCCACCGCCGTCGCCGCAATGAGCAGCCACCGCGCGCCGGACAGGCTCGACCATGCCGCGCCGTAATTGTGTACGCGCCGAAGCTGCACGAGCGGCGGCAGAAATTCCGCCGTTTCATTCATCTCCAGCGAAAGCACGGCAAGCTTTGACATCTGATCCGCCGCAACGATGCCGAGGATCGAAAGCACGCAGCAAAGCGGCTTCGCCTTGTTCCTCCGGTAGAGCAGGAAGTATAAAAGCAGCATCAGCACCGCACACTCCAGCATCGGCAGCAGCACCGCGCGCGTCAGATCGACAGTCGTGACAAAGATGGCGGTCGGACCGTCCGCGCCGCCGATCACGCCGATAGAAGAATCACTCACGGCTGCACCTCCGCCATGCGCACGACGACGATCACGCTTCCCTCCGCAACGTCGTCCAGCGCGGTCATTTCCATGCCCGTCTCGGTAAGAAGACCCTGCTGCGCCATCTCGCGCACGAGCTCGACCGGCACCAGATAGCTGCAGATCTCGTCGTTCGCCTCATAGACCTGTTCGCCCATGCCCTGCTCGATGAGAAAGGTTTCCGCGTCGTCCGAAAGCGCATAAAATACGGCATGGGACTCGTTTTTGGTAAGCGTCTGCTCCTGCGAAGTCACCTTGGTCTCCGCCGCAGGCTCCGACTCAGCACCGTCCTCCGCCGTGTTGAAAAGCGACAGCCCCGTATGCTGGACGGAGGTATACCTATCCGTGAACTCCTCGTCCTCGGGCGGCTCCTGTGCAAGCTCCGCCGCCGCGTCACAGTCGTTCGCTGCGGCGGCACTGTCTGCAGCGCCGGAGGAGCCGGTCACATGCGGAAACAGCACGGCCGCCATCAGGACCACCGCCGCGCAGGCGGCAAGCCCCATCCATTTTTTCCGCTGCGTGCGCTTTTTCGGCGCCGCTTCTTCGTGCAGGCGCGCCATCACGCTTTCGGCAAAGCCTGCCGGCGCGTCATATTCCTCCAGACCGCCGAACGCCGCCCGCATCGTCATCAGCTCTGCAAGGTAGGTGCGGCAGCCCTCGCAGGTTTCCACATGGGCAAGAACCTCATTTTTCTCCTGCTCCGTCAGTTCTCCGTCAACAAAGGCAGAGAGCGCTGGCGCGTATTCATCGCAGTATTTCATGTTGCGCCCCTCTCCTTTCGGTTACATTCTGTTACTTTTGACGAAACCGATTCAAAAAAGTTCCCGCTTGCCGTCAAATAATTTCGCAATAAAATCCTGCCGCGGCTGATCCGGGACTTGACCGTGCCGAGCTCCAGCCGTGTGACGAGCGCGATCTCCGCGTAGGACAATCCCTGCACCTCGCGCAGAAGGAGAATGCTGCGGTAATCCTCCGGCAGAGCGCACAGCCCCTCCTGAATGAGACGCCCGGTCTCCCGGCGCTCCAGCTCCTGCTGCGGAAGCAGCTGCGGATCGACCAGCTCGATCGCGTTTTCTTCGTCATCGAGCGACATGCTGCCGCCGCTGCGCTTGTTGCGCCGCAGAAGATCGATGCACGCATTCGTCGCCAGCCGGTAGAGCCACGTGGAAAAGCTCGACTCCTGCCGGAAGCTTCCCACCGAGCGCCAGACTGCCAAAAACGTGTCCTGTGCCGCCTCCTGCGCGTCTTCTTCGTTGGCGCACATGCGCCGGCACAGCGTATATACTTTTTTCTCATAAAGACGGACCAGCGCTTCAAACGCCGTTTCGTCTCCCTCCTGCATGCGCAGGATCAGATCCTGTTCATTCATATCACTTTCTTCTCAGCGCAAGTCGCGCGCAATGCCTTTCGCCACGCGGCGGACGTCCTCCAGCGTGTTCATTTGTACGATCTGTTGCTTATAATAGTTGGCGTGCGGCACGCCCTTGAGGTACCAGCACATGTGGTGCCGCGCCTCCAGCACGGCGGTGCGCTCATCCCGGTACTGCGCCGCCAGCTCGATCTGCCGCACGGCCGTGTCAATGCGCACAGGCAGCGGCGGAAGGGGCGGGACCGGCTCGCCCGCAAGGGCGGCTTTTGCCTGCTGAAAGATCCACGGATTTCCGAAGCAGCCGCGTCCGATCATCGCCATGTCCGCGCCGGTGAATGCCAGGATCCGCACGGCGTCCTCCGCGGAAAACACGTCGCCGTTGGCGATCACGGGGATCTTCACGGCCTGCTTCACCTCGCGGATCGTGTTCCAGTCCGCCTGTCCGCCGTACATCTGCATGCGGGTGCGTCCGTGCACCGCAATCGCGCTCACGCCGGCGGACTCAAGCATTTTCGCAAGCTCCACAGCGTTGATGCTGCCCTTGTCCCAGCCGCGGCGCATCTTGACCGTCACCGGAACGCTCACCGCGGCGACCACCGCCGAGGCAATGCGCGCCGCTTTTTCAGGGTCCTTCATCAGCGCGCTGCCGTCGCCGTTGTTGACGATTTTCCCCATCGGACAGCCCATGTTGATGTCAATGACGTCTGCGCCGGAGACCTCCGCGGCGATGACCGCGCCCTCCGCCATGGAGCTTTCCTCGCTGCCGAAAATCTGCGCCGCGGTCGGGTGCTCGCCGGGAAACGGCTTCAAAAGAAGCCTGCTCTTTTCCCCCTGATAGCACAGCGCCTTCGCGCTCACCAGCTCGGTCACGGTATATCCTGCGCCCAGCTCACAGCAGATCTGGCGGAACGCCGCGTCGGTCACACCCGCCATCGGGGCAAGCGCAAGTCTGGATTCAATGTGCACGCTGCCGATGTCCACGGCGTCACCCCGCTTTCTGCTGCCGTCTCAGCGTCTTAGATTGCATATTATAGCATATTATTTGAAAAAGAAAAAGCCTAAATTTACAGCAAAAAAGAGGACGCCGGAGCGTCCCCTTTCAGGCTTATCGGCTCTTTTCAGGCAGCGCCGCCTCAGGCAAGCGCCGCGGTGATGATCGCCATGGAGTAGACCTCCTGCGCGTTGCAGCCGCGGGAGAGGTCGTTGATCGGCGCGTTCAGACCGAGCAGGATCGGACCGTAAGCGTCAAATTTGCCGAGTCTCTGGGCGATCTTATAGCCAATGTTACCGGCGTTGATGTCGGGGAAAATGAAGGTGTTCGCATGACCGCCGACGCCGTCGGCAATGTGCTTGGTCTTTGCGACGACAGGAGAGACCGCCGCATCGAACTGGAACTCTCCGCCGATGGGCGTGCCGGGCATGAGCTCCTGCGCCTTGGCGCAGGCGTTGCGCATCTTGTCAACATCCTCGCCCTTGCCGCTGCCCAAGGTGGAGTAGCTCAAAAACGCGACCTTGGGATCCACGCCGAAGACCTTCGCGCACTCGACGGTCTCGCGGCAGATCTCGACCAGCTCGTCCTCGTTGGGCTTGATGTTGATGGCGCAGTCCGCCATGGCAAGCACTTCGTTTTCGCCGGAGGCGGCGGGACGAACCATGATAAAGCAGGAGGAAACGATCTTGTTGCCGGGCTTTGTCTTGATGAGCTGAAGCGCCGGACGCACCGTGTCAGCGGTGGAATAGGTGGCGCCGCCGAGCAGACAGTCGGCCTTGCCCATCTTGACGAGCATCGTGCCGAAATAATTGCCCTTTTTGAGCAGGGCGCGGCATTCCTCGGCAGTCATCTTGCCCTTGCGCAGCTCGACCATTTTTTCGACCATGGCCTCCATCTCGGAATAGTTTTCGGGATCGACGATCTCGGCGCCGCGAATGTTGAAGCCCGCCTTCTCGGCAGCCTCATAAATCTCTTTTTCGTTGCCGACAAGGACCGGCTTGAGGAACGTACCGGAGAGAAGTCGCGCGCTTGCTTCCAGAATGCGTGCGTCCGTGCCTTCCGTGAAAACGATGGTTTTGGGATTCTTTTTCAGCCCTTCGATCAGTTTGCCAAACATAACAGCTTTCCTCCATGATCAGCGTGCCGCCCTTTCCCGGCACGAAATTTTACCGGTACAGTATACACCTCTTTTTTGCGCGTCTCAAGGGATAAAAACAGAAAAGTTTACAATTTTTTCAGCTTTTTTCCGCTCACTTGGGGTACACTACGGCAAAAAGACTTGACGAAAACCCAAAAAACCGTTATGATGTATTCGTTACAATTTGTAACTTTTTTGGTTTCTACTCTCAAAGGAGTTTTTTTATGGCACAGGGTAAACACTGTAAAAAAGCGAATAGTTCGCCGAAATATCCTTCTGTGCGCAGTCTCTTGAACATGGTTCTTGCGTGGTTTCGTTCCATTCCCGCGGCGTTGTCCTCTCTTCGGGATCTTCCGCGTGTTTTTCTGCACCGACTGCAGCGCATCCCTTCGCGGCTTCGCTCCATTCTGAAGGAGTCGCGTGAAAAGAATTTCCCCGAATCCAACCGCATGCCGATCCAGCTTCTGCTGCTCCTCGGCGGTCTTTTCCAGATGTGGGCTTCCCTTCTTCAGACGAAGCTGCACGCCTTGCGCCGCGCGCACAACCGCGCCGTGGGGAAGCATGAGACGCGCTGGCGCCTTCAGCTGAAAAAAATCAAGCCGCTTTACTTTGCCGGCGGCGCGGCTGCCCTCGCCGTCATCGCGGTCTTCTGCTCGTTCTACACCTTCGGCACCACGGTTTCCTATAACGGTACGGACGTCGACACGGTCAGCAATTCCCTCATTGCCAAACGCGCCGCCGAGAAGATCGCGGGCATTACGGCTGAGACCCTGGGGGACAGCAGCTACGCTGCCACAGCCAGCCTCGTTCATTACAGCCCCGCGTTTGTCCGCCGCAGCGAGCTGTCGGACAAGGCGGAGCTTGAACAGAACCTTGCCGACGAGATCGGTCTTGTTACCTATGGCTATTCTCTCTATATCAACGACGAGCTGATCGGCTCCACCGAGTATGAAGGCGCGCTGGACGACCTTCTTGACCAGCTCAAGCAGATCTACGTTTCCGAGGATACGCTTTCCGTCGACTTCGTGGAAGACGTCCGCATTGCGGAAGGCTATGTCCCCACCGAGAGCATCATGAATCTCGGTCACATTGCCGAGATCCTCAACAGCACCAAGGCAGGCGAGGTCACCTACACCGTCGTCAAGGGCGACACCTGGAGCAAGATCGCCAACGAAAACGGCATGACCTCCGCCGAGCTGGAGAAAATCAACTCCGGCTACGATATCAACCGCATTCACATCGGCGACGTCATTACCATCAGCAACGCCGTCCCCTATCTGACCGTCGTTGTTACCGAGCGGCAGAACTATGTCGACTCCATTGACTACGACATCACGTATGAGGACGACAACAGCATGTATCAGGGCGACTACCGCGTCATCACCAAGGGCGCCTACGGATCCGCCGACGTGGTCGCCGACGTGACCTATATCAACGGCGTGGAAACCGACCGCACCGTCCTTTCCACCGTCACGCTGTCCGCTCCCGTCACCGAGCACCGCGCGGCGGGCACCAAGCCGCGTCCCACCTGGATGCCGACCGGCACATTCCGCTGGCCTGCTTCGGGGCGCATCACCTCCTACTTCGGCTACCGCAACACCGGTATCCGCGGCGCCTCCACCAACCACAAGGGCATTGACATTGCCTGCTCCTACGGCGCGCCGATCTATGCCGCCGACGGCGGTACCGTCACTTTCTCCGGCTACAAGGGCGCCATGGGCTATGTCGTTATCATTGATCACGGCAACGGCTACTGCACCTATTACGAGCATAACAGCACCCTGCTTGTTTCCGCCGGCGCCCATGTCTATAAGGGTCAGCAGATTGCCAAGGCGGGGCGGTCCGGTGTCGCAAGCGGCGTCCATTGCCACTTCGGCATCATGAAAAACGGCAGCTACGTCAACCCGCTGAAATACCTGCCGTAGCG
>JAEDKW010000056.1 GCA_016295615.1 Oscillospiraceae bacterium | reverse complement strand
GGAGGTCATCCTATGTCGATTGATATGAAGTATTTTGAAGAAATGGAAGCCAAGATCCCGCACGGCAAGGTGCGCACCCGTTTTGCCCCCTCTCCCACCGGCTACATGCACGTCGGCAACCTGCGCACCGCGCTTTATACCTATCTCATCGCCCGGCACGCAGGCGGCACGTTCATCCTGCGCATCGAGGACACCGACCAGGGTCGTCTTGTCGAGGGTGCGACCGACGTGATCTACCGCACGATGGCGGAATGCGGGCTTTCGCACGATGAAGGTCCCGATATCGGCGGTCCTGTCGCTCCGTATATTCAGTCTGAGCGCCGTGACACCTACGGGAAGTACGCAGAGCTTCTCGTGGAGCTGGGACATGCCTATTACTGCTTCTGCGAAAAGGTGGAGAGCGAAGAGGACAGCGGCGAATTCGACCGCGCGGACGATCCCTGCCGCGACCTGCCGCTCGAGCAGGCGAAGGCGCGCGTCGCCGCGGGCGAGCCGTACGTCATCCGCCAGCGCATTCCCAAGGAGGGCACGACCACCTTCCGCGACGCCAGCTTCGGCGACATCACCGTGGAAAACAAGACGCTCGACGATCAGGTGCTGCTAAAGCGCGACGGTCTGCCCACCTACAACTTCGCCAACGTCATTGACGATCACCTCATGGGCATCACGCACGTCGTGCGCGGCAGCGAATACCTCTCCTCCGCGCCGAAGTACAATCTTCTCTACGAGGGCTTCGGCTGGGAGGTCCCGACCTATGTCCACTGCTCCCCCGTCATGCGCGACGCCCAGCACAAGATGTCCAAGCGCAACGGCGACCCCAGCTACGAGGATCTCAAGGCGCAGGGCTATCTGACTGCCGCCATTGTCAACTATGTGGCGCTGCTCGGCTGGTCGCCGCGCGGCGATCGTGCGGAGCAGGAGTTCTTCACGCTCGATGAGCTGGTTGAGGCGTTTGACATCGGCGGCATCTCCAAATCTCCTGCGATCTTCGATATCGAAAAGCTCACCTATTTCAACGCCAACTATCTGCGCAGTCTCTCTCCCGATGCTTTCTGTAAAGTAGCTGCACCTTACATTCGTGAGACTGTCAAAAACGAAGCCTATTCCATTTCCGAGATCGCTGCGCTCCTGCAGGCACGCTGTGAAAAGCTGACCGATATTCCCGAAAAGGTCGATTTCTTCGACAGCCTTCCCGACTACGACGCGGAATGCTACACCAACAAGAAGTCCAAGACCGACGCTGCGGTCTCGCTCGACATGCTCTGCAAGGTGCTGCCCAGGCTCGAAGCGCTTCCCGAGTGGACCGGCAGCGCCCTTCACGATATGCTCGTCTCGTTCGCCGAGGAGCTCGGCGTAAAGAATGCGACGCTCATGTGGCCGCTGCGCATTGCCGTCGCCGGCAAGCTCGTCACGCCCGGCGGTGCTGTGGAGCTCTGCCACATTCTCGGCCGTGAGGAGACCGTTGCGCGCGTCAAGGCGGGCATCGCCAAGCTTTCTTGATCAAATGTTCCGCCACTATTTTCCCACGTTGGCAGACGGGAGTCTGCGCGAAGCACTGAAAACGACCGCTCTCGCCTTTTTGATCCTCACGGTCATCGGCTTTGCCGCGGTCTATCTGTTTCCCGAAGCGGCAGAGCTGTTGGTTTCCTTTTTTTACGATAAGGTAGAATCCCTCGGCATGGAGAAGCTTTCCGGCATGGAAGCTGCGGCAACGCTCTTTTTCAACAATCTCCTTGCCTCCTTTTCCGCGGTGGCAGACGGTGCGATCCCGTTTCTCTATCTCAGCGCGGCGGCGCTCGGCACCAACGCGCTGCTGCTCGGTGCGTTCGGCGCAATGTATCAGCAGTCCGGTCTCGGTCTGTGGGCTTACCTTGTCGGCATCCTGCCGCACGGCATTTTCGAGCTGCCCGCGCTCATCATTGCCTGCACGCTCGGTCTGTCGCTGTGTAAAGTCGGCACGGCGCGCCTGCTGCGGCGGGAAGTCCGCTGCGGCTTTCTGCTGCATTTACGGGACTGCAGCCGGTTCTTCTTTGTGTTCGTGCTTCCGCTGCTGCTTCTCGCAGCGCTCGTGGAGGTCTACCTTACGCCCGTTCTTTTATCATTGGTCCTATGACGGAAAAGCCGAAGTGCCGACGCGCTTCGGCTTTTTGCGTCCATTACAAAAATAGCGCGAAAAAACCTCAAATTCCTGTGAGATTATCTATTGATTTCCGTATAAAATGATTTTATAATGTGGTTCAGTTTTTTTATAAAGGAGTGAAAATCGGCATGAGCAAGACCTATATTCCTCAGAACTACCACACGCCTCTGTCCGTCTATGAAATGCAGCGCGCGATTGAATTCATTAAGAGCAATTTCCAGGTGAATCTGAGCAATGCACTGAATCTGCGCCGCGTTTCCGCTCCGCTGTTCGTGGAGGAGAACTCCGGTCTGAATGACAACCTCAACGGCGTGGAACGCCCCGTTTCCTTTGACATTCCCGATGTCCACACCAATGCGCAGGTCGTGCAGTCGCTTGCCAAGTGGAAGCGTCTTGCCCTCAAGCGCTATCAGTTCAATGTCGGCAAGGGTCTGTTCACCGATATGAACGCCATCCGCCGCGATGAAGAAGTGGATAACCTGCACTCCGTCTATGTTGACCAGTGGGACTGGGAAAAAGTCATCGCTGCCGAGGACCGCAATGTCGATTACCTCAAGCGCACCGTGCGCGACATTGTCAATGCGATCGCCGAGACGAGCGAAGCGCTCAATGTTGCGTTCCCCTCTCTCCATGCAAAGCTTCCGCGCGATGTGTTCTTTATCACCACGCAGGAGCTTGAGGATCAGTACCCCACCCTCACGCCCAAGCAGCGTGAAGACGCCGTCTGCCGTGAGCACGGCGTCGTCTTCCTGATGCAGATCGGTAAGCTTCTCAAATCCGGCATCAAGCATGACGGACGCGCTCCGGACTATGATGACTGGGATCTCAACGGCGACATTCTTTACTGGAACCCCGTTCTCGAGCGTGCCTTTGAGGTCTCCTCCATGGGTATCCGTGTTGATCCCGAATCTCTCGACAGACAGCTCACGCTTGCCGGCTGCGATGACCGCCGTAAGCTTCCCTTCCACAAGATGCTTTTGAACAACGAGCTGCCCCTTACGATGGGCGGAGGCATCGGTCAGAGCCGTCTGTGCATGCTGATGATCGGCACGGTACATATCGGCGAGGTCCAGGTCTCCCTTTGGGACGAGGAAACGCGAAAAACCTATGAAGACGCAGGGATCCTCCTGCTTTGAGTTGCTTTTTACAAAACCGCCTGATGCTTCAGGCGGTTTTGTTTTTTCCCCGCTCCGCGGTTCTTTCCCTCTGCAAAGCAGGCAGGAGCGCGCCAAACGGTGCGCTCCTGCCTGCTGTATTTTTTCACTTCTTTGAGGAATACTATGGCAAAACACCGAAAGGAGCATTTTCATGGATCCAAACGAAATGGCGTGTACGTGCCAAAGCGTCACCTGGGGACAGATCAAAGAGGCTTACGACAAAGGCGCCGACACCTATGAAGAGGTGCAAAAGGTTACCGGCTGCGGCATCGGCTGCGAGCTGTGCGTCGAGGAGATCACCAAGTATATTGACCGCCTGCGTTACGGCGAGCACACTTAACGGCTCTTGCCGCGGAAACGCATTTCCGGCTTTTTGATGCTCACCGTCGTATCCGCGTCAACGGAGGACGTCAGAAATGCGTTACCGCCGATGACGGCATTATCACCGATCTCCGTTGCGCCGCCCAGCAGCGTGGCGCCGGCATAGATGGTGACGTTGTTGCCGATTTTGGGGTGGCGGCGCTCCGCAGGATTGCAGGGCTGACCTGCCGGAGACAGCGCGCCGAGCGTCGCGCCCTGATACATCTTGACGTTGTTGCCGATGATCGTCGTCTCGCCGATGACGATGCCCGTTCCGTGGTCAATGAAAAAGTACTCTCCGATCGTCGCACCGGGGTTGATGTCGATACCGGTTTGCGAGTGGGCGTACTCGGTCATGATGCGCGGGATCATGGCGACCTTCTGCAAATACAGCTCATGCGCAATGCGGTAGATGAAGATGGCAAACAGACCGGGATAGGAAAAAATGACCTCCTGCATACTGTATGCCGCGGGGTCGCCGTCAAAGTTCGCCTGAAGGTCCTTGACCAGCATGGCCTGAATATCCGGCAGATGCTCGATGAAGCGATCGCTGATCTGTTTTGCCTTCTGAATGTTCTCCTGCGTATCCTCCATCGTCATGGCGATCTGACAGGAAAGCTTTTCGTGGATGTGCTCCATCAGCAGCGCGCTGTACTGCTCGCCCGGAAGCTTGAGCAGATCCTTATTGCCGTAATAGACCGGAAACAGAAGCTTCTGGCAGTCGCGTATAATCTCGATCACTGCCTCTCTGCTCGGCAGGTGCATGGCGTCGCCGTACATGGGAACGGGAAAGTCCAGATACCCCTGCGCCAGCTTCTCAGCAGCATGTTTGATGATCTGATTTCTTTTTTCGTCCTGCATAACCGTTCAGTCCTCCTGATACATAGGCGTGGAAAGATACTTCTCGCCGCCGTCGGGCAGCAACACAACAATGGTCTTGCCCCTGTTTTCTTCGCGCCGGGCAAGGACTGTCGCTGCGTGCAGCGCAGCGCCCGCCGTAATGCCGGCAAGCACTCCCTCGCACGCAGCCATATCCCGACCCGCGGCATAGGCGTCCTCATCGCTGACGCAGAGGATCTCGTCAACAACGCCTGCATCGTAATTTTCCGGAATAAAGTTCGCACCGATGCCCTGCAGAGCGTGAGGACCGGCCTTGCCGCCGGACAGCAGCGGTGAAGCCGCAGGCTCGACCGCGACGATCTTCACATCCGGCTTCTTTTCACGCAGGTACCTGCCGACGCCGGAAATACTGCCGCCGCTGCCGACACCGGCAACAAAAACATCTACCTGTCCCCCGGTATCCGCCCAGATCTCGGGACCTGTGGTCAAATAGTGCGCCTCCGGGTTCGCGGGATTATCAAACTGCGAGGGAATGAAGCTTCCCGGGATCTCACGGGCGAGCTGCTCCGCCTTTTCCATTGCGCCTGCCATACCCTCAGCGCCCGGCGTGAGAACAAGCTCCGCGCCGTAGGCTCTGAGCAGCTTGCGCCGCTCGACGCTCATCGTGTCCGGCATCGTGAGAATGACGCGGTAGCCGTGAACCTTCGCCATGGCGGCAAGACCGATCCCGGTATTGCCGCTGGTCGGTTCAATGATCACGGAGCCCTCGGTGAGCTTTCCTTCGCGCTCCGCCGTTTCGATCATATGCTTCGCCACACGGTCCTTGGCACTGCCGGCAATGTTGCAGCACTCCAGCTTCGCAAGCAGACGCGCCTGCAATCCATGTTTCCGCTCATAGCGACACAGCGCCAGCAGCGGGGTGTTTCCCGCAAGGTCGGCAACGGACTGAAAAATTCTCATCATTCGGACTCCTTTCCTAAATAATCGCATGATCGCCGGCTGAATCAGCCGCAGGAAAATATTATAACCTTTCTGTGCGCTAAATGCAAGACATTTACCGCTCGGCAAAGGTCTTCAATCGGGCAGCGTCGCAAACCGTACATGTTCTGCGGCAGAGGATCAGCAGCCCCTCCCGCTGCATCCGCCCAAGCTCGCGGCACATTGCGCTGCGGTTGACGCAAAGCTGCGCCGCCATTGTCTCGCGGGTGCAGGAAAACCTCAGGACGTCGCTTTTCTGCTCCTCGCGCTCATCGAGCAAATACCGCGCGATCCGCCCGCGCACGGTCGGCGCCGTCAGGCAGGAAATGCGGCGATAGAGCGCCCAATACTTGTCGGAAATCTCGCTGAGCAAATTGAGCCGGAACCGGACCTGCACCGCTGCCGTCGATTCGTCGGAGTCTCTCATAATATTCACAAGCGGCACAAAAAGAACCTGTGTTTTTTCGCAGGCAACAATGTCCACCGGGCTTTTCTGCATCTGGGAGGACATCAGAACATCGCCGAAAAGCGAGCCTGCGCCGTGCCGCGCCACAACGCGCTGCACGCCGTCCGCGGTATTCTGCTCCGCCTGCACACAGCCGGAAAGCACGATACCCGCAGCTTTTACCCGATCGCCCCGACTCCAAAGGAGAGTCCCTTTCTCATAATGCGCCGTATAGCAGCCGAAGGTGCGGCAAAGCGGCACGATCTCATCACGCGCAATACCCGAAAAAAGCTTCAGCTTCTCCAGCACCGTCAAAAATTGCTCCATTTTTCCTCCTTTGTTGCTTTGGCAACAGAATGACAGAGATAAGTATAGTATCCTTACAGTAAATTTTCAAGGAATCGGTCAAACTTTCCTTCACATTTTTTAGGAGGTTTTTTTATGAACACCAAGCTGATCACCCGTACAGCGATGCTTATCGCGCTGCTTGTTGCCGTACAGTATGTTACAAAATCTGCCGGTCAGATCGTCACCGGTTCATGCGTCAATCTGATCCTCGCCGTCGCCGCGCTTGTCGGCGGCGTTTGGTGCGGCGCTGCTGTCGCCCTGATCTCCCCCTTCTGCGCCTTCCTGCTCGGGATCGGCACGCCGATCCTGCGTCTTGTTCCTGCGATTGCCCTCGGAAATCTTGTTTTTGTCCTGATCCTTGCCCTTCTCAGCGGAAAGCTGAATGTAAAAGCCGCCAATGTTTTATCCGTTTTGCTTGCTGCCGTGTGCAAGTTCCTTCTTTTGTGGGGTCTGATCGTGGGGCTCCTGCTTCCCTCCATGGGACTGCCTTCCGAGAAGGTCGCGGCGCTTTCGGCAACCTTTTCCTATCCCCAGCTCATCACCGCGCTCATCGGCGGCGGTCTGTCTTTGCTGGTGGTGCCTTCTCTAAAAAAGGCAGTCAAGCAGCAATGAAAAAACAGAATCTGAAGAAGCTCGGTTTCCGGGCTTCTTTTTTTGTTGGGCAGCCGGATCCGTTCTTGCTCCGCGGCGTGAAAACACGCGGCACGCCGTTTCATTTTTGACACGAAAATTTGTTGTTTTCCCAAAATACCTCTTGCATTTTAAAAAACAATGTGCTATGATAGCGGAGCTGTCCGGGAATGGACATGCGCCGTTAGCTCAGCTGGATAGAGCGTCTGGCTACGGACCAGAAGGCCGGGGGTTCGAATCCCTCACGGCGTACCAAAA
>JAEDKW010000055.1 GCA_016295615.1 Oscillospiraceae bacterium | reverse complement strand
ATGTTGTGTGTCAAAACGGCGTTTATGCCAAAAAGCCCTTGAGGATCGTATCCTCGGCTTCCTCCTCGGTGAGACCGAGCGATTGAAGCTTCAACAGCTGGTCGCCGGCGATCTTGCCGATGGCGGCCTCGTGAATGAGCTGCGCCTCGGTGGAGTTGGCGGTGATGGCGGGAACGGATTCGATCCTGGCGCTGCCCATGATGATCGAGTCGCACTGGACGTGACCGAAGCACCTGTCGTTGCCGATGACAACGGGACGAAAGACCTGCTTCGATTCGTCCTGCGCAACGGAGCGGGAGATGACGCGCCCTCTGGAGTCCTCGCCGTTGAGCTCGATGACCATGTCGGATTCGGCGTGCTGATGACCGTGGGTGAGCAGACGCTCGGTGATGACAGCCTCGGCGTCCTTGCCGCACACCAGCTTCGTATAGCGTCTGGTGGAGTCGATGCCGCGGATCTGAACGGTTTCCATCTGGATGCTCGCACCCTCGTCAAGATAGACGATCGTCTGCGGATTCATGATGTTTTTTCCTTCGCCGTCGCCCTCGCCGTAATGCTTTTCGGCGTAGTGGACGCGGGAGTTTTTGCCGATATGGAAGGTGTGTACGCCGTCATGGCGGCTTTCGTTGCAGCCGGAGTTGTGGATGCCGCAGCCGGCGATAATGTCAACATCGCAGTTCTCGCCGATATAAAAGTCGTTATAGACCATCTCCGTTACGCCGGTTTTGCTGATGATGACGGGAATATGGCAGGTTTCGCCCCTGGTGCCGTCCTTGACGCGGATGTCGATGCCCTCCTTGCCGTCGGTCTTTGGGGTGATCTCGATATGCTCCGTGGACTGGCGTGCCTCGCAGCCGCTGTCCTTGCGGATGTTGAACGCGCCGACGGGCTTGCCCGTAAGGTCGGCGATCTTTTCCAGTAATGCCTGGTCGATCTCGGTGATCATGCTGCGCCCTCCCTCCTTATTTGTTCAGCACCGGGCAGGAGCCCAGCGTGTCCGCCATGATGAGCGGGAAGATCTCAGACGTTGTGCCGCGATGCTTCAGCTCGCCGCCGCCGACCACGATGATCTCATCGGCAAGCCGGATGATGCGCTCCTGATGGGAGATGATGATCATCGTCGCGCTGTGCTGGCGGTGGATATGCTCAAAGGTCTCGGTCAGACGGGCAAAGCTCCACAAATCGATACCGGCTTCCGGCTCGTCAAAGATCATGAGCTTGGAGTGGCGGGCGAGAAGCGACGCGATCTCAATGCGCTTGACCTCGCCGCCGGAAAGACTGGTATCCACCTCGCGGTCAAGGTAATCGTTGGCGCAAAGACCGACCTGCGTGAGATACTTGCAGCACTTATCCTTGGAGAGCTTTTCGTCGCCCGCGGCAATGGTCAGAAGGTTGCGCACGGTGATGCCCTTGAAACGCGGCGGCTGCTGGAATCCGTAGCTGATGCCGAGTCTGGCGCGCTCCGTGATGCCGAGACCGGTGATGTCCTGTCCGTCGTAGAGGATCTGACCGCTGGTCGGGGTGACAAGACCCATAATGACCTTGGCAAGCGTCGTTTTGCCGCCGCCGTTGGGACCGGTGAAGACAACGAGCCTGTGATCGGGGATATCAACGGAAATATGATTCAGAATTGTCTGCTCGCCCTCAGGCGTGGAGACGGTATAGGTGATGTTTTTCAGCTGAAGCATGACCCAGCCTCCTTGTAAAAGTTACAGCAAATGTTAGTATACCAATTTCTAACAGAAAAATCAATGAATTTCCGCCTTATAAAACTCTTTGTTTCGGCGAAGCGCGCAGCGGTCGCCTGAAGTGCCTGCCGAACCGGCAGAGAAGCAAAAAAGCGGGAAGAATTCAAAGAGAGGCTCATAGGATAGAGAAAGAGACTGCAAGGAGGAATCGTGATGGAGGAAAAAACAAACAGCGCTTACGATTATGCCTGCTGCGAACGGGTGTGGCGCAGGGTAGCGCCGGCGGAAAACCCTTATCCGCACGCCGGTGAGGAAACGGCGAAAACCACGGCGGAGACGGGACAGACCGAAAACAGCGAGCTGTCGCTGCCCGGCGCGCAGAGCAATCCGTGCTGCATGGGGACGCTGGCAATGGAGTCGGTGGAGGTGCTCAAGGGGTTTGTGAGGGATGAACTTGCTGCAAAGCAAATGTACCGGAGCTTTTCCCGCAGTGCGCCCACGCAGGAGGCGCGGCGTGTGTTCCATGCGATATCATGCGACGAGGAGCGCCATGCGCGGCAGCTTATGGCGGCGATCTATCTCACAACGGGGGAGACTTACTGCCCACGCGTATGCGCGGAGCAGAACTGCCGCGACGGCTACCGTGCGTGTCTTCGCCGCTTTTACCACGAAAAGGCCTGCGGCGGCTACAATTATTTCAGAGCCGGAGAGGAAACGCTGGATTACTGCCTTGAGCAGATGTTCCACGCCATGTCGAAAGACGAGTACCGCCACGCGGACCAGATCCTCAGGCTTTTAAGCAGGGCGATCTGAGCGGAAAGCCTTCTGCGCCGGCACCGCGCCGCGAAGGGGAGACAACCGTCGCAATGCCGTTCCGAACCGGATTTTTACATCGTAAAATCGCAAAAAAGAGCAGAGAAAGTTTTCTCTGCTCTTTTTTATTCGATGGAGATAATGTAATAGTAGACCGGCTGTCCGCCCGAAAGGAGGGTGACCTCCGCGTTGGGGCACTTGCGCTCGAAAAGCTCCAGCGTCTTCTGCGCATCCTCACCGCTGACGTCTTCGCCGTAGAACAGGCTGACAAATTCCGCGCTGCGTGCGGCGGCTTCATCGGAAAGATCCTCCAGCAGGCACGCAATGTCGCGGTCGGTGCCGAAGAGCTTGCCGTCCATGAGCGCGAGATAGTCCCCCTCGTGGATCTCAAAGCCGTCAAAATCGGAATCGCGCGCGGCGTGGGTGATCTGCGCGGTGGAAGTGTTCTGCGCGGCTGCCGTCATCGCCGCTTCGATCGCTGCGGCGTCGGCTTCTTCGGGATCCACGACCATCATGGCGCTGATGCCCTGCGGCACGGTCGCGGTCGGGATGACGATGACCTCCTTGTCCGTCAGACCAATGCATTGCTGCGCCGCCATAATGATGTTCTTGTTGTTCGGCAGAACGAAGACCGTTCTGGCGTTGACCTTCTGAATCTCGTTGAGGATGCTTTCCGTGGAGGGATTCATCGTCTGTCCGCCGGAGATGATGCCGTCCGCGCCCAGATCGGTAAAGACCTCGGCAAGACCGCTGCCTGCGCAGACGGCGAGGAAGCCGAACGCCTTCGGCGGCTCCATGGACCGTTCCAGCTCCTCCTCGACCGCGGTCAGGTCGTCTGTGCTCTGCACCTGCCTGCCTGCGGCAAGCTCCTCCGCCTGCGTGCGCATGTTTTCGATCTTGGCAAGCTCAAGCGTGCCGTACTTCTGCGCCTCGGTGAGGGCATTGCCGGGGATGTCGGTGTGGACGTGGACCTTAAAGGTCTCGTCATCCTCGCCGATGACGAGAGAGTCGCCGATCGAATCAAGATACTTGCGCAGCGGCTCAATGGATTTGCCGAGCACCTTGCGGACAATGAAGACCGTGTCGAAGGTGAAGGTGATGTCCTCAAGCGACAGCGCGCCGAAATTCGCCTTGTCCTGTGCACCTTCCGTGGTAAGCTCGGGCATTTCCTCGCCGCGCAGCGCGGAGAGCATGCCGCCCAGAATCACCAGAAAGCCCTTGCCGCCGGCATCGACAACGCCGGCTTTCTTCAGCACGGGATTCATGTTGACCGTTTCTTTGAGCGTGGCTTCGCCCTGAGCGATGGCCTGCTCCAAAACGTACTCGATGCTGTTGTTTTCCTTGCTTGCCTCCATCGCGCGGTCGGCGGCAAGGCGGGAGACGGTCAGGATCGTGCCCTCCGCGGGCTTCATGACCGCGTTGTAGGCGGTCGCGACGCCCTCCTGCATGGCGGCGGCAAAAGCGCAGCCGTCAGCGGTTTTGAGCCCCTTGAGTCCCTTGGAGATGCCGCGGAAAAGGAGCGAGAGGATGACCCCGGAGTTGCCGCGCGCACCGCGCAGCAAGGCGCTTGCGGTCACGGACGCGACCTGATCGACGCTTACCGGGTCGATCTTTTTGAGCTCCTGCGCTGCGGTCTGTATGGTGAGACTCATGTTCGTGCCCGTGTCGCCGTCCGGAACGGGGAAAACATTGAGGTCGTTGATGATCTGCTGTGCCTGCGTGACAGAAGCTGTGCCGAAGAGCAGCATCTCCTTGAACAGAGCACCGGTGATGGTATCGTGCATAGGAAAGTCTCCTTCTGAATCACATGTTCATGCTGTCGACGCAGACGTCAACACTGCGGATTTTGGCGCCCGTGTTCTCATTGACAAGATAGCGCACCTGAGAGATGATGGAGCGGCAGACGGCGGCAATATTGACCCCGTGCTCAACGACGATGTGCAGCTCGATGGAAATATCGCCCTCGTCGTGCGGCGTAATGTGTACGCCCTTGCTCATCGCCTCGCGGCGCAGCAGATGGACAAGACCGTCCGTCATGGAGCGGTATGCCATGCCCTTGACGCCGAAGCAGCTGGTTGCCGCGGCACCTGTAATATTGGAAAGGACGGCATCGGAGATGATGACTTCGCCTTTTTCGGTTTGGAGCCTGATCATGGAAAGGGTCTCCTTTCTCCATAGTCGGTACGATTGCTGTGGTAACTTCGGTATTATATACGAAATCGGGAAGAATAACAAGACAAATTTTCGTATTGACGCGGTACACAAAAATCAAACTGTCTATTGAAAAATGCGCGCCTTTTTCGTAGTATGTAGGAGAAAGAGAGAAAAACTAAAGGGAGAGAGAACCATGGATTGGACCGCAATGCTGCTTTATATCGTTGTGACGTGCATCACGCCGGGACCGAATAACCTGATGTCGCTCTATTTGAGCGCGAATTACGGACTTGCCGGCGCGCGAAAGTATATCACCGCCAGCGCTGCGAGCTTTTTTGTCAAGCTTCTGCTCTGCGGCGCGCTGAACGTGATGCTCGCATCGGTGATCCCGGCGCTGATCCCGTATCTGAAGTGGCTGGGCGCGGCATATATGCTCTATCTTGCCTATTCGATGCTGCGCTCCGGATTTGCCGCGCAGAACGCGCAGAAGGAGCAAACGGGGGAGTCTACCTACCGCCAGGGTATTTTGCTCCAGTGCCTGAATATCAAAAGCTGGGTGTGCAATCTGAGCGTGTATTCCGTCTATGTGATCGCCCATTCGACCGCCCCGTCCGTCATTTTGCTGGTGGCGGTGGTCAACACGGCGTGTATGCTCTGCGCAACGCTGTGCTGGGGCGCGTTCGGCAGCGCGTTCCGCCGCCTGTATGCCGCGCACCGCAGGGCGTTCAGCACCGTGATGGCACTGTCGCTTGTGTACTGCGCGATTACCGCTTTGAAGTGAGGAGATTGAAATGAGAGTGATCACCGGTTCGGCGCGCGGACGCCGGCTGAACGAATTAAAGGGTACGGAGACCCGCCCGACCACGGATAAGGTCAAGGAGAGCATTTTCAACTGCATTCAGTTCGATGTGGAGGATGCGCGCGTGCTCGACCTGTTCGCCGGGACGGGACAGCTCGGCATCGAGGCGCTCTCCCGCGGCGCACAGTCCGCCGTTTTTGTGGACAGGCGCACGGATGCGGTGAAGCTGATCAGGGAAAATCTTGCGCTCTGCCGGCTTTCCGACCGCGCGCAGGTCGTTTGCGGCGATTCGATGGGCTATCTTTCCTCGCTGCGCACGAAGTTTGACATCGTTTTTCTCGATCCGCCCTACGCGGAGGATCTTTTGGAGCGCGCCCTTGCCCACATCGCAAGGTTTGACATTTTGTCGCCTCATGGTATAATTGTAGCGGAAAGCCCGTTGGAAAAGACGCTGCCGGCGCTCTGCGCGCCCTACAGTATCTATCGGGAATACCGCTACGGCAAGATCAAGGTGACCATTTACCATCGCGGTGGGGAGGAAGAGGAATGAGAATTGCCGTTTTTCCCGGCTCCTTTGACCCGGTGACGCTGGGTCACATGAACATCATCGAGCGGGCGAGCCGGCTGTTTGACAAGGTGATCGTCTGCGCGGTCAGCAACGGGGAGAAAAGATCGCCGATGTTTACCCCGGAGCAGCGCCTTGCGCTGCTGCAGGCTTCCGTTGCGGGGCTTGAAAATGTCGAGGCGGCGCTGTGGAGCGGACTTCTGACGGATTTTGCCCGCGAGCACGGCGCGCTGGCGCTGGTGCGCGGCACACGCTGCGGCTCGAATTTTGACGAAGAATACACGATGGCGCAGATCTATCGCTCTCTCTGCCCGCAGCTGGACACGATCGTGATCCCGGCGGAGCCGACGCTTGCACACATCAGCTCGACGATGGTGCGCGAGATGATCAAATACGCTCAGCCGCTGGAAAATTACATGCCGCTGCCGGCGGCGAAACTTGTGAAAGGATGGCAGAACAATGGCAAATAACGATGTACAGCACCTTATCGATATGCTTTTTGACATGATCGACAATGCGAAAAATGCGCCGCTGTCCGGCGAGAAGTGCATGATCAACCGCGACGAGGCGCTCGACCTGATCGATGAGATCCGCGCGCAGCTCCCCGTTGAGCTCAAGCGCGCACAGGAACTGATCCGCGCCAAGGAGGAGTATGTGGAGTCTGCCAAGCGTGAGGTGGAGCGCATGATGCAGAAGGCGGAGCTTGACGCCAAGAGCAAGGTCTCTGAGACGGAGGTGCTCAGCGCCGCGCGCGAAAAGAGCCACGAGATCATCAAAAAGGCGGAGGACCGTTCCCGCGAACTGTACCGCGTCGCCAATGAGTATACGGAGGACGCCCTGCGCCGCACGGAGGAAGCGATCCAGATGGCGCTTGATGAGGTGAAGCAGTCCCGCGCCAACTTCCGCGCCACCTCTGCCGAGCAGATGCGCAAAAAGCGGGCGGAGCTTGCACAGACGGAGGAGAATTAAAGCAGTCCCGCGCCGTCCGGAGCACCCGCGATCCGTCCGGACGATTGTGGAAATCCCGCCCGATCGGGCAGGAAAACCGTCGGCGCAATTCGTGTGTCGGAACGATTTTGACTATTTTGAACAAAAATGGGAAGAAAATTTTGCCAAAATAACGAGACAAAAATTGCGTTTGCCGCAAAAAACTATATTTCGGAAACGAAAAAGAGGCTGCCACAACATCTTGTGGCGGTCTCTTTTTTTTCGCAA